>CAYSUY010000005.1:21365-39175 GCA_964434345.1 uncultured Acetobacteraceae bacterium
GTCATGGACGGGATGTTGAAGACGAAAGACCGCCCGAGATCGCCGCCGAGAGCCGCCTCGACGAACGCGAAGTATTGCGCCCAGACCGGCCGGTCGAGGCCCAGCGCGACCTTGGCGCGCTCGCGCTCGATCTGGTCCGCTTCCGGCGAGATGAAGATCTCGATGGGGTCGCCGATCGCGTAGACGCCGAAGAAGACGATCAGCGACATCACGACCAGCACCGCGCCGCTCTGCATGAGCCTGCGGATGATGAACACGGACATCGCGCGCGCCTCCCCTCGCCTGTCGCCGTCAGTTCGCCGGGCGCACGAACAGCGCCAGCGAATACTCGTCCTGGCGCGGCGCATAGGTCACGGCGCGCCGCGTCGCCCAGGTATTGACCTGATAATAGAGCGGTACGATCCCCGCCTCTCCAAGCGCCATCTCGCTGGCCTCGAAGAGCAAAGCCTCGCGGCGCGTGTCGTCCACCGTCGCCAGCGCCGTCTCGAGCATGCTGTCGACGCGCGCGTTCGCGTACCGGCCGCGGTTGGAGGCGCCCATGCCCTTCTCCCGGTTGGGTGTCGCGAGCAGCGCGCGCAGGCTGTCCGAGGTCTCGCCGGTATTGCTGCCCCATCCGAAGAGCATCGCACTGAACGCATGGGTGGGCGCGCTGGCCTGCGACGCATAGGTCGCCCAGGGCAGGGTCACGACCTTGGTGTCGATGCCGATGCGCGACAGCATGGGGCCGATCGCCTGGAGCACGCGCTCGTCAT
The DNA here is from genome assembly GCA_964434345.1 of uncultured Acetobacteraceae bacterium. Taxonomy (GTDB): domain Bacteria; phylum Pseudomonadota; class Alphaproteobacteria; order CACIAM-22H2; family CACIAM-22H2; genus CAIOSQ01. Next base: position 22,118 of record CAYSUY010000005.1, read on the forward strand.
TGGGATAGCGGTCATTCGGACCGTGCAGCGTCATCGCGAAGCCGTTGGGGTAGCCGGCCGCCGCCAGCAGGGCACGCGCGCCCTCCTGGTCGAGCGCCTCTGCCTTGAGCCTCGGGGAGGCGCCGAAGGACCCTTCCGGCAGCAAGCCGCCGGCTGCGATGGCGTCGCCTTCGAAAACCCGGTCGACGATCCCCGGCCGGTTGATGGCCTTGCTGATCGCCTGGCGGACCCGGACATCCCTGAACGGGTTGTTCGGCAGCAACGCGCCTGCCTTGTCGGTCCCGAACGGGGTCTGGTCGCGCGCCTGGTCGAAGGCGATGTAGATCACGCGATTGGACGTCTTGCGATGCAGCGTGACCTGCGGATTGGCACGCAGTCGCTGAAGATCGGCGCTGGGCACCGCCTCGATCATCTGCACGTCGCCGGCCAGCAGCGCCGCCGTGCGCGCGGAGTTGTTGGAGATCAGCTTGAGGGTCACCTTGGTCCAGGCCGCCTTGTCGCCCCAATAGGCGTCGTTGCGCGACAGCACCACGCGGTCGTTGGGAACGAATTCGGTGAAGCGGAACGGACCTGTGCCGATGGCCGCCCTGCCGGCGTTGAACTCGGCCGTCGGCGCCTCGACCGCCTTGCGGCTGACGATGTTGACGGCCGACAGCATGGTCGGCAGCAGCGGCGCCGGCGCGGCCGTCTTCAGCCGCAGCGTGAAGGGATCGACGATCACCGTCTCGACGATCGGGCGTACGAAGCCCGTGTAGGAAGAGGGCGAGTTCGGCACCCAGGGAACGCGCTTGTATGTCGCGACCACGTCGTGGGCGTCGAAATCGCTCCCGTCGTGGAATTTCACCCCGCGTCGCAGCGTGAATTCCCAGGTCAGGTCGTCGACCGTCTTCCAGGCGGTCGCGAGCCCAGGGATGAGGCGCTGCGATTCGTCCTGATGCACGAGACGGTCGAAGATATGCGCGCCCACGTTCGCGTTCGGAGCCAGCGCATGGAAATGCGGGTCGATGGATGTGATGGCGCCCTGAACGGCGATCGTCAGGTCCTGGGCGCGCGCTGCCGGACCGGCAGGGGTCAGCGCCGGAGCGAGGGCCGCCAGCACGCCGAGCGCCAGGGCTCCAGTCGCCCGAATGGCGCGCAAGACACGCTCGATCATGTCCAGTCCTCACCTGCCCGTGCCCGGCGCCTCCACATGGGCGACGGGTCGTTCGTCTGTCGCAGCCTATCGCACCTCGCAAGGCCGACCGCAAGCCGTCCCTTGCCGGGAGGCACACGCCGGCGCGCGCAGCTTGCGAAGGCGGCTCCCGCGCCTATAGTGCCGAGACATGGCCCGCCCGAGCTCCGCATCCCTCGACATGATCCGCCGGCTTGTCGCCTTCGACACGACCAGCCGCGATTCGAATCTCGAACTGATCGAATTTGTCCGCGCTTATCTTGCCGGGCAAGGTATCGACTGCGAGCTTTTCCACGACGAGACGGGTCGCAAGGCCAATCTCTTCGCCACCATCGGCCCCGTCGACCGTCCGGGACTTGTGCTCTCGGGACATACCGACGTCGTCCCGATCGACGGCCAGGAATGGGACACCGATCCCTTCGCCGTGGTCGAGCGCGACGGACGGCTGCATGGTCGCGGGACATGCGACATGAAGAGTTTCGTCGCCGTCGCGCTGGCGATGGTGCCGCGGATCAAGGCGGCGGTACGTGCGACGCCGGTCCACCTCGCGTTCTCGTACGACGAGGAGGTCGGATGTCTCGGCGTGCGGCGCATGCTCGAGGGCTTGTCGCGCCGGCCGGTCCGCCCCTATGCGTGCATCGTCGGCGAGCCGACCGAAATGAAGGTCATCCGGGCCCACAAGGGCAAGCTGTCGATCCGCGCGCATGTCCGGGGCTTCGAGTGCCATTCCTCGCTGGCGCCCCGCGGGGTCAACGCGATCCAGTACGCGGCCGAATTCATCGCCCATCTCAACCGCATCGGCCGTCGCCTCGCCACGGACGGGCCTTTCGACGACGAATTCGACATCCCCTTCACGACTGTCCATACCGGCGTCATCCAGGGCGGCACCGCGCTCAACATCGTGCCGAAGGATTGCAGCTTCGAATTCGAGTTCCGCCACCTGCCGGCGCACGATCCGCGCGCCTTGTTCGCCGAGGCCGAACGCTTCGCGCGCGACGAACTGGAACCGCAGATGCACGCGGTGCAGGCGGACACCGGTTTCCGCTTCGAGGAGCGCTCGAGTTTCCCGGGCCTCGCGACCGACGAGGGCGCGGAGATCACCGCGCTGTGCAAGGCCGCGACCGGCGCCAACGGAACCTCGAAGGTGGCCTTCGGTACCGAGGCCGGGCTTTTCGAGGCGAGCGGCATACCGACCATCGTCTGCGGTCCCGGCAGCATCGATCAGGCGCACAAGCCCAACGAGTTCATCGCGCTCGATCAAGTCGCGCAGTGCGAGGCCTTTCTCGACCGCATCCTCGAGCGCGTCGCCAGCCGCAGCTGAGCCGCACGCCCGTTCCGACCCTGCCCGCCACCGGAGGCTTCGCCTTGTCCCCCGCCCTGCCCAGCGACGACATGCCTGTCGAACTCTCGCCGCCCGACATCAGCGTCTACAGGCATGGGAATGTCGGGATCGATCATGTCCACCGCTTCACGTCTCCGGAGCCCGGCCCGCATGTCCTGCTGACGGCGGTCGTCCATGGCAACGAACTCTGCGGTGCCATCGCCCTTGACTGGCTGATGCGCACGGGGCTGCGCCCGCGGTGCGGCACGCTGACCCTCGCCTTCTGCAACGTCGAGGCCTATGCGCGCTTCGATCCGATCGCGCCGTCCCGCTCGCGCTTCGTCGACGAGGATTTCAACCGCGTCTGGGGCCTCGACGTGCTCGAGGGGGCCCGCGACACGTCGGAGACGCGGCGCGCCCGCGCCCTGCGTCCGGTCGTCGACGCGGCCGATTTTTTGCTCGACATCCACTCGATGCAGCACGCCACCGATCCGCTGATGCTGTGCGGACCGCTCGACAAGGGACGCGCCTGGGCCCGCCGGATCGGCTACCCCGCGATGATCGTCAGCGACGCCGGTCACGCGGCTGGCAAGCGGATGCGCGACTACGGCGCCTTCGGTGATCCCGCCAGTCCGCGCAACGCCCTGCTCGTGGAATGCGGACAGCATTGGGAGCGCGCCTCGGCGGACGTCGCACGCGAGACCATGCTCCGGGTTCTCCGCGACCTCGGGACCCTCCACCCCGACGACGTGGCGCCCCATCTGCCCTCCGCTGCACGCTCGCCAGCCCGCCTCATCGAGATCACCGAGGCAATCACGGTGGCGACCGGCGACTTCGCGTTCACGCGCGACTACAGGGGCATGGAGGTCATCGCGCAGCGAGGCACCACGCTCGGCCACGACGGCGACAGGCCGATCGTGACACCCCACGACGACTGCGTCCTGATCATGCCCTCGAAGCGCCTCCTGCCCGGCCAGACCGCCGTGCGGCTCGGGCGCTTCGTGGACTGATCCTTCGTGGCGCGCCTCCAGACGCTCCAGGGCCTCCTGCCGGCGGCGATAGCCCTGTCGGCGGGAACGCTCGGCGGGGTGATGTTCTCCTGGGCCGGACTGCCGCTGCCCTGGATGCTCGGCGCCATGACGTCGGTCACGATCTGCGCGCTCGCAGGTCTGCGCGTCGCGTTGCCGCGCCAACTCCGCGGCTCCTGCATCACCGTCCTCGGCGTGATGCTCGGCGCGAGCTTCACGCCCGCCGTGATCGCGCGCATGGGCGAGTGGGGAGTCACGCTGGCGGCGCTCCTTGTCTGGGGGCTGATCTCCGGCGCGGCGGGCTGGCTCTATTTCCGTCGTCATGCCGGCTTCGATCCGATCACATCCTATTTCGCCGCCGCGCCGGGCGGCCTCAACGAGATGACGCTGGTCGGCGCGCAACTCGGCGGCGACGAACGCCGGATCTCGCTCGTCCATGCGACCCGCGTGTTCGTGGCGGTCTTCAGCATCCCGATCTGGCTGCGCCTGCAGGACGGCGTCGCCGCGCCGACGGGCGGGACCAGCTACGTCACGCTGGCTTCGGTCGGTCTCGACGACTACCTCATCCTTGGCGGATGCGCGGTTGTGGGCGCTTTCGTCGCCGGGCGGCTCAGGATCCCCGCGGCGGGCGTGATCGGTCCGATGCTCCTCTCGGCGGCCGTCCATCTTCTCGGCATAACCGATTCCGCGCCGCCGACGCTGATCCTCTCGGCGGCGCAGGTGGTCGTCGGCGCGACGCTCGGCTGCCGTTTCGTGGGCTATCCCCTGGCCCAGGTCGGCCGCACGATCATGCATGGAGCCGTCGCTGGCGCCATCATGGTGGCTTTCGCTCTCGCCGCCAGCGTGCTTCTCGCCCAGGCGACCGGGATCAGGCTCGCCACGATCCTGCTGGGCTTCGCGCCGGGCGGACTGGCGGAAATGAGCCTGGTCGCCATCGCGCTCGGCGTCGATGCGGCCTTCGTGGCGACGCACCATCTTGCGCGTATCGTACTGGTCGTTCTGTGCGCCACGCCCCTGTTCCGCATCCTGGGCCTGAGGCGCTGAGGCGAGGCGCGATGGAACGCCGTTCCGGACCGCTCCGCAGGCGCCTCGCGATCCAGGCCGCTATCGCAGTGCTGGCACTCGCCGTGCTGGCCGCGGCCGCCCATTGGCTCGAGCCTCTGCCACCACGCCACCTCGTTCTGGCCACCGGCCCGGAGGGCGGCTACTACCACGCGCTCGGCGAACGTTATCGCGAGCGCCTCGCCCGGGACGGCATCACCGTCACGGTCCGCACCACGCGCGGCGCGGTCGAGAACCTCGAATTGCTGCGTGCCGGCCCGCCCGCAGCCGATGCCGCTTTCGTCCAGGGCGGCGTCGGCGGGGCTGCGGCGGACGAAGGGCTCGAGAGCCTGGGCAGCGTCTTCCACGAACCGGTCTTCGTCTTCGCGCGCCGGTCCCTCGGCATCTCGCGTCTCTCGGATCTCGCCGGTCGCCAGATCGCGATCGGCCCGCCGGGCAGCGGAACGCGCGCGCTCGCGCTTGCCCTGCTCGCCTTCAACGGCCTCGATCTCCGCCCGAGCGAGACGCTCCCGCTGGCCGGGCGGGAGGCGCGAGATGCCCTGAGGTCCGGGCGGATCGACGCCGCGGTGTTCGTCATCGCGCATCCCCTGCCAAGCCTTGCGGAACTCTTCGCAGATCCCGCACTCGAGTTGATCGGCTTCGATCGCGCCGAGGCCTATCGCATGCGGTTTGCCTATCTCGCCACGGTCCGGCTTCCCGCCGGCGCGATCGACCTGCCGCGCGACATCCCGCCGCGCGACCTGCAGCTCGTCGCGCCGGTCGCGGCCCTGGTCGTCCAGGACGGCCTGCATTCGGCGCTCAAGAACCTGCTCGCCCGGGCCGCGCGCGACATCCACGGCGGCACGCAACTCTTCGCCGAGAGCGACAGGTTTCCCGCCGCGAGCCATATCGACTACCCGCTCAACGCCTATGCCCGCCGCCTGATCGAGGACGGTCCGTCGATCTTCGCGCGGTTCCTGCCCTTCTGGGTTGCCGTCTGGGGCGAGCGCATCCTGATCCTGCTGCTGCTCTTGCTCGGCCTCCTGCTGCCGCTCTGGCGGATCGGCCCGCCGCTCTATCGCTGGCGGACGGAGCGGCGGATCTATCGCTGGTATCGGGACCTCGCGCGGCTCGAGGCCCAGGGACGCGGGGATGTCTCGGACGACGCGCGGCGGAAGATCTTCGCGCGGCTCGACGCGCTGGACGACAGCGTGTCGACGATCAGGGTCCCGCTCGCCTATGCCCGCCGGCTCTATGAGCTGCGCACCCATATCGATCTCGTTCGGCGTCGGCTCGATCCTGGTCAGCGGGAAGCGCCCAGGCCGTCAGACACCTGAGAGCATGGCCGGCGGCGGCGGACGCGACGACCGGGTCTAGCCGCGCGCTGCCAGCGCGCGGAGTTCGGTCTTGAGGATCTTGCCGTAATTGTTCTTGGGCAGGGTCTCGACGAAGCGATACGCCTTCGGACGCTTGAACCGGGCGATATGCGCGAGGCACAGGGCGTCGAGCGCCGCCGCGTCGACGGCGCCGGGAACGCGCGCGACGACGAAGGCCAGAACGCTCTCGCCCCATTCCGGGTCCGGCACGCCGATGACCGCGCATTCCGCAACGCCCGGATGGCGGAGCAGTACCTCCTCGACCTCGCGCGGATAGATGTTCGAGCCGCCCGAAATGATCAGGTCCTTCGACCGGTCGCGCAGCGTAAGCAGGCCGCGCGCGTCGAGTTCCCCGACATCGCCGGTATGGAGCCAGCCGCCGCGCAACGCGTCCGCCGATGCCTCGGGATTGCGCCAGTAGCCGGCCATGACGCTGTCGCCGCGGACCAGGATCTCGCCAGCCGTCCCGGGCGGGAGGTCGCGATCGCCGGCATCGGCGATGCGCACGCGCACGACGCTCTGCGCGCAGCCTGCCGACGCCAACCCGGCGACGTCCCCATCGCGGTGGAAGCGCTCCAGCATCGCACGGCTCATGCCGGTTATCGTCATCGGCGTCTCGCCCTGCCCATAGAGTTGGGCGAAACGATAGCCGAAGCGCGCGATCGCGGCCTCGATGTCCGCGACATACATCGGCGCCCCGCCCCATACGATCACGCGCAGACTGTCGACCGCCGCGGTAGCTGCGGCCGGGTGGTCCACGAGGCGCTTGATCATCGTCGGCGCGGCGAACATCGACACATGCGGCCAGCGCCCGAACAGGTCGAGCAATTCTCCGGCGTCGAATTGCCCGGATGCCGGGATGACCTGGCAATTCCCCTGCGCCACGGAGGGCAGCATGTACAAGCCCGAGCCGTGGCTCAGCGGCGCGGCATGGATCTGGCTGCCGCCGGGCTGAAGCGGATCGATGTCGATGAAGTAGCTGGTCGTCATCGCCAGCAGGTTGCGATGACTGAGCATCGCGCCCTTCGGCCGGCCGGTCGTGCCGCTGGTGTAGAAGAGCCAGGCGAGATCGTCGGCCTGCGTATCCGTCATCGGCGCGACGTCGCCCGCGAACAGGTCAGCGAAGGCGGACGTATCCGCGTCGATCATGCGCGGCGGCGTCTCCTCGGCGAAGCGCGCGGCGTCGGCGACGACACCAGCCGTGGCGCCCGTCATGAAGACCAGCCGCGCGCCGGAATGGCCGAGCACATAGGCGATCTCCCGCGCGTGCAGCTTGGCATTGACGGGAACCGCGGCAAGGCCGGCCCACCAGCACGCGTAGAGGATCTCGACATAGGCGGGAGCGTTCGGCATCACGATCGCGACCCGGTCGCCCGGCAGCAACCCGAGGCGCCCGCGCAGCGCAGACGCGAGACGCGCGACGCGCAGACGCAGCTCGGCGAAACCCGCGCGGACGGCATCGCCGTACGCAAGCGCCGGAGCGTCCGGCCGCAGCGCGGCCATGCGGTCGAGATGATGGGCGACGTTCATGGCGATCGAAACGCTCCTTGCATCCGCATGCGGATCAGCCGGCGAGCCATTGGAGGATGGCACCGCGACGGCTCAGCGCAACGAGCACGGACACGACCGCATAGGCCGCGAGGCCGAAAGCGGCACCGATCGCGAAGACGCGGACATGGCGCATGAGCCGCTGCATGACGCCACCATGCGCGCAGCGCGGCCCGTCCGGCAACATCCTCACGACCCGGCATGCAAGGCCCGGTGCGGGTTTGACATCCGGGCGCCATGCGTCCACATCGGCCGGACCGATGTTGACGCGCTTTTCCGCCCCTCTGCCCATCGACGACGTCCTGGACGAACTGCGCGACGCGCTCGCCGTCAGCCCGGCCGCCGTGCTGGTCGCCGAGCCGGGCGCCGGCAAGACGACCCGCGTCCCGCTGGCGCTGCGCGACGCGCCATGGCTGGCGGGGCGCCGCATCGTCATGCTCGAGCCGCGCCGCCTCGCGGCGCGTGCCGCCGCCCGCCGCATGGCGGCGACACTCGGCGAGGAGGTCGGCGGCACCGTCGGCTACCGGGTCCGCGGAGAAGCCCGCGTCTCGCGCGAAACGCGGATCGAGGTGGTCACGGACGGGCTCTTCCTGCGCCGGCTGCAGCGCGAACCCGATCTGCCGGGGACAGGGCTGGTCGTGTTCGACGAGTTCCACGAACGCGGTCTCGAGACCGACCTCTCGCTCGCCCTCGCCCTCGACGCACGGGACGCGGTGAACCCGGATCTGCGGCTGCTCGTGATGTCGGCGACACTGGACGCCGCTGCGGTCGCGGCCCTGCTCGGCGGCGCCCCGATCGTGCGCAGCCGCGGCCGCAGCTTCCCCGTCGCCATCCGGCATCTCGAGCGCCCCGCCCCCGGCGAACGCCTCGAACGCGCGATGGCCGCGGCGATCCGGCGTGCCGTGGCCGAGGAACCGGGGAGCATCCTTGCGTTCCTGCCCGGCCTTGGCGAGATCCGACGGACGGAGGGAGAACTGGCGGCGGGTCACCTTCCGCCGAGCACGGATGTCGTCGCGCTGCACGGCGATCTCGCGCTCGAACTCCAGGACGCCGCGATCCGCCCTGCCGCGCCCGGACGCCGCAAGATCGTGCTCGCGACCTCGATCGCGGAAACCAGCCTGACCATCGAGGGCATCCGCGTCGTGGTCGATTCGGGCCTTGCGCGTGCGCCCCGTTTCGACCCGAACACCGGGATGGGCCGTCTCGAGACCCTCCGCGCCAGCCGCGCCGCAGCCGAGCAGCGCGCCGGCCGCGCCGGCCGCGTCGAACCCGGCAGCTGCTATCGCCTGTGGAGCGAGGCCGAACACCGGGCCCTCGCCGCCTTCGCCAGCCCCGAGATCCGCGAGGCGGATCTCGCGAGCCTTGCCCTCGAACTCGCCCGCTGGGGCGTGCGCGACCCGGCGACCCTCCGCTGGCTCGACCAGCCGCCCGCAGCCACGCTCGGCCAGGCGCGCGACGTCCTGCGCGCGCTCGGCGCGCTCGACCTTGAGGAGCGGATCACGCCCCACGGTCAGGCGATGGCCGAGCTGGGCCTGCATCCACGCATCGCCCATATGCTGCTCGCTGGCCGGGCCCGCGGCGAGGGTCGTCTTGCCTGCGCGCTCGCAAGCCTGATCGGCGAACGCGACCCGATGCGCGGCGGCGGCCCAGGATCTTCGCGGCCAGCGGATCTCCGGCTTCGCGTGGACGCGCTGCGCGACCGTGACGGTGGCGATGGCCGCGCGACGGATCGCGGCGCGCTGGCGGCGGCGCGCAAGCTTGCCCGCGACCTCGCACGGCAACTCGATCTTGCCTCCACCGGCGGGGCCGACGAGGCCACGCGCAGCGACGGATCGGGCGCACTCGTCGCGCTGGGCTGGCCCGATCGGATCGCCCAGCGCCGCGGAGCCCATGGCCAGTTCCGGCTCGCCAACGGGCGTGGCGCCTTCCTGCCGCCAGAAGATCCGCTGGCCGCTGCCGAGTTTCTCGCGGTGGCCGACCTCGACGGAGGCGCGCGCGACTCCCGGATCTTTCTTGCCGCGCCGCTCACGCGCGCGGAGATCGAAAGCGATCTCTCGGATCGGGTCGAAACCGTCGAGAGTGTCCGCTGGGACGAGCGCGAGGGTGCTGTCCTGGCGACGCGCGAACGCCGTCTGGGCGCTCTCGTGCTGCATCGCGCGCGGGTGGAGGACGCCGCGCCCGACGCGGTCGCCGCCGCGATGATCGACGGGATACGCGCGATCGGCTTGCATTGCCTCGACTGGACCCGCGCAGCGACGGCGCTGCGCCAGCGGATCGCCTTCCTGTCGCTCCGCGATCCACGCGGTGGCTGGCCCGCCGTCGACGACGAGACCCTGCTGGAGGCGCTTGCCCGCTGGCTCGGGCCCGCGCTCGACGGCGTGACGCGCCGCGCTCATCTCGCGCGGATCGATGTCCATGCCAGCCTCATGACCCTGCTCGACTGGACGCAGCGGCAAGCGCTCGACGCCGAGGCGCCGACACATGTCGAGGTCCCGTCGGGATCGCGCATTCCGGTCGATTACGGCGATCCTGCCGATCCCGCGCTCGAGGTGCGTCTGCAGGAAATGTTCGGCGCGCGCGAAAGCCCGCGAATCGCGCGCGGCCAGGTCGCGCTGACGCTGCGGCTTCTGTCGCCGGCCGGCCGGCCGATCCAGGTCACCCGCGACCTCGCCGGCTTCTGGCGCGGCAGCTATGCGGATGTCCGACGCGAGATGCGTGGTCGTTATCCCCGCCATCCCTGGCCGGACGACCCATTGGCGGCCCCGCCCACGCGCCGTGCGAAACCGCGCGGCTTGGCCTAGCTCCCACGATCCGACTAAAGTGTCCGGATGACCAGCGATCCACCCCGAAATGCGGGCACCGAGCCCGGTCCGACGCCGACCCGTCGCGCGGCGGGATGGGCCGTCCATGCCCTGACCGCGAGCGGCGCCTTCCTGGGCCTGCTCTCCATGCTTGCCGTGATCCGCGGCGACGACCGCGGAGCCCTGCTCTGGCTCGGCGCTGCGCTCGCCATCGACGGGTTGGACGGGCCGATGGCGCGCAAGCTGCGGATCCGCGACCTCATCCCCCGCGTCGACGGAGCGGTGCTCGATCTCGTGGTCGATTACCTGACCTACGTCCTTGTGCCGGCGATCTTCATCTACTGGTTCGACCTCCTGCCGTCGGCCTGGAGCCTCGCGGGCGCCGGATTCATCCTCGTCACGTCGCTTTATTGCTTCGCCAATATCGACATGAAGACCCACGACAACTACTTCGTCGGGTTCCCGGCCATCTGGAACGTGGTCGCGTTCATCATGTGGGTGCTGGACAGTCCGCAATGGGCGAACGCGGTCGTCGTCGCGCTGCTCGGCGTCCTCACCTTCGTTCCGGTCAAATTCGTGCATCCGATCCGCGTGCGCGATCATCGCGCGGTCACCTACGCATCCATGCTGGTCTGGGCTGCATGCAGCCTTGGGCTTGTCCTGGTGGACAGGCAGAGCGCACTGATGTTCTGGCCGTGGATCGCGGCGTCCGTGTGGCTCGCCTTCGTCAGCCTTCGCCGTACCTTCGCTGGCCCGACCGCCCCACCGCCTTGAGTTTCAATTGGAGCAGCGTCGCCAGGACTGGAAGGACCGGCTCTGTACCGGACGCTCTCCGTTCCGGTGCTCGGCGGCGACGATCTCCCCGTCCTTGATCAGACGCCAGAGAAGTTCGCGGTGCGGCGGCCCCGCGAAGATCACCGCGACGATCTGTCCGTCGACGCCGCGATACTCCGCGCGACGCCAACCGCCCACTGGCGCGTTGTTGATGACCAGCGCGGCACGCTCCTCGGCGAACACCCAGACATATCGGCTATCGGCGCAATCGGAGGGATCCGTCGCCCAGCGCCCGAGAAGGTCCCGGGGCTCGGCACCGGACGAGGATCCGTGCCACGCGACGAGGGAAGCCGCCATCATCAAGGGAATCGCGCGAATCCGCATCTTCATGTTTCGTTAACGTACCTGAAGGACCATCCGTTCCCAGAAGGATCCACGCCTCCATGCGCTCCGGTCTCGTCGTGCCTGTTCTCGGTACGATAATCGTCCTCGCCGCGACGCCCATGCACGCACAGCCCCGGCCGGTGCAACCGGCTGAGGCCGCCAAGGCGGTCGCCGCGCCGTCCGGTTTTCCGGCGATCTTCGGGACGACCGAGACGCAGAACGCCAATCTCGGAATGTTCAAGCGCTGGACCGGCGTGATCGAGCGCGCGATGCACGAGTGGTTCGGCTACGACGATCCCTGTGCCACACGCTTCGCGGGTCGGTGCACGACAGGGGAGTGGCGCCAGCTCGTCGTGCGGCTCGCCGACCGCCCGCGTCGCGAGAAGATCGAACGGGTCAATGCGTTCTTCAACCGACTGCCCTACGCCGTCGACGGCGCGACCTGGGGCACCGGCGACTACTGGGCGACACCGCTGCAATTCCTCTCCCGAAGCGGGGATTGCGAGGATTATGCGATCGCCAAGTTCGTGACGCTGCGCCAGCTTGGCCTCTCCAACGACGAGATGCGGATCGTCGTGCTGGACGACCTCAACCTGCGCGTCGCGCACGCGATCCTCGTGGTGACCGAGGGCGATCGGTTGCTCGTCCTCGACAACCAGGTCACGGACCTCGTCGATTCGCGCCGCATCCTGCATTACCGGCCGCTCTATTCGCTCAACGAGACCGCGTGGTGGCTGCATAAGAAACCTTGACCCCGGCGGCGCCACTCAGATGACCAGGCCGCCATCGACGCGCAGGGCCTGACCGGTGACGTAGGCGGCGTCGGGCGAGCACAGGAAGGCGATCGCGGCGGCGACATCGTCGGGCCGACCGAGCCGCCCGAGCGGAATGCGCGCCACGCTTGCCCGCCACTGCGCCTCCGTCATCGCCGTATGGCGGCCTGGATCCTTCTCGACCGCGCCAGGCACCACACAGTTCACGGTGATGCGATCGGGACCCAGCTCGACCGCGAGACCGCGAACGAGAGCCTCCAGCGCCGCTTTGGCGGCGGCCGAGGCGAGGAAGACCGGCCCGTCGGTGCGAAAGGAATGCGCCACGAAGGACCCGACCGCGACGATGCGCGCGTCCCTCCCCGCCACGAGCGGGGCATGGGCGGCTCGGGCCAGGCCGAGGAAGGCGCGCGCGATCGCCGCCATGGAGCGGTCGAAACGATCGGGATCGAGGTCGGCCAGACCGGCGCGGTCCGCGAAGCCGGCATTGGCGACGATGACGTCGAGTCCCCCGAACGCGCTGGTCGCGGCGTCGACCAGACGCGCAGGCAAGCCCGGGTCGCCGAGATCGCCCGCCGACACAAGGGTGCGCGCCCCACGCGACTCGAGATCGGCCGCGACCCGCGTTGCCCCATCCAGATTGCCGCGGGTGTGCACAAGAAAACATGTTCCAGGGCCGGCGAGGCGCCGGCATGTGGCGGCTCCGATACCGCTCGATGCTCCGGTCACGAGATAGCGGCGCATGACCACCCCTTGCCAAGACATGTCCGCTGGTGCCCGCTGCCGGGCTCGAACCGGCACGCCCTCGCGGGCTTCGGATTTTAAGTCCGATGCGTCTACCGGTTCCGCCAAGCGGGCCTGTCGATCCGGACCTGGAGCCTAAGCCCAGCCACGACGGCGCATCAAGAGAGACCGGCGACCTCGCGCAGATCGGCACCTTCGAAACGCGCGCCCTCGAGACGCGCACCCGACAGCGACGCCTTGCGCAACAGCGCGCCGGTGAGGTCGGCGCCACGCAGATCGGCACCGGCAAAGCTCGCCCCCATCAGTTTGGCGCCGCGCAGATTGGCCCCGCGCAGCGTCGCGCCATCGAGCCGTGCGCGCTCGACGCGCGTGGCCATGAGGCGAGCGTCGCCGCCGGGCAATTCGAGCGGCGACAGGTCCGCACCCGACAGATCCGCGCCGGACAGGGATGCACGGAACAGGTTTGCACCGCGCAGATCGGCCGTCTCGAGACGCGCCGACCGCAGGTCGGCGAAGGACAGATCCGCCGCGGCGAGCACGGCGCCGGCGAGATCGCTGCCGCGCAGCACGACATGCGACATCGCCGCTGCGCCCAGATCCGCGCCGCGCAGGTCGAGACCGGCGAGGACGGCACGCGCCAGGTCGATGCGCGCGCCCTGGCGACCGCCGCTGGCGACCCAGGCTGCGTGCTCCAGCAGCATTTCCGGCACCCGGCGCAGCAGCGCCTCGTCGGCGCGTGCGAGGTTGGTCCCGGCCAGTTCCGGCGCCGCGTAGGCGGAGGCGTCGACCATGGCCCCGGCGAGATCCGCGCCCTTGAAACTCGCACCGGCGATCGCGACCTCGCTGAGGTCGCTGTCGCGCAAGGTGGCTCCAGCGAGATTGCAGCCCGACAGATCGGCGCCAGCCAGATTCGCGCCGACCAGCACCGCATTGCGCAGATCCGCGTTGGCCAACTGGGCCCCTCGCAGGTCCGTATCCGTGAAATCGCTCTGCAGCCCGACAAGACCGCCCATGCGCGCGCGCGCGAAGACGGCTCGGTGCATCGTGGCGCGGGTCAGTTCGACCGCGCCCCCGCCGGATCCGCCCTGCGCGGCCGCCCCTTTGGGCCGGCGGGCCATCTCGCCCTCGCGCAGATCCGCATCGTTCAGCACTGCATCTGCGAGATCGGCCCCGCGCATGCAAGCGCCCCGCAGATCCGCACCGGTCAGGTCGGCCCCGGTGAGCCGCGCCATGCGCAGATCCGCACCATAGAGATCCGCACCGGCGAGCCGCGCCTGGCCGAGTCGGCCATACGCGAAACGGGCGCCCACCAACCGCGCGCCACGAAGGTCCACCGACGTCAGGTCGAGTTCGGCGAGATCCACGAATGTCAGATCGGCGCGCTCGCCACCCTCGTCGCCCCGCAGAAAACGCTGGTGCAGCTCGACGAGCGTCGAGAGTTGCGCCGGGCTCAAGCGCCGCAGGTCGGATCCTTCGTTACGCGCGGTGACACTCATCGCCCTCTCCGCCCGGCCTTGCTACGGCCACATCCCTGATTCGAACCCAAAATGTGCCGTGCAACACGTTAACGCCCGGTTAAGCCGGGGCGGATCCGTCGTCGCGCGGCGCGCCACCCAAGCCGCGCATCATCGCCAGCACGGCATCGGCCGCGCGGCCGAGCGCCGCCACGTCGATGGATCGCAGCACGATCGCGGCGCTCGGCCGTCCCTGGCGCATACGCGGATAGCTGCCGATCTCGACCTCCGGCGCTGCGCTCTGGATCGCGGCGAGTTCGGCCGCCATGACCCCTTCGGCCAGATCGACGTCGATCGTCCTGGCAAGCATTTTCGGGCCTCCGACGAGTTCACTGCGCAATCCGTCGAACATCGCCTGCATGATCGCGGGGACGCCCGCCATGACATGGACATTGCCGATCCGGAAGCCGGGCGCCTTGCTGATCGGATTGTCGATCAGCACCGCCCCGTCTGGCACATTCGCCATCCGCAGGCGCGCCTCGTTCAGATCGGCGGGGGTCGCGTAATGCGCCTCGAGCCGCCGGACAGCCTCGGGATGACGCACCAGCGGGACATCGAACGCCCTCGCGACGGCCTCGGCGGTGATGTCGTCATGGGTCGGACCTATACCACCGGTTGTAAATATGTAGTTGTATTTCTCCTTGAGATCACAAACCGCAGCGACGATCGCGCCCTGCGTGTCGGCGACCACGCGCGCCTCGACAAGACGAATACCGAGTTTGGTTAATTCTCCGGCAAGCCACGCGAGGTTCGTGTCGCGGGTGCGGCCGGACAGGATCTCGTTACCGATGACGAGCACGGCAGCGGTGACGATCTTGTCCGTCATGGGGATAACTCCGTATGTGTCGCGTGGGCCGCGAGGCAGAGGTCAGGAATGACGGGAAACGACACGTATGCGCAACACTCTTGAGGCCGCGCGACTGCGTGCGCGGGCGGCGGCCACCGACGGCCTGCGCCTTCCCGATCGCGCCAGCCGCGCCGCCGCTGCCCGGCGCGGCGCGAGCGACGCCTTCGAAGCGGCCTGGGCCATGCGCCGGGACGAGGTCGAACGCGCGGGAGCCATCGCCTGCGCCGCGGGGTGCGCGACATGCTGCCACCAGCATGTCGCCGTCGCGCTCGTCGAGGCGGTCGCCATCGCCGACGTCATCGCGGGCGATGCGCGGCTCGCGCGGCGTGTCGCCGAGGCGGCACCGCGCATCGGAAGCCTGACTGCCCTCGAACGACGCCGAGCGCGCATTCCCTGCCCGTTCCTCGAGGCAGACGGACGCTGCGGAATCTACGAGACCCGGCCCATACGGTGCCGGGGCGTCCATTCGCGCGATGTCGAGCTGTGCCGCAGCCAGACCGAGTTTCCGGATGCCGCCGCCGCGGAACGCGCGGCGCGCCACGAGGTGCCGCACGCCTTCCCGCTCGCCCCGGTGCAGATCGCCGATGCCGCGCTCACCGGCCTTGCGCTCGCCCAGCAGGACGGCGGAATCGCGACCGACACGCTCGAACTGGTGACTGCGCTCGGCCTCCTGCTCCGCCACCCGGAACGTGCCAAGGCGGCGATGGCGGGACTGGATGATCTCGCCGAAGCCCGGCTCGATTCCGACGCGCGACCGGTGGCGGCCATGGACGCGCCGACCTATAATCTTGGCGCATGATGGACGATGTCGCGATCCGATATGCGGAGGCCGATACCGACGGCCGACGCGTCAAACTGCATGGCGAACCCCATTTCGAGGGCATGCGCCGGGCCGGGCGGCTTGCGGCCGAAGCGCTGGACATGATCTTCCCGCATGTCCGTCCGGGCGTGACGACCGAAGAACTCGACCGCATCTGTCACGATTTCATACTCGCCCATGGCGCGATTCCCGCCCCCCTCGGCTATCGCGGCTTTCCCAAGTCGATCTGCACCTCCGTCAACCACGTCGTCTGCCATGGGATCCCAGGCGACAAGCGCCTCGTCGCGGGCGACATCCTCAACATCGACGTGACGGTCATCGTCGATGGCTGGCATGGCGACACCAGCCGCATGTTCCATGTCGGCGATGTCGGGGTGAAGGCACGTCGTCTCTGCGACGTCACCTACGAGGCGATGATGGCCGGGATCGCCGCGGTGCGTCCGGGCGCCACGCTTGGCGACATCTCGCGGGCGATCCAGTCCCATGCCGAGGCGCAGCGCTTTTCCGTGGTCCGCGATTTCTGCGGCCACGGCCTCGGGCGCGTCTTCCACGACGCGCCCTCGGTTCTCCACTACGTCGACCGGAGCAATCCGCTTCACACCATGAAGCTTCAGCCCGGGATGTTCTTCACGATCGAGCCGATGATCAACGCCGGGGACTGGCGCGTGAAGATCCTGGGCGATGGCTGGACTGCAGTCACCCGCGACAAATCCCTGTCGGCCCAGTTCGAGCACTCGGTCGGCGTCACAGCCGACGGCGTCGAGATCTTCACCGCTTCGCCCGCGGGATTACACCGTCCGCCCTATTCCGCCTAAGCCCGCCGCCGGGCCTAGGATCCGTCCGGCGACGGAGGGAGCATGGCGAACGCGGCCGGAGAATCCGGCACGACGATCCAGGACCCGAACGACGACGCGCAGGC
>CAYSUY010000005.1:39185-52765 GCA_964434345.1 uncultured Acetobacteraceae bacterium
GTCATCGTGGCCGGATGCGCGCGCAGTTCCGGCGAAGCGACGGCGCGGCGCTCTCCGATCTCGACCTGCTCGAATCGCTGCTCTTCGTCATCCCGCGGCGAGACGTCCGGCCGGTGGCCCGGGCGCTGCTGGCCCGCTTCGGCAGTTTCGGCGGCGCGATCTCGGCTCCGCGCGCGTCGCTGCGCGGGATACCCGGGCTTGGCGAAACCGCCATCGATGCGCTCAAGCTGGCGCGCGAGGCCGCCCTGCGGCTCGCCCGGGAGGAGATCCTCGACCGCCCCGTGATGTCGTCCTGGGACAAGGTGCTGGCCTATGCACGCGCCGAACTCGCGCATGGCGACACGGAACGCTTCTTCGTGATGTTCCTCGACCGCAAGAACGCGCTGATCGCCGCCGAGGAGCGCGGGCGCGGTACCGTGGATCACGCGCCCGTCTATCCCCGCGAGGTGCTGAAGCGTGCCTTGGAACTCGGCGCGTGCGCGCTGATCCTGTTGCACAACCACCCCTCTGGAGACACGACGCCCTCGCGCGCCGACATCGACATGACCCGCGACGTCGCCAAGGCCTGCGCGACCGTCGGGATCTCGGTCCACGACCATCTGATCGTCGGCCGGGCGGGACATGCGAGCCTGCGCGCCCTCGGCTTGATGTGACGCGGACATCGCGTATTCTGCGCCTCGATCGCGGCGGAGGAGCCATGGGCAGCACGCATGAGACCGACGACGACCCGCCGATCGCGGCGCGGGTGAAGGCGCTCGAGGCCATCCTGACCGAAAAGGGGCTTGTCGACCGCGCCGCGCTCGACGCGCTCATCGACACCTACGAGCACAAGGTCGGGCCGCGCAACGGCGCACGCGTCGTGGCCAAGGCCTGGACCGATCCCGGTTTCCTCGACTGGCTGCGACGCGATGCGACCGCCGCGATCGCCTCGCTTGGCTATGTCGGGCGACAGGGCGAGCATATGCAGGTGGTCGAGAACGCGCCGGGCCGGCACAACCTGGTCGTCTGCACCCTGTGCTCCTGCTACCCCTGGCCCGTCCTCGGCCTGCCGCCGGTCTGGTACAAATCGGCGCCTTACCGGGCGCGGGCCGTGATGGATCCACGCGGCGTACTCCGCGAATTCGGGCTCGACCTTGGTGCGGATGTCGAGATCAGCGTGTGGGATTCGACGGCCGAGATCCGCTACCTGGTGATTCCGGAACGGCCCGCCGGAACCGAGGGATGGGACGAAGAGCGGCTTGCTGCACTGGTCTCGCGCGACTCCATGATCGGTGTCGCCAGGGCGGGCGGGCCATGAATGGCGGCCACGACCTCGGCGGCATGCACGGCCTCGGACCTGTCGCCCCGGAACCCGCGGAGCCTCTGTTCCACGCCCCCTGGGAGCGGCGCGCCTTCGCGCTGACCCTCGCCATGGGCGCGCATGGTCGCTGGACACTCGACCGGTCGCGCTTCGCGCGCGAAAATCGACATCCCGTCGATTACCTGTCCTCGAGCTATTACGAACTCTGGGTGAAGGCGCTCGAGCGGCTGGCGACCGAGGAGGGGTTCCTCGGCGACGGCGAAATCGACGCCGGCCGCGCGCTCGTGCCGCCACCGGCCCATTCCCGGCCAGCGCTCGCGGCGGCCGATGTTCCGCGCGTGCTCGCGCGTGGCGGTCCCAGCGCGCGCACGATCACGCAGACGCCGCTTTTCGCCGTCGGCGACCTTGTCCGCGTCCGCGTCGCGACCACGCCGTCGCATACGCGCGCGCCGCGCTATTGCCGCGGCCGCACCGGCCGCGTCGAGGCGCTGCATGGCGGACATGTGTTTCCGGACAGCAACGCCCGCGGCATGGGCGAGCAACCGGCGCATCTCTATGGCGTCAGGTTCACTGCCCGCGAACTCTGGGGGCCGCAGGGCGGCGCCGCGGACAGCGTGCGGATCGATCTCTGGGAACCCTATCTGGAGCCCGCCGCATGAGCCTGCCGCCCCTCGACGTCCTGCCGAGCCTGCCCCGGGACGCGGCTGGCCCCGTCTTCCGGGAGCCTTGGGAGGCGGAGGCCTTCGCCATGGCGGTCGCCCTGCATGCGCGTGGAGTCTTCACCTGGCCGCAATGGGCTGCCGCACTGGCCGCGGAATTCGCCGCCGCGCGCGTGGCAGGCGTCGACGATGACGGGCGCGACTATTATCGCCACTGGTTCGCGGCGCTGGAGCGGCTTGCCGCGCGATCGGCGCTTGCGACACCCGCGGAGATCCTGCGCCGCGCGCAAGACATCGAAGCGGCCCGCGCGCGAGATCACGACCACGACCACGACCATGACCACGATCATGACGAGGCCGATGCGCATGGCCATGGCCATCGCCACGCCTGACACCCGCACTCCGTTTTCAGCGAGACCCCTGCCGTGATCCCTCGTTACAGCCGACCCGAAATGGCCGCCATCTGGGAACCGGAAAACCGGTTCCGGATCTGGTTCGAGATCGAGGCCCATGCCTGCGACGCCCAGGCTGCGCTCGGCATCATCCCGAAACGCGCCGCGCGCGAGATCTGGCGCAAGGGGAAATGGGAGATCGACCGGATCGACGCGATCGAGCGCGAGACAAAGCACGACGTCATCGCCTTCCTGACCAACCTCGCCGAGCATGTCGGCCCGGCGGCGCGTTTCGTGCACCAGGGCATGACCTCGTCGGACGTCCTCGACACGACCTTGGCGGTCCAGCTCAACCAGGCCTCCGGTCTGCTGCTCGCGGCCCTGGATCGCTTGCTCAAGGCCCTCGAACTGCGCGCGAAGGAGCACAAATTCACCCCGACCATCGGCCGCAGCCATGGCATCCATGCCGAGCCAGTGACGTTCGGGCTGAAGCTCGCCGGTTTCTACGCCGAGTTCGCGCGCGGCCGCGAGCGGATGGAGCGCGCCCGCGCGGAGATCGCCACCTGCGCGATCTCCGGCGCCGTCGGCACCTTCGCGCATATCGATCCGCGGGTCGAAGCGCATGTCGCGCGCAAGCTCGGCCTCGCGGTCGAGCCGATCTCGACCCAGGTCATTCCGCGCGATCGCCATGCGATGTTCTTCGCCACGCTGGGCGTCATCGCCTCGTCCCTCGAGCGTCTCGCGACCGAAATCCGGCATCTGCAGCGAACGGAACTGCGCGAGGCCGAAGAGTATTTCTCGCCCGGGCAGAAGGGCTCGTCGGCGATGCCGCACAAGCGCAACCCCGTGCTGTCGGAAAATATCACCGGCCTCGCACGTCTGGTGCGCGGCATGGCGATGCCGGCGATGGAGAATGTCGCGCTCTGGCACGAACGCGACATCTCGCATTCGTCGGTGGAACGCGTGATCGGACCGGACGCGACGATCGCGCTGGATTTCGCCCTGCATCGCGCGGCGGGCATGATCGAGAAACTGGTGGTCTATCCCGAGATGATGCAGCGCAATCTCGATGCGCTCGGAGGTCTGGTCCATTCACAGCGCGTGCTGCTCGCCCTGACCCAGTCCGGTGTCAGCCGCGAGGACGCCTACCGGATCGTCCAGTCCAACGCGATGGCGACATGGCGCGAAGGCGGATCGTTCAAGGACCGTCTGCTCGCCGACGACACCGTCCGCAGGCATCTCAAGGCGGCGGCGATCGAGGCGCTGTTCGACCTCGGCCACCATTTCCGACAGGTCGACACGATCTTCCGCCGCGTCTTCGGCAAGGCGCGCCGAACGACGCGACGAAAGGGTTCGCGGGTCAGCCCTGGCTGAGCAGTTGCTGCTTGGCGACCTCGAGCAGCTTGTCCATTTCCGCGCGGATCACGCCGTCGGTGACGGCGAGGCCGCGTGCCTTGCAATCCGCCGCGACCTTCTGGAGGACGTCGTCGTCGCCGGGGCGGTCGAAATCGGCCATGACGACGCTCTTGGCATAGGCGTCGAGTTCATCGCCGGACAGGCCGAACTGGCGCCCGGCCCATTCGCCGAGCAGCTTGTTGCGGCGGGCGTTGACTTTGAACTTCAGCTCCTGGTCGTGCTTGTACTTGTTCTCGAAGGCCTTTTCGCGATCATCGAAGCCCGTCATGGCATCACCGATCCTCTGGTTGGCGTGGAACCGCTATATAGCGACGCGTCGTCGTGCCCGCCATATCCCCAAGCTGAACCATGTGCACCGTCATCCTCCTGCGCCGCCCCGGCCATGACTGGCCCCTCCTGGTCGCCGCCAATCGCGACGAGATGCGCGACCGCCCCTGGCGCGCCCCTGCCCGGCACTGGCCCGACCGCCCCGATGTGCTGGCCGGGCTCGATGAACTGGCCGGCGGGTCGTGGTTTGGCCTCAACGATCACGGCGTGATCGCCGCCATTCTCAACCGGCGCAACACGCTCGGTCCGCAGGCCGGGTTGCGCTCGCGCGGCGAACTCGTCCTCGACGCGCTCGACCATGCCGATGCGACGGCGGCGGCCGAGGCCGCCGCGGATCTCGACGCGCGCGCCTATCGCGGCTTCAACCTGATCATCGCCGATCAGGATGCGGCCTTCTGGGTGCGCTCCATGGGGCCCGATGGGCCGGATCGTCCTCAGGTCGTCGAGGTCGCGGCGGGGCTCTCCATGATCACGGCCGGCGATCTCGACGATCTCGGGGATGCGCGAATCGCACGCCACCTGCCGCGCTGGCGGTCAGCCACGCCACCGGACCCCGATCGCGGCGATTGGACGCAGTGGAGCAGTCTGCTGGAGAGCCGTGACTCGGGCGCCGATGGGCGAAGCGCCATGTGCTTTCGTCTCGAATCGGGTTTCGGAACGGTCTCCAGCGCCCTTGTCGCGATCCCCGACGCCCGGAGCGGCGATGCCCGTCGCGCGTCGTTCCGCTTCGCGGACGGCCATCCGGACGCGATCTCCTGGCGCGACATCCCGACGGCCCCGGTGGCGGGCAGCGTTGCGACTCTGCCGAGCCGGGCGGTATAAGGTCCGCGCCCGGCCGCGATGCGACAGCGCGGCCGTCGTGTTTTCGAGACGCCGACGGGCGTGCTTCGCGCCCCCGCCCTCCACGCCCCGCCCTCCACGCCCCAGTTCCGGGGCCAGATCGAGATCGAAATGTCCCGCCGCAAGCAGATCTACGAAGGCAAGGCGAAGATCCTCTACGAGGGTCCCGAACCCGGCACGCTGGTGCAGTATTTCAAGGACGATGCGACCGCCTTCAACGCCAAGAAGAAGGGCGTGATCACCGGCAAGGGCGTGCTCAACAACCGCATCTCCGAATACCTGATGATGCGGCTGGAGGACATCGGCGTTCCCACGCATTTCGTCCGGCGCCTCAACATGCGCGAGCAGCTGGTTCGCGAGGTCGAGATCGTGCCGATCGAGGTGGTGATCCGCAACGTCGCGGCCGGTTCGTTTTCCCAGCGCTACGGCGTGCCCGAGGGACAGACCCTGCCCCGATCGATCGTCGAGTACTATTACAAGAACGACGAACTCGGGGATCCGATGGTCGCCGAGGAGCACATCACCGCCTTCGGCTGGGCCTCGACCCAGGATCTCGACGACATCATGGCGCTGTCGCTGCGGATCAACGATTTCCTGACCGGGCTCTTCCTCGGCGTCGGACTGAAGCTGATCGACTTCAAGCTCGAATTCGGCCGTCACTGGAACGAGCACGACGAGATGCGGATCGTCCTCGCGGACGAGATCAGCCCGGACACGTCGCGTCTCTGGGACAGCAAGACGAACGAGAAGATGGACAAGGATCGGTTCCGCCGCGATCTCGGCAATGTCGAGGAGGCGTATCGCGAAGTGGCGCGGCGCCTCGGCATCTTCCCGGAAGGCGGCCCGCAGGACCTCAAGGGTCCGAAGACGATGCAGTGAGGAGCGGCGCGATGAAGGCTCATGTCCATGTCACGCTGAAGACCGGGGTGCTCGATCCCCAGGGTCAGGCGATCCAGACCGCGCTCGGCCATCTCGGCTTCGAGCGCGTCAACGAGGTCCGGCAAGGCAAGTACATCGTTCTCGACCTCGCCGAGACGGATCGCGCCGCGGCCGAGGCAGCGGTCAAGGCGATGTGCGAGAAACTGCTCGCCAACACCGTGATCGAAAACTACCGCTTCGAACTCGTCGGGTGACCCGGTGAAGTCGGCCGTCGTCATATTCCCGGGCAGCAACCGCGAGGTCGACGTCGCCGACGCGATCACGGTCGCCACCGGCAGTCGTCCGGCCATGATCTGGCACAACGACAGCGAACTGCCTGCCGTCGACCTGATCGTCCTGCCTGGCGGGTTCTCGTACGGGGACTATCTGCGCACCGGCGCGATCGCCGCGCGCGCGCCGATCATGCGCGAGGTCGCGGCGCGCGCCGCCGCCGGCGTGCCCGTGCTCGGGATCTGCAACGGCTTCCAGATCCTGGCGGAGGCCCGGCTCGTCCCCGGCATCCTGCTTCCGAACGCGAGCCTGAAATTCGTCTGTCGCGACGTGCATCTGCGCGTCGAGTCGCAGGCCAGCCTGTTCACGCGCGGCTGCGCGCCGGGATCGGTGCTGCGCGTACCCGTCGCGCATCACGACGGGAATTATTTCGCGGATGCGGCGACGCTGGACGCGATGGAGGCCGCCGGCCAGATCGCCTTCCGCTATTGCCGGCCGGATGGCACGGTGACGCCGGACGCGAGCCCCAACGGGGCTTCGCGGAACATCGCGGGCGTGTTCAACGCCCGTCGCAACGTCCTGGGCATGATGCCCCATCCCGAGAACGCGATCGATCCGCGCCTCGGATCGACGGATGGACGGAAGATCTTCGACGCGCTGGTGGAGACGGTGGCACGATGACCGCGCAACGCCCCGACGACCTGATGGGCCTGACGCCGGCCGAGTATGACCGCGCGGTCGGGATCCTCGGCCGCCATCCGAACCGCACCGAACTCGGTATCTTCTCGGTGATGTGGTCGGAGCATTGCTCCTACAAATCCTCGAAGCGCTGGCTCAAGACGCTGCCGACCACCGCGCCCTGGGTGATCTGCGGCCCTGGCGAGAATGCCGGCGTGATCGATATCGGCGACGGCGACGCGGTCGTCTTCAAGATCGAGAGCCACAACCACCCCTCCTATATCGAGCCCTATCAGGGGGCGGCGACGGGCGTCGGCGGCATCCTGCGCGACGTGTTCACGATGGGCGCACGGCCGATCGCGAACCTGAACGCGCTGCGGTTCGGCGATCCCGCGCATCCCAAGACCCGCGGACTGGTCGCGGGCGTCGTCGCCGGGATCGGCGGCTACGGCAATTGCGTCGGCGTTCCGACCGTCGGTGGCGAGACCAATTTCCACCCGAGCTACAACGGAAACTGCCTCGTCAACGCGATGACGGTCGGTCTGGCGCGGGCCGACCGGATCTTCTACGCCAAGGCATCCGGCCCCGGGAACGCGGTCGTCTATGTCGGCGCGAAGACCGGACGGGACGGCATCCATGGCGCCACAATGGCCTCCGCCGAGTTCGACGAGAGGTCGGAGGAAAAGCGGCCCACGGTCCAGGTCGGCGATCCGTTCAAGGAAAAGCTCCTGATCGAGGCCTGCCTGGAATTGATGGCGACGGACGCGATCGTCGCGATCCAGGACATGGGTGCAGCCGGCCTCACCTCGTCCTCGACCGAGATGGCCGGCAAGGGCGGCCTCGGCATCGACCTGCAACTCGACCGCGTCCCCATGCGCGAGACCGGCATGACCGCCTACGAGATCATGCTGTCCGAGAGCCAGGAACGGATGCTGATGATCCTGCGGCCTGGCGCCGAGGAAATCGCGAACCGGATCTTCGCCAAGTACGAACTCGATTGCGTCACGATCGGCCAACTCACGGATACCGGCCGTCTCGTACTGCGCATGGGCGACCGGATCGAGGCCGACATGCCGATCGCGCCGGTTTCCGAGGCGGCCCCCGAATATGATCGCCCATGGACGAAGACACCGCCGCGGCCGGTGCTCGATTCTGGCGCCGTGCCGGCGCATCCGACCGGACCGACGCTGCTGCGGCTGATGGGCTGTCCAGACCTCGCCTCGCGGCGCTGGATCTGGGAGCAGTACGATCATCTCGTCCGCGGCCAGACCGTGATCAGGCCCGGTGGAGACGCCAGCGTCGTCCGCCTGCCCGGCGGGACGAAGGCCCTCGCGATGTCGGTCGACTGCACGCCCCGTTACTGCCACGCCGATCCGGAAGCCGGCGGGCGCCAGGCGGTGGTCGAGACCTACAGGAACATCTCCGCGACCGGGGCGACGCCCCTCGCGATCACCGACAACATGAATTTCGGCAATCCGGAGCGGCCCGAGATCATGGGCCAGTTCGTGGGCTGCATCGCAGGCATGCGCGAGGCCTGCCTCGCCCTCGACTATCCGGTCGTCTCCGGCAACGTGTCGCTCTACAACGAGACATCCGGCGCAGCGATCATGCCGGCCCCGGTGATCGGCGGTGTGGGCCTCATCGCCGATGCCGCGAAAATAGTGGGCGTGGCACCGACTGCGGCGGGACAGACGTTGGTCCTCGTCGGCGATGGCGTGGGATGGCTTGGGGCGTCTCTCTATCTGCGCGAGATCTGCGGCCGCGAGGACGGTGCGCCGCCTCCGGTGGATCTCGTCGCCGAGCGACGCAACGGCGCCTTCGTGCGTGATGCCATCGACCGGCGCCTCGTCGCCGCCTGCCACGACGTGTCGGATGGCGGCGTGCTCGTCGCCGTGACGGAAATGGCGCTGGCCGCAGGGCTCGGCGTCGATCTGCAGGTGCAGTCGCCCGGATCTCCGGCGCATGCCCACTGGTTCGGCGAGGACCAGGGACGCTATGTGCTGGCGACCGACGCGCCCGAAGCGATCTTGGAGCAGGCCCGCGGCGCCGGCGTGCCAGCGCGCATCATTGGCATCGTCACCGCCGAACCGCGTTTGACACTGCCGGGAGAGGTTCCTATATCGCTCGCGGACATGCGCCGCGCCAACGAGGCGTGGCTGCCGCGCTTCATGGCCGGCGGCACCTGATACGACGACCTGCCCCTGCCCCGATCCTCCAGCCGACAAGGTCCGACGATGCCAATGCCCGCGGCCGATATCGAACGCCTCATCCGCGAGGCGCTTCCCGATGCCGAGGTGAAGATCGAGGATCTGCGCGGCGATGGCGACCACTACGCCGCGACGGTCGTGTCGGAGGCGTTTCGCGGCAAGAGCCGCGTGCAGCAGCACCAGATGGTGTATGCCGCGCTGAAAGGCCGGATGGGCGGCGAGTTGCACGCCATGGCGCTGCAGACGCGCGCCCCCTGAGCGGACGACGAGTCCTGCCTCGCCCCTCCCCGAACCAAACCGATCATCCCAGCCCGAAGGACCGCTCCATGACCGACGCATCCGTTGCCGACCGCATCAAGGACGACATCTCCACCAACGACGTCGTCCTCTTCATGAAGGGAACGCCCGTCTTCCCGATGTGCGGCTTCTCGGCCGCAGTCGTCCAGGTGCTCAGCCACATGGGCGTCAAGTTCAAGGGCGTGAACGTTCTCGATGACCCGTCGATCCGCCAGGGCATCAAGGAGTTCTCGGACTGGCCGACGATCCCGCAGCTCTACGTGAAGGGGGAATTCATCGGCGGCTGCGACATCGTCCGCGAGATGTACCAGTCCGGCGAACTGCAGGACCTGTTCCAGAACCACGGCGTGCCGTTCAAGGCGGAGTGATCTTCCGCCGCGTCGTGTAAGGCGCCCGAAGACAAACGGCCCCGCGCCATCGCGCGGGGCCGTTTTCGTTTGCCGCCGGGACAGATACGGACCGGGCGACCTGCGCCCGGTCCGACATCCGTTCAATGCGTGACGAGGCCACCCTCGCCCTCGGGCTTCTTCGCCACCGCCTCGACCTCGGCGGGTTCGATCCACTCGATGGCGATCGGCGCCCGGACGAGCGCCTGGGCGATCACCTCGTCGACCGTCGCGACCGGGAGGATACGCAGCCCCTTCTTGACGTTGTCGGGGATATCCGCGAGGTCCTTCTCGTTGTCCTTGGGGATCAGCACGTTCTTGATCCCCGAGTGCAGCGCGGCGAGGAGCTTCTCCTTGAGGCCGCCGATCGGCAGCACGCGGCCGCGCAGCGTGATCTCGCCCGTCATCGCCACGTCGCGGCGCACCGGGATACCCGACAGCGCCGAGACGATCGAGGTGATCATCGCAACGCCGGCCGAAGGCCCGTCCTTCGGCGTCGCACCTTCCGGCACGTGGACATGGATGTCCTTCTTGTCGAACACCGGAGGACGGATGCCGAAGGCGGTCGCGCGGCTGCGCACGTAGGAATGCGCCGCCTGAACCGATTCCTGCATCACGTCGCCCAGCTTGCCCGTGATGGTCATCTTGCCCTTGCCGGGGACCACCGTCGCCTCGATCGAAAGCAGCTCGCCGCCGACCTCGGTCCAGGCCAGACCGTTCGTGACGCCCACCAGGTCCTCGGTCTCGGTCTCGCCCCAGCGATACTTCCGGACGCCGGCGTATTTCTCGAGGTTGGCCCGCGTGACCTTCACCTTCTTCGCCTTTTCGGTGACGATCTCCTTCGTCGCCTTGCGGGTCAGGTTCGCGATCTCGCGCTCGAGGTTGCGGACGCCGGCCTCGCGGCAGTAGTAGCGGATGAGGTCGCGCAGGGCCTCGTCCGCGATCTCCCACTCGCCCGCCTTGAGGGCGTGCGCTTCCGTCTGCTTCGGGATCAGGTGGCGCTTGGCGATCTCGACCTTCTCGTCCTCGGTGTAGCCGGGGATCCGGATGATCTCCATGCGGTCGAGCAGCGGCTGCGGCATGCGCAGGCTGTTCGCCGTCGTGATGAACATCACGTCGGAGAGATCGTAGTCGATCTCGAGGTAATGGTCGTTGAACGTGCCGTTCTGCTCGGGATCCAGGACCTCCAGCAGCGCTGAGGTGGGATCGCCGCGCCAGTCGGCGCCCAGCTTGTCGATCTCGTCGAGCAGGAAAAGCGGGTTCGACGACTTTGCCTTCTTCATGCCCTGGATCACCTTGCCCGGCATGGAGCCGATATAGGTGCGCCGGTGCCCGCGGATCTCGGCCTCGTCACGCACGCCGCCCAGCGACATGCGCACGAAGTTGCGGCCGGTCGACCGCGCGATCGACTTGCCGAGCGACGTCTTGCCCACACCTGGCGGGCCGACGAGGCACAGGATCGGGCCCCGCAGCTTCTGCGACCGCTGCTGGACGGCGAGATATTCGAGGATACGCTCCTTGACCTTCTCGAGCCCGTAATGATCGGCGTTGAGCACGCTCTCCGCATGCTTCACGTCGCGCTTGATCTTGGTGCGCTTCTTCCAGGGAATGTTCAGCAGCCAGTCGAGATAGTTGCGCACCACCGTCGCCTCGGCCGACATCGGGCTCATGGTCTTGAGCTTCTTCAGCTCCGCCATCGCCTTGTCGTGGGCCTCCTTCGACAGCTTGGTCTTCTTGATCCGGTCCTCGAGCTCGGACGCCTCGTCCTTGCCCTCGTCGATCTCGCCGAGTTCCTTCTGGATCGCCTTGAGCTGCTCGTTCAGGTAGTACTCGCGCTGCGTCTTCTCCATCTGCCGCTTGACGCGGTTGCGGATGCGCTTCTCCACCTGGAGGACGCCGATCTCGTTCTCCATGAAGCCGAAGATCCGCTCGAGGCGCTGCGCGACCGAGTCGGTCTCGAGCAGCTCCTGCTTCTCGGGGATCTTGAGCGCGAGGTGGGAGGCCACCGTGTCCGCGAGCTTGCCCGGGTCGTCGATCTGGTTGACCGAGACCAGGACCTCCGGCGGGATCTTGCGGTTGAGCTTGATGTACTGCTCGAACTGCGAGACCACCGTGCGCGTCAGCGCCTCGAGCTCGGACGGCTCGGCGACGCGCTCGGGCAGGAGCTCGGCATGGGCCTGGAAGAAGTTCGGGTTGTCGGCGTAGCGCAGGATGCGCGCGCGGCTGCCGCCCTCGACCAGCACCTTGACCGTCCCGTCGGGCAGCTTGAGCAGCTGCAGGACGGTGCCGATCGTGCCGACCGAGAAGATGTCGCCCGGCGCGGGATCGTCCTTGGCGGCGTCCTTCTGGGCGACGAGCAGGATCTGCTTGTCGTCCTTCATGACGTCCTCGAGGGCGCGCACCGACTTCTCGCGCCCGACGAAGAGCGGGACGATCATGTGCGGGAAGACGACGATGTCCCGCAGGGGAAGGACCGGATAGAGGGTGCCACGCGGAGTCTCGGCCATGTCATGAACTCGCTGGTTCTGTGCGTTCTGGAGGTCGGCGTCGGCGCGGCCGTCCCTGGGGGGAGGCGGTCGGCCCTTCAGGCATGCGACCCGCCTGCCGGGACAGATGGCATCTGCGCGGCGCCGATCAAGGCCCCGCGCGGCGCGAGGGAACGGCGCGGCCCGGCGGGCGCGGCCATGCCGCTCAAGCCGAGGACCCCGCGGCGCTCTCGGCGCGCCGGTCGGCGTAGATCTGCAGCGGCTTGGCCCTGCCCTCGATCACCTCGCGGTTGATCACGACCTCCTCGACCCCGGTCATCTGCGGGAGGTCGAACATCGTGTCGAGCAGGATCCCTTCCATGATCGAGCGCAAGCCGCGCGCGCCGGTCTTGCGCTGGATCGCGCGGCGCGCGACCGCGCGCAGGGCGTCCTCGGAGAAGGCGAGCTTGACGCCCTCCATCTCGAACAGGCGCTGGTACTGCTTGAGCAGCGCGTTCTTGGGCTTCTGCAGGATCTCGACCAGCGCGTCCTCGGAGAGGTCGTTGAGCGTCGCGATCACGGGCAGGCGGCCGATGAACTCGGGGATCAGGCCGAACTTGAGCAGGTCCTCGGGCTCGACCTCGCGCAGGATCTCGCCGGTCTGGCGGTCGTCGACTGAGCGGACGTCGGCGCCGAAGCCGATCGCCGTGCCGCGGGTGCGCTGGGCGATGATCTTCTCCAGCCCCGCGAAGGCACCGCCGCAGATGAACAGGATGTTCGTCGTGTCGACCTGCAGGAATTCCTGCTGCGGGTGCTTGCGTCCGCCCTGCGGCGGCACGGAGGCGATCGTGCCCTCCATGATCTTGAGCAGCGCCTGCTGGACGCCCTCGCCCGAGACGTCGCGGGTGATCGAGGGGTTCTCGGACTTGCGGCTGATCTTGTCGACCTCGTCGATGTAGACGATGCCGCGCTGGGCGCGCTCGACGTTGTAGTCGGCCGCCTGGAGCAGGCGCAGGATGATGTTCTCGACGTCCTCGCCGACATAGCCGGCCTCGGTCAGCGTCGTCGCGTCGGCCATCGTGAACGGCACGTCGATGATCCTGGCGAGCGTCTGGGCGAGCAGCGTCTTGCCCGACCCGGTCGGCCCGACCAGCATGATGTTCGACTTGGCGATCTCGACCTCGTTGTTCTTCCCGCCATGGGCGAGGCGCTTGTAGTGGTTGTGCACCGCCACCGAGAGCACGCGCTTGGCCTGGTCCTGGCCGATCACGTAGTCGTCGAGCACGTTGCAGATGTCGCGCGGCGTCGGGACGCCCTCGCGCGACTTCACCAGCGTCGTCTTGTGCTCCTCGCGGATGATGTCCATGCACAGCTCGACGCATTCGTCGCAGATGAACACCGTCGGGCCCGCGATCAGCTTGCGGACCTCGTGCTGGCTCTTGCCGCAGAAGGAACAGTACAGCG
>CAYSUY010000006.1:0-24017 GCA_964434345.1 uncultured Acetobacteraceae bacterium
CATCCTGGAGCAGCGCGCGCAGCACGCCCTGGAGCGCGGACACGCTGACCGGCGATGGCATCACCGCCTGCACGAGTTTCTGGTTCTCTTCGCCCATGCCGTCGATAAGCCGCTGGACCGCCGCGAAACTGATCAGTTGCGGCAGTTGCCGACGCACGACCTCGCCCAGGTGCGTCACCAGGACGGCGAGGGCGTCGACGGCCGTCGCACCCCGCTCCTCCGCTGCCGCTTGCCATGACGGATCGATCCACAGCGCGGGCAGGCCGAAGGCCGGGTCGATCGCCTCGATGCCGGAGAACGGGAATTGCGTGCCGCCGGGATTGAGGACGAGATAGCGGTCCGGCATGAGGCGGCCACCCGCTATACGCTGTTCGCGCAGGAACACGGCGTATTCGTCGTCGGCCAATTGCACGTTGTCCTGGACCCGGATCGACGGCACGACGATGCCGAACTCGCGTGCGACCTTGCGGCGCATGTTCTTGATCGCATTCACCAGGGCGGTCCCGTCGTCGCGCCGTAACATTCCCAGCAGCGCGTAACCAAGTTCCACGCGCAGATCGTCGAAACGCATCTCGTCGGAAACTTCGGCCGACGGCTCCGCAGGTGCCGGTACCGCCACCGGCATGGCGCCGCCGATCGCCGGGAGCGTGCCGGATCCACCCGTCGGTTCCGGGTGGACGACGCGCGCCAGCAGCAATCCGGTCCCCAGCATGACGGTCGCGATGGTCAGGAACAGCAAGGTCGGCATGCCTGGGACGAGCCCGATGAGGACGAGGATCGATCCGGCGACGACGAGCACGTCGGGGTAGCGAGAGAACTGCCGCGAGATGACGGTATCCGCCGTCTCGGTCGCACCCGTCTTGGTAATGATCAGACCAGTCGCCGTCGCGATGATGAGGCCGGGGATCTGTGCGACGAGCCCGTCGCCGACCGACAGCGTCGTGTAGACCTTCAGCGCCTCTCCGAAGGCGAGGCCGCTCTGCCCCACGCCGACAATCAGGCCGCCGACGATGTTGACGATGATGATGATGATCCCGGCGATCGCGTCACCTTTGACGAATTTGGAAGCACCGTCCATCGCGCCGAAGAACGCGCTCTCGTCCTCCAGATGACGCCGGCGGCGGCGCGCTTCAGTCTCGTTGATGAGGCCGGCGGAAAGATCGGCGTCGATCGCCATCTGCTTGCCCGGCAGCGCGTCGAGGGTGAAGCGCGCGCCGACCTCGGCGATGCGGCCGGACCCCTTGGTGATCACCAGGAAGTTGATCAGCATCAGGACCGTGAAGACGATTGCGCCAATGGCGAGATTGTCGCCCATCACGAAATGGCCGAACGCCTCGATGACGCGCCCGGCGCTGCCAGGTCCGTTATGTCCCTCCGAGAGGATCAACCGCGTGCTCGCGACGTTGAGCGCGAGGCGGAACGTCGTGATGACCAGCAGAACGGTCGGAAAGGAGCTGAAATCAAGCGCGCTCCGGACGAAGATCGTCAGCGACAGGATCACCAGCGATCCCGCCAGCGAGAGCGTGAAGAAGACGTCGAGCAGCCCCGCCGGGACAGGCAGGATGAGGATCGCCACGACGCCCAGGACGCCGAGGCTGAGAAGACTCGGTCCCGCGCGCGAGCGGTCGAGCATGCCGCCCGCCGCCGCGATCGCGTCGCGCAGGGCGACGACGCCGCTACGCACCGTAGCGTTCCAGCTTGTTGCGCAGGGTCTGGATCGAGATCCCGAGGATCGTCGCGGCCCGCGTGCGGTTGCCGTAGCAATGCTCGAGCGTTGCCTTGATCAGCTGCTCCTCGAGATCGGCGATGGACAGCCCGACGAAGGCACCGATTCCGTCGGGAAGACGATCGGTCGGGACGCCCTGTGATTCGGTCGGCGAGCCGGACCCAGGAGTGGACGACTCCGCAGCGGCCGGCTCCGGAACGAGTGACGTCGGAGTGGGCGGCAGGGCCGGAATGTCTGCCGGACCGGGCGGCGCACTCGGCTCCGGTCGGGTGGCCGGAATCGCCTGGGCAATCCGCTCCGCGTAGCTGCGATTGGCGAGTGCGGCACCCTGGTGGCGGGTGAAGACGATGTCGTCCGGGTCGATACGAGCCGAGTCCGCGATCAGGACCGCGCGGTACATCGTGTTCTCGAGTTCCCGCACGTTCCCAGGCCAGGCGAAGGCCTCAAGCTTCGCCATCGCGGAGGGATCGATGCTCTTCGGCGGCATGGCGTTGCGCGCACAATGCTTGAGGACGAAATGCTCGGCGAGCGGCGCGATGTCGAGCGGCCGTTCGCGCAAGGGCGGCAATTCGACGTTGATGACGTTGAGACGGTAATAGAGGTCCTCGCGGAAGCGCCGGGCCTCGACCTCGGCCATGAGGTCGCGATTCGTCGTCGCGACGATACGCAGATCGACGGAGATCGGTCCGCGGCCTCCGACCCGGTCGATCTGGCGCTCCTGGATCGCACGCAACAGTTTAGCCTGCAGACGCAGGTCCATCTCGCCAATCTCGTCGAGGAGCAGGGTTCCGCCCGCCGCCTCCTCGAACTTGCCCAGCCGGCGCGACAGGGCGCCGGTGAACGCGCCTTTCTCGTGGCCGAATAATTCCGACTCGAGGAGCTGCTCGGGAATCGCGGCGCAGTTGATGGACACGAAAGGTCCCGCAGCGCGGCGACTGGACTGATGCACGCGGCGGGCGATGACCTCCTTGCCGGTTCCAGTCTCGCCGATGACCAGGACGGGCGCGGCAGATTGCGCGATGCGATCCACCATCGCCACCACGCGTTGCAGCTCCGGCGAGCGCGCGATCAGCTCAGGGACCGGCTCGTCGAGCGATGCCACCAGTTCTCGGATCAGGGCCTCGCCGGCAGGCAGCCGCACAAGTTCGCGCACGCCGATGGACACGAGCCATTCGGCATCCACATCGCGATCCGCGCGCGCGAAACCGAAGACCGGCGTCGCGCCGGCCGCCGTGCAAACGCGTTCGGCGAGCTCGCGCAGGTCGCGGGCGGCGCCCAACTCGACGAAGACCGCGCGGCATGGTTCGCCCGCGTCCAGGCGTGCGAGGAACTGCTGCGCACCGTCGCATACCACCGCGGCGGCGCCGACGCGGCGCAGGAGAAGCCCCAGGTTCTCCATGTCGAAACGCGTCGCGCCAACGAGGCAGACCGGCGGACGATTCGTCGCCATGCCTCAGCCGTCTTCGATCTTGAGGACCTCGGTCATCGACACGCTCAACCGGTCCCCCTGGACGACCAGCTCGCCCTTCGCGACGCGCCGATGGTTCACCCAGATCTCGATCGGCTCTCCGACCTTCGCGTCGAGTTCGATCACTGCGCCACGACCGAGCTTGAGCAGGTCGTTCACGGACAGCATGGCCTTGCCGAGGACGGCCATGACCTGAACCGGAATGCGGAACACGGAGGATTCCGGCGGCATCGGGACGACCGTCCCGGGCAGCGGCGTGCCGCCGACGGTGGGCTCGCCGAAATCGGTCAATTTCGGGGGAGGTTCGCGCTCGTCGCTCATTCTTGGCCCCGCAGAACGACATCCCTGCCAGGCACGGTCTTCAAGGCCGCCAACAGGGCTTCGAAATCGACGATGATGGCGGCGCCGGTACCGGTTTCGTAGTCGCAGCGCAGCGGACCGCCGTCGCCGCGCGACACGATCTCGACGCCATGCGTCCCCAGCGCGTCACCCAAGCCCGGTCTCTCGCCCTGCAGGATTTCGAGAGTCTGCGGGGAGAGTACGAGGCGTCCACCTGGGCGTGCGCCCGCCTCGAGCGCGTCGAGGACGTAGCGCCGGAACAGCGTCTCAACAGCGGCGCGCGCACCCGGCGACGCAAGGCGTTCGGCGAGTGCAAGGATTACCCGCTCGCTTTCCGCCGCCTGCACGTTCAGCCGCTCGCGGTAGGCGGCACCCAGATCCGA
The DNA here is from genome assembly GCA_964434345.1 of uncultured Acetobacteraceae bacterium. Lineage (GTDB taxonomy): Bacteria > Pseudomonadota > Alphaproteobacteria > CACIAM-22H2 > CACIAM-22H2 > CAIOSQ01. Next base: position 3,917 of record CAYSUY010000006.1, read on the forward strand.
GACCGCCCCTTCCATCTCGGCGAGTGCGGCGTCGAGACGTGCCGACATCGCGTCGCGGGCCTCGCGAGCCCCTTGGGCGAGGCCTTCGCGAAAGCCCGCGGCTCTTCCCTCCTCCCACGCCGCGCGCTCGCGTCGCGTGGCATCGTCGGCCGGCTTGAGATCCTGTACCGCGAGGACCTGGGCAGGACGCGGCAAGGCGGGCGTCTGCGCCCTCGGAAAGAGCGGTTCGAACGCGCCTTGCTGGATATGACGGAGTGTTGACGCCACGGTCGCCATGTTCCTTCCCCGAATGACGGGCGGACTTTGGATCGACCTCGTCGGGCTCCGGGACAGGATCTGGTCCGATTTCGTGCAATCGGCGCAAATCAACCGCCCTTGTTCGCGGCCTGGGCGAATTGCTCGAGCGAGCTGCGCACCGAGGAGAGCCGCCCGAGCGTGCTTTCCATCTTCTGAAATCGCAGCATCAGGGTCTCGCGCTGGCGTTCCAGCCGCTCGCGCAGCGCATCGATGCGCGACTGCCGCTTCGCGTTGAGGTCGTCGATCTCGGCGATCGACTGCGCGACACGCCCGGTCTCGGGGCGCGAAAACTGGTCGGCCAGGAAAAAGAGTTGCGTGCCGAGACCGGTGCGCGTGGTGAAACCCGATTTCTGGCCATCGGTGGTAGGCCCTGTATAGATGAACGACAGCCCTTCGACCGGTCCGCTGGACGCCGTGTAGGTGCTGCCTGACCGCGCCAGGGCGATGCTGCCGCCACCGGCCACATCGAGCGATGCGATGCCTCCGGAGAAGTTCAGAGTGTAGCTTCCCGACGCGTCCCGGGTCTTGTCGGTGAAGCCGGCGAGCGCGATATCCGACCCCGACGGCACGAAGGCGAGTTCGAACAGGCTGCGCACCTGATCGGGATCGGTGATCAGGACCTCGGCCAGCCGGTTCTCGTCGATCTGCAAGGCGCCCTTGGACAGCGGATCCGCGGTCGAGGACGACAGCGACACGCCGATATCCGGAAGCGCGAGCAATCTGCCGCCGATCCCGACACTGAAGGTTCGGATGCGCTCGAGCGCAGACTTGAGGTCGCGCAAGGCTCCGACCGACGCGAGCACGCTGTCGGCGCCGTAGGTTCCGGTGGCCGGATCGACTTGCGTCTGCTCGTTGGCGAAGCGCAGCGCCTCGTTGTAGGCGGTCACGAACCCGGTGACACGCTGGGCAATCGAGCCGGTGTCGGTTCCCACATCCAGGCGGATACGGGTCTGGGGCTCTGCCTGAAGAATCTTGATGGTCAGACCGGCGATAGCGTCGTCGATCACATTGACCGGACGGCGCACCACCGCGCCGTCGAGCAGCACGCGCGCTTCGGACGGCCTTTCGATGGTCTCCGTCGCGAAGGTCGCGGTCGTACCGGACGCCGGACGCATCTCGACCGTGAGGTGACGGTTGGGCATGTCGGTCGTGAACAGCAATTGGTGTTCGGTGGCCGAAACGGCGATCTGGCTTGCGACGAGGCCGGTCGGGGTCGCGCCGTCGTTCGTCGCGTTGATGCGGCCGCGGATGTCGGCGAGCGTATCGCCGACGTCGACCGCGACCTCTGTCGTGAGGCGTGCGCGCCACTGCGTCGTCGCCCGTATGGTTCCACCAGCCTCGGCGAGCAGCGACGCCGCGACATGCAGCGCGCCACCGGCGACTTCGGTCCCGGTGGAGAATCCCGCAAGGGCGTCGAGTTGACCCTTGAACGCAGCGGCCAAGGACGCCGGTGTAGCCCCGGGTCCGGCCGTCACGCGCAGCGTCGTTCCGCGCGGATCCGCCAGGATCAGAGCGTATTCCTGACCTTCCGCGACCGTCAGCGCCGAGAAGTCGATCGTCGTCGCCGCGACGCTCTGCCCCCCTATCGAGGCCGTCGCGTTCGCGATCGCCGGCCGCCCAGTCGCGGCCAGCGCGGCGGCGTTCCAGACCTGGACCTGGGCAACACCCGGCGATGCCGTGGTGCCCGAGGTCTGCGCCAGCGGGCCTCCGCCTGACGTCGCGTCCGCGAGCGCAAAGGGTACGGCGACACCGGCCGTCTTCGCAGTGACGACGAGTGCGCCGCCAGCGACCTCCGCCGACAAGACACCTGCGAGGACGCTATCGGAATTGATCCGCGCCGCGATCTCCGCCGCGACGTCCAGGCCGGCGCTGCGCGTCGTCTCGACGATCGCGGCTGAGTCGATCGCTATCGTGCCGGACAGTCCCAAGGCGCCCGAGGTCGGGAAGCTGGCACGCCGCACATGGGCGCGCGCCATCTCCAGTACCTCCACGTCGTGGCTCCCTTTTGCAGCGGTGTTCGACGCGGTGACGTTCACGATATCGGCAGCCTGGGACTGCGTCGCCGAGACGGTTTCGAGCGCACCATGCGGGCGCTTCGACGTTGCCGCCGTGAGCGCCTTCCGGTCGAAGACGCTGCCCGACTTGTCGTAGGACACCTTGCCGTAGAGCTCGGCCATTGCGGCGCCGAGGGCGGATGTCCGTGTCCGCAACCTGTCGAGCGCGGCGATCCGCGTCTTCCCGGACTCCATGGCTGACGAGATCTTGTCGATCTGCACCTGCCGCGCCTTGACGATGTTGTCGACGATCGACTTTGCGTCGATCCCCGACGTGACGCCGGAAAAGATCGTCCGGCCACGCGCATCGGTGCTGACGTTGCTGGTGTTCGAGGTGATGGCCACGTCCGGCTCCCGTCACTCCGCGCTGCGGCGACGCGTGCGTCAGCGCTGGAACAGACGCAGGAGATTGTTCGGCATCTCATTCGCCTGCGCCAGCATCGCGATACCGGCCTGAAGGAGGATCTGCTTCGACGTGAAGTTGGTCATCTCGCGGGCGACGTCGAGGTCAAGGAGGTCCGATCGCGCAGCTTCGGTATTCTCGATCGACGTCGCGAGATTGACCGACGCGAATTCCAGCCGGTTCTGCGACGCACCGACCGCAGCGCGTGTCTGGCTGAGCTTGACGATCGCGTCCGAGATCGCGGCCGATGCCGCCTTGGCCTGCGCCTCGGCCGAGATGTTGGTCCCGTTCAGCAGCAACGCCTTGGTCGTGATCGCGTCGACCTCGAAAGTCAGGACATCGGTGTCGCGTGCCGCGGTACCGAGCTTGAAATTGAACGTCTTGGTGTCCTTGGTGGTCAACGAATTGGCGCCGACGAGCTGGGGTAGCGTCGTGATGTCGATGACGCCGTAGTTCAGGCTCTGCGTGGTGTCCGCGGCCTCCAGCGACTCGAAGCGGATCGTGCAGACGAGGTTCTTGTCCGCCTCGCTCGAAATGCTGAGGTCCCGCAACTCGGCGGTATACACCTGACCGTCGCGCTGCAGGGTTCCAAGGATGACCGGCGGATCGCGAAATTCCGGCTCGAGCGCCTTCACCGCGTCGATCGAATCATAGGCGGTGGTCGTGTCGTGGGAGATGACCTTCGCGAGGACGTCGGCATTGTTCATCGCGCGGGCCATGGACGGCGCCGTCGTCGCGGTGTCTGCGAAGATGTAGAAGGCCTTGAGGTCGCCGTCCGTCCGCATCGCGAGCTTCTGCGGCAAGCGCCCGAAGGCCGGACCCGCCTTCATGAGGTTGACCGAGCTGCCGCCGCCAGTGACCTCCAGGTCATGGACGGGCTCGGCGGTCCGGTCGGTCGCCGTCGCGCTGGCGGAGAACCCCGTTCCGGCGAAGTTGGCCGTCAACGTGAGATGGCCTGCGACGGGGTCGGCGGCCGCGGTCACGCTTGCGAAGGCATCGGCATTCACCATTTCCACGAGTCGATCGCGGATGGTGGAGACCGTGTCGTTGCTGTTCGCGACATGGCGGTAGGTCGTGGTACCGACGGTGAGCGCGAACGCATCGCCGGCCTGGATCGTGCCAGAGACGATGACGCTGTCGACCTGGGCGACGCTGGGTGCGTTCACCGTGGTCGTAGCGGCGACGATCGATTGCGACGTTTCGACCGCCGCAACGCTCTTGTCGTAGGAGTTCAGGACCACGGAGCCGATGGCGTTTGGAAAACCGGCTCCGTTCTTGTTGAACAGTTCGTTGAGCGTCACGGTTGCGCCGAGCTGGGAGAACTTCACCACCTCGGGTTTGCCCGGAACGATCGAACGGTTCGCCAGCACGACCGTCTGGCTGACGCCGGAGTCCTGGTTGAGCACGGTGAGACCGCGCGTCACCTGGTTATACGAGATCCGGAACACCGAGCTCGCGACGTCCTCCTCGAAGCTGAAATCCGCGAATCCTTTGCTTTCGTCGACGAAATTGAGGTAGTTCAGGTCGGCGTCGTGGGACACGCCGTTGACCCGCTTGGTGACCTCGACCGTGCCGTTGACGAGCAGGTTGCCTGCGAACTTGGTCGTGATCGCGATGCGGTCGAGCTCCGCGAGCAGCGACTGGTATTCGTTGTCGAACATCGTCCGCTCGTTGCGGGAGAACTGCCCGGAAGACGCCTGGACGGCCAGCATCTTGGCGCGAACGAGGATGTCAGTGACGTTGGCCATCGCGCCATCCGCGATCTGCAGAAGACTGCCTGCCTGACGGGCATTGACGGTGGCCTGTTCCATGGCCATCACCTCCGCCTTCAGGGCGGACCCGATCGCCTGGGAAGCTGCGTCGTCCTTCGCGGACACGACGCGTGATCCCGAGGAGAGCTTGTTGAGCGAGCTCGTCGCCGCTCCGTCGGAGTTCCTCAGGTTGCGATGGGCGATGTTCGCCGCGAAGTTCGAAATGACGTTCAATGCCATGTCACGATCCTCGATGATGGACGCACGGGTTTAGCGCAACCCGCGACGTCAGGATTTCAGGCGGGCGAGTTCGCGGAGCATCTCGTCCGCGGTTGTGATGGTCTTGACGTTCGCGGCATAGGCGTTCTGGGTGACGATCATGTCCGTCATCTCGACCGCGATATCGACCGTCGAAGCCTCGATCGCGCCGGCGACGATGCGACCGGCAGCGCCGGTGTCGGCACGCGACAACGTGAACGCGCCGGACGACACCGTCGCCCGGTAGCTGTTTCCCGACGCCGGTGAGAGCTGGTTGGCGGCGGCGAAGGTGGCGACCGGCACCATATAGGCTGGGCGCTGGACGCCGTTCGTGAAGGTCATGTTGAGGAATCCGCTGTCGTCGAGCGCGACGGTCGCGAGCCGACCGAGACCGGCCCCGTTGCCTCGCACCTGCGCGACCTCGAACGTTTCGCCGAGTTGCGTCATGCCAGCGAAATCCAGGGCGACCTGCGAGGCCTCGGCGGTGGTGACGGCCGGATCCCAGTCGATGGCGAGGGTACGCAGGCCGCTCCCGGCGGCGGGCTGTCCCGTGCCATCGAAACCGACGATGATCGGAAAGCCGGTGCCCACGGTCCCGCTTGGTGCACCCGCGAGTGTCGGACCGTCGATATCGACGCTCCACCCACCGGCGTCGCCGGTCTTCGTCCAGACGATGTCGAGGCGATGTGCGTTGCCGAGCGAGTCATAGACCGTCGAGGGCGTCCGGAAGCCACCATGCGTCGCCAACGCGACGTCGTCTGGCGCAGCCGCTGCAGCGAGGGTTCCGGCCCGCGACGGGTCGTCGTCAGGCGTCCAGACGAGCGCGCCGTCAGACGCCTCCACAAGCCGTTCCATGACGTCATCGATCGTCTCGCCGCCCTGCGCGACGATCTCCACGAGCGCCGTCGTGTCGGGCGCTCCATCGATTCCGGGCGTCGTCAGCGCGACGGACCAGCGCTCGCCGATCCGGGGCGCGCGCTCGGCGACATGCATGAGCGTGCGCGCCGCGTCATCCGGATCGGCAAGCATCGGGGCGACCAAGCCATTGAAGACCCCGGCAGCGCGCGCGGCACCGGGGTCGGCGGGCAGGTTCGCAGTCACGCCGATATCGCTGGTTGCGCTCGCGGCGGCGGTCACGCCCGAAATCGAAACCGGCCGCAGGTCGCCCTCGGTCGCGCCGGTGACGGTGCCGTCGAGCGCCACCGGGAACCCCATCAGGTACTTCCCAGAACCGTTGCGCAGGAAGCCCATCGGGTCGACATCGAAGCTGCCCGCCCGTGTGAATTCGAGGCCACCGGCTTCGAGGTCGGAACGTACGGCGAAGAATCCGTTTCCGGAGATCGCGGCATCGGTGGCCCGGTTCGTCACCTGGATCGTACCTTGCGCGTCGATCTCGCGGCGCGTTCGCGACAGCAAGGCGCCTGGCGCATAGGCCGTCTCCATCGACGTTTCGATGACCAGCGAGGAAAAGTCCATCTTGCTGGCCTTGTAGCCGGTGGTTCCGATGTTCGAGACGTTGTCGGAGATCGTCTGGAACTTCTTGGATTGTCCCGCGAGCCCCGAGACGCCGGTGCTCATCGCGCTGAAGATGGACATGGTTCGCCTACCCCTGTTCGCTCACTTGACCGCGACCACGTCCTGCAGCGGAACACTGCCGGTCGCGGTCTTGAGTTTCACCCCGTCGGCGCCACGCTCCACGCCGGAGACGCGGACGGTGGCCGTGGTGGGCACCGCAACGTCGATCCCGCTGGCGTTGCGCCCGACGACCTGGATCCGATAGCTGCCATCCGGGAACTGGGCGCCCGAGGCCATACGCGGGGTCAGCGTCAACGACCGCGGACCGGTGCCCGCGGGAAGATCGCTGCGCGCGAGCACGTTGCCGGAGGCGTCGAACAGCGATGCCCTGAGCGCGCTCGTTCCGGCGGGAACGTCCATATCGAAGGCGGTCGTACCGCGCAGGATCTCGACCACCTCGGATTTCACGGAGACGTCCGATCCGTTCAACGATGCCGCTTGGAGCAGGTTGGTGGACTCCTGGACCGCGACGCCGCGCTCGACACTGCGCGACATGTTCATGAGTTGCTCGACCTGCGAGAACTGGACGAGCTGCGCGGTGAATTCCTGCGTGCTCATCGGGGACATCGGGTTCTGGTTGGTCATCTGTGTCGTGAGCATCTTCAGGAACGAGTCGAAATTGCTCCCGACGAGCTTCTGGCCCGACTTGGCGACTGCGCTTGGAGCGCCGGCGGTCTTCGCGCCACCGATGATCGAAAGATCAGCCATTGCAGGTCCTCATGCTTCCGCGCTGTCCTGGATGGACAAGCGTCGCCCGTCGCGCGCACCACCCGCCTCGAGGGTCTCGCGCACGCGGCGGACAAGTTCGGGATCGCCGCTCAGGCGCACGCTGATCTGCTCCGGCGACCGGGCGATCCGGATCGACACGGCGCCCTCGCCGGGTATGGCGATCCGCGTCGCCCAGGATCCATCCGCCAGACGCTGCGCACGCTGGGCGCCGCCGGCACCCATCAGGTGCCGCAGCATCGCGCCGAGTTCGCTGTCGGCGGGCTCGGCAGCGCGGCCGGATGCGTCGGGGAGGGATCGACCGGTCGCGCGTCCATGGCGGATCTGACGCAGATCCGGATGCAAGGCCACCGACGGCGCTTCGGCCTGCGCGCGCGCCGCATCGGAAGGCGCGTCGAGATATGCCCGCGCGTCAGCACCGGACCGCAGCGCGGCCGTCGCGACCTCGGAGCGCGCAATGACGATACCCGCTTTCTGGGCGGCATTCTGAGCATCTGAACCGGACGTGGCCAACGAAGATCCGTTCGCGGCGCGCGCCGGCCCGCCCGGCGTGGCCATTACCTGCGCCGAGGACGCCACGCCCATCTGCTGCACGGTATGTCCGGCGGCCGGCGACGCGGAGATCGGCGCTGCAGCCGCGAAGGGGGTCGGGCTATGCGCGCCTGGCTGGGCGGGCATGGCGGTGCGATGCGCGGATGCGTCCGCACGTCCGGGCACGCCCTCTCGCGGGGACCCCGCAGAGCGCGCGCGGCCCGCGTCCTGGCCGGTCTGCGAGAGCATCTGCTCCGCGGCCGCACGTGGCCGGGCGGATTGCGACACGGATCGAGACGCGGCGCCGTCCGGCACGGTAGCGGTAGCCGACACGGACAGGGCGGCGCGCGGCGCCGCAGTCGGGTCCATGGCATCGCGGACGCGGAGAACCGGATCCCGACCAAGGATCAGAGATGGATCCAAATCGACTGCGCGGGACCCGACGCCGATTTGATGGATGTCGCGGCCACCGTGCATCTCCTTCGGATCGGCACCCATCTCACGCACAATGCGCGTCGAATGCGGGTGCATCGGCGCCTCGGGGCCGGTTTCGATCTGACGGACGGCGGCGAGCATCGCGAGGAAGCGTTGCTGCGCGGCCGCATCGGCGCCGCGCGCCCGCTCGACGCCCTGTCGCACCATCCCGACGCTCCGGATCGGATCATTCATCGCCACGCTCCATGCGATCCGCTGCCACCAGGGACCGCCAAGAAATCAGCAGGCGCACGGCGCCCGCCCCCTGTCGAAGCAAGCCGCGTGCCAGCGCCGGAGGACCATGCCAGTCGCCATCGACATCGCATCCCATCTCGGCCATGCGCCTCTGCTCCTGAGGTTCACCGCGATGCTGATGGCGCTGCCGTTGACCGGCGATGCCTTCGCGACGATGCGCTGGCGCTTCGCCCTGGCTCTTTTCCTCACAGCGCTGCTCGGCGGCGTCGCGCCGGAGTTTCCGGCCGGGCGCGGCCTCGCCGAAGCGGCAGTGGCCGCGACCTGCGAGGGGCTTGTGATCGGCATCGCGGGACGCGCGCTGATCATCGCCACGCAGATGGCCGGCGCCGTCGTGTCGAGCACGATCGGGCTGCAGATGGCGGCGCAGGTAAATCCGTTGGAAGCTCAGCAATCCGGTCTGATCGACATCATGTTCGTCTTCGCGGGATTGATCCTTCTGCTCGATCTCGGTTTCCTTCATATGCTGATCGCGCTGCCCGCGGGATCGGCGGCGCCCGGCGCAGCAGGTTTGCGCGACGCGATCTCGATATCGGGACGCGCGATCCTGCTCGGTCTCGTGCTGGCCGCCCCGGTTGCCATATTCAATACGGCCGTCAACGCGGCCGCCGGCGTCGCAAACCGGTTTCTACCGGCCTTCCCGATGTCCATGCTGGTGATGCCCTTGCAGATCCTCGCGGGCCTGGCGCTCGTCGGTTCGATGCTTGCCAGTCCGGCGTTGCGCGTCGCGGCACGCGAATTTCTCCGTTCGCTTGGGGGGTAAGGCGCGGCCTGTCAAATTTTTGGCGGTGCGATCTGGCACGGGTCTTGCGGTGGGACCCGTGCCAGACATGTCCCTGCTCGCTTCCATCAATAATTCCCTCTCCGGCCTCGGCGTCGCCCAGCGGTCGATCGAGTTGCTATCCAACAATGTTTCGAACGCGAGCAACCCCACCTACGTGCGCGAGACTGCGGCCGTCACGGCCCGGTTCGGCGGCGGGGTGGAGGTCGCCTCGGTCGAACGCTTCGTCGACAGGTTTCTTGCCGCCAAGCGCATCGATGCGCGTGGCGAGAGCGCGGCGGCCGAGACGGCCGCTCAGACACGCCAGCGGCTGGAAGACATCGTCGCCGGCGCCGATGAGGCGGCTCGGCTCGACACGTTGCTCGCGGGGTTCAGGGCGGACGTGTCCCGCGCCGCGGCAGCACCCTCGGACCCTGTCCTGCGCCGCTCGCTCGTCACGAGCGCGGATCGGTTGGCCCGGAGACTCAACGAGATGTCCGGTCTGCTGTCGGAGCTACGCAGCGCGCTCGACGCGCGCTATGCCGATCTGAGCAGCGATCTCACGACAAAGCTCGGCACGCTCGCATCGCTCAACCGGACGATCGTCACGACGGCCTACGATACAGGTGCGTTGCGCACGCTCGAGGATCGCCGCGACGCCGTGGTGACCGAAATCGCCGGTCTCTTGCCGGTGACCAGGTTCGACCGCGAGTCGCGCGACATCGCGCTGTTCGCGGGCCAGGGCCGGCGCCTCTTCGATCTGGAGGCTGCGCGGGTCGACGCGCGAACCGGACCGGCGGGCACGAGTCTCTTCCTCGATGGCATCTCCGTCGATCAGGAGATCGCCGGGGGCGAACTCGGCGCGCTCCGTGCCCTGCGTGACGAGGCGATTCCCGCGATCCGTGACGGGCTCGACGCGATCGCTGGTGAACTCGCCGCCGCTGTCAACGCCGCGCACGCAGCAGGGGTGTCCGCAGCGGCGCGCGAAACCTGGACCGCCGCCTACGCCTTCGAAGAGTTCCAGTCGGTCGATCTCGGCGCGACCAGCTTTCTGTTGCGCGACGACAAAGGCCGCGTGGTCGCGCAGCTTGATTTCCCGACAGGCACCATCGTGCACGACCGGTCCGGATTGCGGGCCGCGCTCGAGTCGAAGGTCGATCCCGGAGGCGTTCCCTACCTCACGGTGTCACGCGAGGACGGGAAGATGACGATCGGCATCGATCCCACGAGCCGCGCGCGCGGACTTTCCCTTGAGATGACCTCGCGGGGCGATGGCCCAGGGCTCAAGCAGGCGCTGCATCTCGATGACCTCTTCGTCGGCGCCGGTGGCGCCGAATCCGTCGCGTTCGAACTGCGCGCGGCGGCCGAGGCGGGCGATCCGCCTCGCGCGACGCTACGCGTGGCGGGCGCGCCGGAGCGATTCGCAAGCCTAGTCGGCAGGGAGATCGCGTTCCCCGGGGCGATCGATGGGAGCATCGCGCTGCGACGCGTGGTCGCCTGGGATCCGGCGACGGAAACGGCGACGCTCGACCGTGCATGGAATGGCGCGGCACCGCTTCCCGGGACGCGTGTGCGAGCCTTCATACCCTCTGCGGCGACGATCGCGGTGCGCACGGACCTGCTGTCCGACCCGTCGCGGCTCGCCACTGGCATGGTCGACGCGGCCAACGAACTCGTCGGTGGAATCGCTGGTGGAACCGGCGACGGGCGCGCACTCGAAAGGCTCGCGGCGGGACTGGACGCAACGCGCGCCATCGCCGGCGACCCGGCCGGCCGACGGGCCAGCCTGGCGGCGATGGTGCGCGACCAACTCGCCGAGGCGGCTGGCGCCAACGGGGACGCCCAGGCCGGCCGCGCCGAGGCCGCGGCCATCGAGGACGCGCTCGGCCAGCAATTCGGATCGCTCAGCGGCGTCAATGTGGACGAGGAGATGGCCCAGCTCATCCTGCTCCAGAACGCCTACGCAGCGTCGGCGCGCGTGCTATCGACGATCGGCGACCTCTTCCAACGCCTGCTGCAGGTCTGAACGATGCGTATCGGAACCTTCCAGAGCCTCGCGTCACGCGTAACCTCCGTTCTGGAGCAGCAGAACCGGATGTCGAAATTGCACATGCAAGCGACCAGCGGGCAGCGCGATACCCGGCTGTCAGATCTCGGCGCCGAGGCCGGACGTCTCGTCGATGTCGGCGCCGAGCGCGCCGGCATCGCCGCCGCCATGGACACCCTCAAGGGCCTCGGACGTACCGTCAGCGCCACCGACGTCGCACTCGGAAACCTCGAAGAGACGGCCCAGCGCGCACGAGCCATGCTCGTCCAGGCCATGGGCCTCGCGAATCCGAAGGTCGACCTCTATCAGGTGAGCGCACAGGCACGGGCGATGCTGGACGACGCACTCAATGTCCTGAACCGGCAGTCGGAAGGGCGCTTTCTGTTCAACGACATCGCCCCCGACATGCCGCCGGCCGCCTTTCGCGACGAATGGACGGTCGCCTTCGACCGCACGGCGCCCGCGACGACAATCTCGCTCGCCTTCGCCGATGGCCTCGCAGTCGAGGCGACCGTGGCGACGTCCGACGGCATGATCGATGCCGGAGCGACGGCGGACAACCTGCGCGCTGCGCTGACGGCAGCCGGGCGGCTTGGCGCGCTGGTCGAGATCCGCGCCGACACCGACGCGCTGTATCTGCTCGGCAACATAGGTGATGCGACGCCTGGAGGCGTCGTGTCGATCGCGACGAATCCCCCCGGCGGGATCGAGACCGGCATCAGGAACACGCGAGAGCGCGCCGACATCGACGTGCGCACCGTCGATTACGCGACATCCGATGGCGGTCGCGAGGCGCTCGCCCGCAGGGTCTCGGGCGGCATCGCCGTTACCGCGTCCGTGCGGGTCGACGAGCCGGCGATCGAGAAGCTCGTCCGAGCCCTGCGGCAACTGGAGAACGCGGACATGCAGGGACCCGACGGCCCGCGTCTCGCGGCCCAGGCCAACGCGCTCCTGGTCGAGTCGCTCGAGGATTTCGGCGGGTTGCGGGCCATGGTCGGATTGCGCGCCCAGGAGGTCGAGCAGCTTCAGTCAAGCTTCGAGGTCGCGCTCATCGGCGCCGAATCGACCAGTTCGGAGATAAGAGACGTCGATGTCGCCGAACTCATGTCCAAGATCGCGTCGCAGCAGGTGCAGCTCGAGGCCGCTTACATGATGTTGTCGAAGTTCGGCGAGCTGTCGCTCGTCAACCACATGCGCTGAGGCAGAAGGCATGCTCGCCGAGATCTCCCGCCGTCTTCCCGCGTCGCCGCCTCCGTCCAATCTTCGCTTCGCCCGCAGCGGCGGCGGGCCGGTAGGAAAGCTCCACCAGACGCGGGTCGGTCCGAGATGGATCGAGTCCGCGCAGATCATCGACATGCCCGTCGGCCTCGCGGGTTTCCCGACCCTCCGGTCCTTCGCCGGGATCCAGCTCGACCGGCTGCGGTTCGGGCCGCTGCAACTGCTCCAGAGCCTCGAGGACCAGCGTGTGGCATTCCTGGTCTTTCCCGATCCACCGGGCGAATCGCTTTACGCGCGCGACCATGTTGCCAGTGCCTGCGCCGACGAGGGGTTCGCGCTGGCCGACACGGCGGTGCTCATCATCGCGAACGCGCGAGCCGAACACGGCATCACGCTCAATCTGCGGGCCCCAATCCTGCTCGAGACGCGGGTTCGCAGCGCAGTCCAGCACATCATGGCGGAGGGTGAATACCCCATCCGCTACGTCCCCTGAGGTACAGGAATGGCGGATTTCGCATCGCGCTACCGAGAGACGTCGATCGACGCGGCGACCAAGGCCAAGCTCGTGCAGATGCTGCTCGGGCGCGCCCTGCAGCACGCCCGTGGTGGCGCCGCCGCCGCCGCCGAGGGCCGAATCGAAACGCGCTTCAATGAAAACCAGCGCCTGACTGAAATCGTCTCAGTGCTGCGCGGTCATCTCGACCTCGAGCGCGGCGGCGCCATCGCGCGCCAACTCGACGCGATCTATGGGCATCTCCAGGTCGTGATCATGCAGATCGACGTGCGTGCCAACGCCGCGTTGTACGACCATGTCCTTGCGATACTTGGCGATCTGGAACGCGCCTGGTCAGGGATCGCACAGACGCCGGCGCCGTTGGCGGCCCCTTTGGCAGCCCCGGCGTCGCGGTCCACGGGCGCGTTGGAGCCGGCGCGAGGAACGGCGACGCAGGGAGCGATCCGTGAAGGGTTCACGCTGCGCGCCTGATCGGCGCGCGCTGCACTTCGTTTCCGCCATTGCCCTTGTCTTCATGGCCGGGCTGTGGACGTCCGGCACGCTTGCGGCCTGCGAACCGCCGGGCACGCTCAGTCGCACGGATGTCGCACGCCTCGACCAGCTTGCTGCGCCCAGCGGGGCCGGGCGTCGGCCGATCGCGGCCTTCGCAGATGGCGATCTGGTGTTCGCGGTATTCGAGAGGATGAGCGCGATCGTCGTTCCGCCGTCGCTGTCGCCGAGCTACGTGGGACTGCTCTCCGCCGAGCAAACCACCACCGTCCTGCTGCGTCGGCATCGCGGGCCCGCCTTCGCGCCGGCGCCGGTCCCGCGCGTGCGCGACGGCGGCGGCGTCAAGGTCGTGCCAGTCGGACGCAGCGACGAGCATGTGACGATCGTCCGGGAGGGGCGGACCTATGTGATCCTTCCGGGGACGCCAGGCACTACCGCGGGTATTTGCATCGACGCACGCACCGCGTTGTTGCCGGCGCGTGACGCGGTCGTGGCGATCCTTCCGACCGGAGGAAGGGTCGTCGACCTCGGCGGAGAGCGCAGCGTCGAGAGCGACGACGCGCGCATCCTGTTCACGGCATGTTGCGATCTTGAAGCGATGCGGCCGGACGACATCGACATCGACCCACGACAGATCACGGACGGCGCGCGGTTCGCGCGCTACCTCGCGGCAGAGCGCTTTGCCGCACCCGAACTTGCGACGGACTGGACGGCTGCGGGCCGCATTGCCCACGAAGTTCTGATGCAGGGCCGCACCCAGGAGGCGGGGCAGGTGCTGGCGCGGCTCGGCACGGAGCCGCCCGCGGCAGCGGCCCCGGGCGTGGCGATGCTCGCGGATCTTGCCAGCCTTGGGGGACGGGGGGAGGTTCCGGTCTTCCCGCCGACCCCGTCATCGGTCCGGGAATCGCGGGCGCGCATCGCGCTTGCCCGCGAATTGCTCGGAGCCTGCCGCGACGACGCGGTCGAGACGATCGCGGAGCGGCGGGTCGATTTCGCCGAGGTGATCCCCGACTTGCGGACACTACCAGCCGACATCGCCGCGACCCTGGTGCTCTGCGAGGCGCGTCGCCTCGCTGTCTCGGGCGAGGTCCGCGGTGCCCTTACGCGACTGCGCGCGACCGACCGACCTGCCACGATTGAGGAGATGCCACACTGGCTCGCTCTCGATGCCTTTCTGCTCGGGCGCGCAGGTCAGGAGGAACTTGCCTCTTTCCGCCGACGCAAGCTGCGCGACCTTCTGCTCGAAAACGGGGAGCGTGCGGATCTGCGCGCGCTCGAGCGCTTCGCGAGTCCGGTGGAACTGCTTGGTGACGCCGTCGCCCTTTCCTACCTCGCCGAGCGCGGCGGCAGCTTCGGCGACCGTCGCATCGATGTTGCCACGGTCTCGTCAGCGATTGCGAGCCTGCCTGCCACCGAACTCGCCGCGCGTATCGATGCGCTCGCCGCGTGGCGTGGCACACTCACCGAACCTGCCCTTGCCGCGCGCATCGACCGGGCCATGGCGCGCCGCATCCTTGGTCCCGACGCAGTCATGGCGGCCGGATCGCCTACCCATGCGTTCGAACTCGCGGCGCGGTTCGCTCGGACGCCTCAACTCGCAGACCTCGCGCAGGAACTGCGCCTCGCGCGCGCCGGCTTTGCCGCTGCGGCGGGTCTTGACGAACAGGCCCGGGGAGCGCTGGCCGAGTTTCTCGCGGCGGCAGAACCGGCGGATTCGGATCGCGTCGCGCGCTTCGAGGGCGCGCTCGACGCCTATCTCAACATCCGGCGCGCACTCGACGAGGGCGCACTCGCCTCCGATCCGGTCTGGGGCATCGCGACCCGCGACCCGCGATTGCGGGTCGCGATCGCTGACCGTCGGGCGGCGATCCTGGCGCGCATCGTCGGAGATGCGTTTTCGGGAAAACCCGCGGCGGGCCTGGACGAATTGCCAGAGCTGCGGCTGCTGGAGAGGCTGCGCGCACTCGAAAGCCCGCGCTGACGGTCCGGATCGGATCAAGTTCGGGCCGGTTCGCGTGCGTCCTCCGACATCATCACTTTTGTTGCGTGGAGAGTCCCAATGGTCAACAGATTGCCGGGCGCCATGGAGGCTCCCAAGCCGGTCGCCGATCGCGTCGAGGTGACACGTGTACGGCAGTCCGCGTCGGCGTTGCGAGACGCCGTCGCGGCCGAGAACCAGTCCGCGATAGCCCCTGCCGCGCTGTTCGATCGCGACGATGGCCAGCCTGGATCCCTTTATGACCGAGCGCTCTGAGGCGCAGGCATCGCCGATCGGCGTGATCTCGAGCCTCGCCGTCGAGATCGCCCGGCTGGAAATGGGCGTCCTCGGCGGCACCGCTACGGACGCCGAACCCATCGCCTCACTTATCAGGCAGTTGGGCGACATGGGTCGCAGCGCGGCGCGGCTCGACAGCGACTCCGAGCGCGTGCTGGCGCGTTTGATCGCCGACCTCGATCGCATGATCCTCAAGGTGGAGCGCGATCTGAGAACGCTCCGACGCGACGAAACGGCGCAAGCGACCGCTGCAGCCGCGCAGTTGGCGTACGCAAAGAACGCTGCGCGCTGAATGCGCTCGTCGATCGTCATCCGGAGCAGCCTTGCGTTCTGCGCCGTCTGCCTCCTGGCGGCAGCCCCGGCGACCGCGCAGACGATCACGCTCGACCTTGCCGGCGGCGGATCGGTTGCGCGCAGCGCCATCAACCTTTTTCTCCTGTCGACGCTCCTGGCCGTGGCGCCGACGCTTGTGATCGTCGGGACGAGCTTTACGCGCGTCGTCGTCGTGCTCTCGCTGTTGCGCTCGGCGCTCGGCCTGCAGCAGACGCCCCCCAACATCGTCATCACGACGCTCGCCATCTTCATGACTCTGTTCATCATGGCTGGCCCTACGGACCTCGCGATCTCGCGCGGGGTCGAACCCTATTTGAACGGCGCCATCGGCGAAGACGCGGCGATCGCCGAGGTGATAGGTCCGTTCCGCGACTTCATGCTTAAGAATACGCGTCGCGAGGACCTTGACGTCTTTCTCGCGATCGCGCAGCGAAACGCCCCGGACCTCCGGATCGGCAGTCCGGCCGATATTCCGATCCGGGTCGTGCTTCCCGCCTTCATGCTGAGCGAATTGCGGGTTGCCTTCGAGATCGGCTTCCTGATCTATCTGCCGTTCCTGGTGATCGACCTCGCGGTGTCGGCGATCCTGATGGCGATGGGCATGATGATGGTGCCGCCGGTGCTGGTCGCTCTGCCGTTCAAACTCGTCTACTTCGTCTTCGCCGATGGCTGGCGGATGTTGGTCTCCGCGCTCGTCGACAGCTACGCTTACTGAGAAGTCGGCGCTCAGGACGCCTCGCCATCCGGTTCGTCGGATTCCCAGAGCGAGACGATTTGCTCGGACAGGGCGCGTATGTCCTCCATGCAGTCGCTGACGATCGAGTGATCCTCGCCCATCCGACGGCAGAGGAAATGATAATCGGTCAGGCGTGCCTCGAGTTGCCGCGCCAACCCGCCGAAAACGTTTCGATCGACGGCCATCGGGCCCCTCCTGCTTGCGATCCCGCCAGCATGGAGAGACCGCGGCCATGCCGCGGAGGAAGAATGATCGGAAACGGACTGGCACGCTTCGTGCGTATGTCGGGCACCGCGGTCGCGTACCGCAAAATTATTGGCGTGGCGCTCACACATGTCGCTATCGATCGTCAACAACTACGCTGCCCGTA
Organism: uncultured Acetobacteraceae bacterium; assembly: GCA_964434345.1. Taxonomy (GTDB): domain Bacteria; phylum Pseudomonadota; class Alphaproteobacteria; order CACIAM-22H2; family CACIAM-22H2; genus CAIOSQ01. The sequence continues at coordinate 20,980 of CAYSUY010000006.1, forward strand.
TCGTCCACCGTCAGGTCGAACGAAACGACGCCCTGGCGACACGAATGGTCGCGAGGCTGTCCTCCGGTTCGCGCGTCGTCTATGCGTCGGACGACGCGGCTTCGCTTGCGGTGGGCACGCGGCTTCGTGCCGATGTCGGCGCCATGCAGATGGCGGCGATCAACGCCAGCCACGCGGCAGCCGTGCTCCAGATCGCCGACGGGGCAGCGTCGATTGTCGCCGACATGACGACACGGTTGAAGACGCTTGCGATCCAATCCGCTTCCGACCAGCTCTCCGGCACGGAGCGCGGGATGATCGACAGCGAATATCAGCAATTGCTGCGCGAGATCGATCGCGTCGCAGCTTCGGCTTCGTTCAACGGCAAGCGGGTCCTCAACTACACCGGAAGCCCCGTGCGGCCCGTCGAGCTGACGCGTGAAGGACTCGGTGCCTGGACGGGCGCGAACGGCGTCGTGTCGCTCGACACGTCGGGAGCGATGGCTGGGTCCCTCTTCGCCGCCAGCTTCGACGCGACGGTGAACCGTTTGACCCTCACCAATCTCACCTCCGGCGACAGCGAGTCGCGAATCCTGAGTTATCGCGCGCTCGGCGAGCAGGAGCGGGAGGCGGTATCGTTCCGGTCGCTCGGGGTGTCGATGCAGATCGACCGCAATTTCCCGAAGCAGACGACGATCGCTTCAGCGAACGGAACACTGGCGGCCGGGGAATCCTGGCTCGGCCTCAACGCCAGCGTCGAGGTCGAAGACGGCGCCCCGAATCCGCTGCGCCAGATCCTGGCGACGGATGATCCAGCGCTTGCCGGGGAGTCCTGGCTCGGTCGGATGCGGATCGGCGACCTCAGGATGCGGGCGCTTCCCGATTTCGCCGATTTGCCGGTTCCGTTCCAGGAGATCCGGCTTTCGACCTCCGACCAGGTTCCGCTGGTCGCGACGCTTTACGACCACGTCTCGCATCGCAGCGAAATCCGCGACATCGACGTCACGCCCGCCACAGGGGCCTATGTTCTGACGGTCGGGACCACAGCACTCTCGACGACGCTCACGGCTCCTCCGACGCTTTCCGATCTGGTATCCGGCCTGCAGTCGGACCCCGACTATGCAAACGCCGATTTCACGATCGAAGCCAACGGGACCGGTGGCCTCCGGCTGCTCTGGAAGGAGGCTGCGGACGTATCCTCCGTGGCCTCTACACTGACCGGGGCCAACGCCGGGCCCGCGTCGACCGTCCAGACCGGGGCCGCAGCGGCAAGCGACGCCGAGATAGGTGTCGACGATCTGCGTGACGAGACCGGAACCCAGGGACGCGATACGTCGCTGTCCGGCGGGACCGACGTCCCAAAAGTTTTCACGCGTGTCCAGATCCGGTCTTCGGACGGCGAGTTGCGTTCGATGTCGGCGCCGAGCGGCGCGAATCTCGGCCCCAGCGCCGGCGATACCGTCCTCGTCACCGTGCACAACGGCGAGACGGGTGGCGAACTCGCGGAGTATCTCGAACTCGCGTTTCGGATCGAGAGCGTCGACGGTCTCTCGGGCCTGAGCTTCACGGGCGACGAGACCAAGCCAGTCGCGGCGCTCCTTCTCAACACGCATCGCATGTTCGGCGTGTCGGGTCAGGAGACGGAAGGAAATCCGTTCAGCTTCCAGGTCGGCGCCACGACCCTGGCGTCGGACACGCTTGCGTTCAGGCTCCCACCGCTGTCCGCACGCGCGCTCGGCCTGTCGGACAGCCATGTCCGCACGGTGGGTGCAGCGCGCGCAGCGGTCGGCCTCGCCGACGCGGCGGTGAACCGCGCGACGACCGTGCGTGGCGAGATCGGCGCGATCCAGAATCGCTTCGAATTCAGCCGGCAGAACCTGAGCACCATGGCCGAGAACACTGAAAACGGGCGCAGCCTGCTCATGGACCTCGACGTCGCATCGGAAATGACGCGGCTGACGTCCCAGCAGATCCTGGTCCAGGCGGGGGTCAGCGTCCTCGCCCAGGCCAATCAGATGCCGCAGCAATTGCTGCGGTTGTTCCAGTGACCGCCCGTACGGGCATGCAATCCGAACAGAGGAAGAGGACGACGACCATGACGACCGACATTCACATGTTGCCCCCGAGCGCGATCGTCGCAGGGCTGTTCGACGATCTCGTCGCCGCGCTCCAGGAAGCGGCGCTTGCGATCCGCGAAGGCCGAATCGAGGATCGGTTTCGCGCGATCACTGTCGCGACTGAGGTCGTGTCGGATCTCGCCGCCGGGCTCGACGAGCCAGCCGACGACGACTGGAGTCGGCGGACGAGCGCACTTTACCGCTATCTTGGCCGGTTGTTCCTGGCGGCGAACCTCCGCAATGACGTCAATGCCGTCGACGAGGCGGTGATGCTTGTCGAGCCTGTCCGTCGGGCGTGGCAATGCATGGCTGCGGAAGAAAAACTGCGCGCCGAACTGACGCGTCGGGGTCTTGACAAGACACGAGCGTCGGTCGCCGACTGGCTTGAATCAGCAGCGGCGGATTGAAAACGCGGATTGGTCCGATGCACACCAGCAATCGGCAGGCGGCGCATGGAGGCGCACGGACCCGTGCGCGAGCCCGCCCCGCTCAGATCTTTGCGTCGAAGATCTTGCCGCGGAACTCGGCGGTGCGCTGGGCCAGGATGCGCAGGGCCTCTGGTGGCACCGCGGAAACGACGGACCCTGTCTCCCTGTCGACGACGCTGGCCACGAGGGTGTTGGTCATCGCGTCGAAATGGGTCTGGACGTCGGTTGTAGCGGGCGCGGGTCCGCGCGCCGCGCGGGCCCGGGCAGGTTCGGGCGACGACACGGACGCGGGAGCGGCATGCGGCGCGTCGGCGTCGGAAGCGCCTGGCTTGCGCGTCGCGATGGCGGGTGTAGCCGATCGTGCCGCAGGGATCGGTGAAGGGTCCATGTCCGCACTCCAGTTCTATGCGCCGGGAACGCAGGGCGTCCCCGGCGCAGGCTACCTCGCCCGACGGGCGAGGCGGCCATCGTCAGCGGAACAGACGCAGCAGGTTCTGCGGCATCTGATTGGCCT
>CAYSUY010000006.1:24117-51279 GCA_964434345.1 uncultured Acetobacteraceae bacterium
TGTTCAGCATCCCCCGCTGCGTGGCGTCCAACTGGTCCGAGGCGCCCTGCGTGGCGAGGGCCTTCATGCGCAGAAGAATGTCCGTGGTGGTCGACATGGCGCCGTCAGCGATCTGGATCATCGACGCCGCCTGGCCGACATTGACCGCAGCCTGCTTCAGACTGATCACATCAGCACGGAGACTTATACCAACCGCCATCGAGGCAGCATCGTCGCGCGCAGAGAGGACGCGCGTTCCGGCGGCCAGCTTGGCGACGGATCTTGTCGCCTCCGCATCCGCTTTCTGAAGGTAACGCTGCGCGACATTCGCAGCGTAATTGGAAATGACGTTAAGAGCCATCCTGGCACACTCCATCCTGGAGCTGAACCACGCACAACGCGTGGAGTCCGCACAACGCAGACGTGTCGAGTGTCCCACGTGGCGACGACGGCTGACAATGCGCTGGGGACGGCGATCTGCACCGTTCCGGACATTTCCCGCCGCGCGCTGCTGTCTGCTGCAAGGCTTGGCGGTGCCCCGTGATCCGCATTTTCGTCGGGTACGATCCCCGCGAAGCGGTGGCGTATCATGTGCTGTGCCACTCGATCCTCGCGCGGGCATCCGTGCCGGTGACCATCGCACCCCTCGCTCTGGGGACGCTCGGTGGCGAGTTATGGCGTCCACGCCATCCGCTGCAATCGACTGATTTCTCCTTCTCGCGTTTTCTCATCCCCCATCTGTGCGGTTATGAGGGCTGGGCAATGTTCCTGGACTGCGACATGCTTGTCCGCCGCGACATCGCAGAGCTCTGGGCGATGCGCGATCCGGCGATGGCCGTCCAGGTGGTCAAGCACGATCATGTGCCGCACGAGCGATCAAAATTTCTCGGCGCGCCCCAGACTCGCTACCTAATGAAGAACTGGTCTAGCCTGATGATGTTCAACAACCGGCTTTGCGACCGGCTTACGCGCGCGTATGTCAACACGGCGACCGGCCTCGAGTTGCACCAGTTCCGCTGGCTGGACGATCCGGGCACGATCGGTGCGCTGCCCGCGGCCTGGAACCATCTGGTGGATTATGACCGGCCGCGTCCCGAAACCGAGATCGCGATCCTGCACTATACCAATGGCGGTCCCTATTTCGACGCATATGCCCGCTGCAGCCATGCCGACCTCTGGTTCGCCGAGCGCGACCGGATGCTCGCCTGCGCGAGCAGTGGGCAAGCACTGCCCAAAGCGAGCTGAGGTAAAAGCTCATGGCGAAGTGCGAGACGTCACCATCGATCGAGAAAGCGACCAGCGCCCAGGCGCGTGGCGATTTCGCCACGGCCGGCGCGATCTGCCGGGCGATCCTGTCCCGCAAACCTAACGATGTCGCCGCGCTCGCGATCCTCGCCGTCGCCACGTTGCGGCGAGGAGACACGGCGAACGCAGACGAGCATATCCGTCGTGCAATCGCGCTTGCACCCGGCAGTCACACTCTGCAAGCCGCGCACGGGGCGATCTTGCGTGCTGCGGGCCGGCAAGCGGAGGCGGTCCGCGCCTATGATCGCGCGGTCGCGCTTGGCGCTTCCGATGCGACGACACATTTCAACAGAGGCAACGCGCTCGGTGACCTCGGGCATTTCGAGGAGGCGCTGGAATGCTATGACGTCGGGCTTCGCATCGGCGGCGAGACCGCGGGGCGCCTCGCCAATCGTGCGGTCGCGCTCCAGGCGCTTGGCAAGTTCGATGCGGCCCTGGCAGATGCTGAGCGCGCGCTCGTGCTGGATCCCGCCCATGCCCCGGCATTCAACCTGAAGGGCACACTGCTGCAAGATCTTGGCCAGCCCCGGGCTGCCTTCGACGCCTTCGGTGCCGCGATCTCTACCGCCCCCGACGATCCGGCCGGCTTCTATCATCGAGCCAATCTTCTGCGCGACATCGGCCTGCTCGAAGGTGCGCTGGCCGATTACGACGCCGCGCTGGATCGCGCGCCGCATTACGCGCCAGCCCACATCAACCGGGCCAATCTCCTCGCCGATTCGGGACGCCACGACGAGGCCGAGCAATGCTATGCGGCACTTTCCGCTATTCCCGAGCAGGCTGACGCCGCCGCCTGGAACAGGTCGCTGTCCCAACTCAAGCGCGGCGCCTTCGTACCCGGGTGGGAACTCTACGAAAGCCGCTGGCGCGCGCCTGGTTTCCAGTCCTTCAGGCTGGAAACCGTGGCGCCGCGCTGGACCCCGGGCTACCGCCAGGGAACGGTCCTCGCTTGGGGTGAACAGGGGATCGGCGACGAGATCATGTTCGCTTCGATACTCCCCGATCTGGCGCGCATGGGATGCGCCGTCGTTGCGGCAGTCGATCCGCGGATCGTGACGCTCTTCGCCCGCTCGTTTCCGGGGATCCGTGTGATCCCGCGGGATGACGCCATCGGAGAGCGTTTCGAAAGCCACGTGCCGATGGCGAGCCTCGGCGTCTTTTTTCGCAGGTCGACCGCCGAATTCCCGGGGACGCCGTTCCTGGTCAGCGATCCGTCGCGGGCGAGCGATCTGCGTGTGCGCCTCCGTGCTGCCGGACGTCCGATCGTCGGGATCAGCTGGGCCAGCGCCCGGGTTCCCGCGAAAACCATCCCGGCGACGGTTTTTGCGACAGTTCCCGCACTCGACGGCGCATGTCTCGTCAATCTCCAATACGGCAACTGTGGAGCAGACCTTGAGCGATTGGCGGCCACCGGCGCCGACATCGTCGCCGATACCGGCATCGATCTGACGAACGATCTTGACGGGCTCGCCGCGTTGATAACCGCCTGCGACGCTGTCGTGACGATCAGCAACGTGACAGCGCATCTCGCGGGCGCGCTCGGTAAGCGGACCTTCCTGCTGCTTCCCTTCGCGGCGGATTGGCGCTGGGGGCGCGGCGATGCGCACAGCCTCTGGTACGGGTCGCTCACCATCCTTCGCCAGGACACGCCAGGAAACTGGGACGGCGTCTTCGCGAAACTCGACCGCGCCTTGTGTGCGGAAAATCTCGGCGGACCCCGCGGAGCCTCGCGCCCCGTTGTTCGCACCCCATGCCCGGAGATGGAGCGCGCATGACAATGCATACCGATCAGAGTGCGCTGCTGCTTGCGCAGGCGCTGGCCGCGCATCGTCGCGGGGCGCTCGACGATGCGGAAGATGGATACAGACGCATTCTGGAAGCGGCGCCGGAGCATGGCGAGGCGCTGCATCTTCTTGGTGCCCTCGCGATCCAGGCGGGGCGGAACGCCGAGGGCATCGCGCTCATCCGTCGTTCGCTCGTCGCGTGCCCGGACAACGCCACGGCGCACCGCAACATCGCGAGCGCGCTGCTCGTGGCGGGCGATCCCGCCGCAGCGCTGCAATCTGCCGAGGCGGCGTGCGCTCTCGATCCAGGACGCGCGACTGCCCATCACGGACGGGCCAATGCGCTCGCGGCTCTGGGTCGCGACGAAGAGGCCATCGCGGCGCAGGTAGAAGCGCTCCGCCGCGCGCCGGATCATCGCGACGCGTGGTACAATCTTGGCCTTTCGCTGCTCCGCGTAGCGCGCCACGACGAGGCCCTATCATGCTTCGATCGGGCGCTTGAACTCGGCGGGACTGATGGCGCGCGTGCCAACTGCCATGTCAACCGGGCGGCGGCCCTGCGCGGGCTCGACCGGACAGCCGAGGCGCTCGCGGCCTGTGACGCGGCGCTCGCAGCGCAATCCGGACACGCCGCCGCACTCCGCAACCAGGCTATGCTGTTGGAGGAGCTTGGCAGCCACCTCGGCTGCGTGGCCGCCTGCGACGCCGCGCTTGCGGCGGAACCCGGTCATGCGGAAACCCTGCACCGCAAGGGCATGGCGCTTTCCCGATTGGGTCGTCACGCCGATGCCGCCGATGCGTTGCGTGAGGCGATTGCCGCCGATCCTGGAAACGCCCGCTACCAGAACAACGCCGGCCTCGTGCTGCGCGAAATCCGCCGTCACGCGCAGGCGCTGGCCTGCTTCGAGGCAGCGATCGTCCAAGATCCGACCTGCGTGGATGCCCATCTCGGACGCGGTCTCGCCTTGCATGATCTCGGGCGAGTGAGCGAGGCGGTGGAAAGCTATGACGCGGCGATCGCGCTCGAGTCCGGGTGCGCCGAGGCGCACAACAACCGCGGCAACGCGCTCCACGCCTGTGGACGCGGCACGGAAGCGCTCATCAGCTATGCCCGCGCGATAGCCCTGCGCCCGGGTTATGCCGACGCGATGTTCAATCGCGCGATCGCGCTCGAGGCAATGGAACGTCACGCGGAAGCCGTGGATGGTTACGCGGACGCGCTCGCCGCGCAGCCCGATCATGCCGCCGCCGCGTGCAATCGCGGCAACGCGCTGCGCGCAGTCGGAAGGGACGACGAGGCGCTGGCGAGCTACGATCGCGCCATCGCCATCGATGCGGCTCTTGCCGAAGCGCACAACAACCGCGGCGTCCTTCTGCGCGCACGCAGGCGGCTAGCCGAGGCAGAGGACTGCTATCGCAAAGCGATCGCGCTGCGCCCCGATTACGCCGAGGCTTGGAACAATCTCGGGACCGCCCTGAACGGTCTCGGCCGCTCTTGGGACGCGGTCGCCGCCTACGACGAGGCCATCCGACTGAAGCCGGACTACGCCGACGCGTTCAGCAATCGTGGTGGCGCCTTGAAAGATCTGGGCCGTCATCGCGACGCGATCGCGAGCTTCGAGCAGGCCATCTCGATCCGCCCGGGCCACGCGGACGCCTGGTACAATCGGGGCAACACGCTGCAGGATCAAAATCATCTCGCCGAGGCGGTGGCGAGCTACGACCACGCGATCGGCCTGGCGCCTGGACATTCCGACGCGCATAACAACCGCGCAAACGCGCTTCTCGACATGCGCCGGATAGACGAGGCGCTCGCCGGGTTCGCAGACGCGATTGGAACGGTGCCAAACGACTGGGACAAAAAGAGCAACCGCCTCTTCGCGATGAACTACGCGGCGGACATCTCGCCCGAGACGATCGCCAACGCGCATCGAGCCTTCGGTTCCAAACTCGCCGCCGCGCATGCCGATTTCCTGTCTCCGAAGCCTTACGCCGATCTCCGCCGTCGGCTGCGTATCGGCTACGTCTCAGGGGATTTTCGGATGCACTCGGTCGGGTACTTCATCGAGGGCATCCTCGCCGCCCATGCCGCCAGCGGCGCGGTCGACGTCGTCGCCTATTCGAACCATGATGGCGGCGACATCGCCACCGCCCGCATGCGCCGGCATGTGCAGGCCTGGCGCGACATAGCGGGCATTGCCGACGACGAAGTCGATGCGACGATCCGAAACGACCGGATCGACATTCTCGTCGATCTCAGCGGCCATACCGCGCGCTCGCGGCTGCCGCTTTTCGCGCGTCGTCCCGCGCCGGTCCAGGCTTCGTGGATCGGCTATCCGCAGACCACGGGTCTTGCCGCAATCGACTGGATCATCGCCGACGCGACGGTCCTGCCGGAGGAGGATGAACATCTCTATGTCGAACGGCCGATGCGCCTCCCTGGCTGCTACCTCTGCTATCGTGGGCCGTCCATCGCGCCAACGCCCCTGCCCGCGCGCGCGCGCGGCCATATCACCTTCGGGTGTTTCAACGTCCTCAAGAAGATAAGCGACCCTGTCCTCGACGCCTGGGCCGACATCCTGCGTCGTCTCCCTGACGCGCGCATCCTGGTTAAGACGCATGCGGTATCGGACCCCAGCGTCGCCGCCGCCTTCCGTCGATCCTTCGCTGCACGGGGCGGTGATCCGGAGCGGCTCGACCTAGAGGGGCATCTCGGGGCGGATGCCCATAGGCGACGCTTCGGAGACATCGACATCATGCTCGACCCCTTTCCCTACAACGGCTGTACCTCCACCGCAGAGGCACTCAATGCCGGGGTCCCGGTGGTGGCGTTGCGCGGCCGGGGCGGAATGATGACCCGGAGCGGTGAGACGCTCCTCGCCGCCGCCGGCCTCGTCGAGCTGATCGCGCCCGACATCGACGGCTATGTGTCGCGCGCGGTGGCGATGGCCACGGATCTCGATGCGCTCGCGCGCTTACGTGCACGCGTTTCGGCGGCCGGCTTCTCCGACATCTCCGGTTTTGCTCCGCAACTCGAGCAGGCGTATCGGCGGATGTGGGCAGATTGGTGCATGCGCCATGGCGGATCGTCGGTCGATCCCGCCACACGCGCGGCAACCGGGTCTTCGCGATGACAGACGACGCGTGGATGATCAAGCTCGCCGGCGGGTTCACGATCGCCTGCCCGCCGAATCTGGACACGCTTTCGACCTATGTGTTCAAGGAACAGGAGGACTGGTTCGAAGACGAAGCTGCATTCATCCGTCGTCTGGCCACTCCAGGTATGCGCATGATCGACATCGGTGCGAACCTGGGGTTCTACGCCCTTTCGGCGGCCGCAGCCGCGGGTGGCGATGCTGATATCCTGGCAATCGAACCGACGCCGGAAGTGGCGGCGCTGCTGCGCCGGTCGATCGCGGCTAACCGCTTCTCGAGGATCGAAGTCGCGGAACTTGCGGTCGGGGATCGGAACGGGACGATCGCGCTGCACCGAAACGGATCGAGCGAACTCAACAGCATCGGCACGGGCGACGTCCCTGGCGATGTCGTGCTGCGCAGGCTGGACGACGTCGTCGCGGCGCACGGCATCGAGACCTGCGATGTCCTGAAGATCGACGTCGAGGGAGCGGAAAGCCGCGTGGTCGCCGGCGCAGCGCGCTTTCTGGCATCGGCGTCGCCGCTGATCATGTTCGAGATCAGGGATGGCGAGCGGACGACGCTCGACGCTGCGAATCTTCTCCGCGATGCGGGTTACGCGCTCTACGAACTCGCCGTCGATCCCCCGATGCTGGTGCCCTTCTCCGGCCGTCTCGACGCGATGCGGTTGAACCTCTTCGCCTGCAAGCCCGACCGGGCGGCGACGCTTGAGGCGCGTGGGTTGCTGGCGCCCGGGTTCGCCCTCGTAGCCCCCACGGATCATCCGGGGATCGCCGCCCTGATTCTGCGCGCCGCGATGCTTGCACCCCGATCGGAAGCGATCGCGCGCACCATCGCGGCAATGTCTGAGGACGATCCCTTTTCGATGGCGCTTGGCTGGTATGCGGCTGCGGAAATGCGGGAATGCCCGCCCAACCGGCGCGCCGGCGCGCTGCGGCTCGCGCACGCGGCGGCTCAGACCGCCGTCGCCGCACAGCCTGACATCCCGCGCCTTTGCGCAGCCGCCCGTATCGCGCGTGCGGCGGGTGCCCGCGCAAAGGCAGCACAGGCCGCGCGCGCCGTCCACGATGCGCTGCGCGCTGGCGTCGACGTCGCAGCGGATATGCCGCTTCTCGCCATGCTGCCGTCCTATGAAAGCTGGACCGCCCCGGGCGGCGTACGCGACTGGCTCGACGCGATGGCGCTTGAGGCGACATGGCGATGGTCTGCTTTCAGCGACATGTTCACGCCGGAACGTGCGCTAAGCGAGGGGCGGGCGGCACGTCTGCGAGAGCTGGGCCGCGAACTCCCTGATCTGGAACGTCGCTGGCGCCTCGCCGCCTGCAGGGCGCGGATGTCCGCTGGCGGCTGATGCCCCTCGCTCAGGGCACAGGTGTCGGCAACGGCGTGCAGTCCGTCTCGGCGAGACTGCGGCGGCAGACGTAGCGCTGCGGCTGACGCAGACGCGCCTCCAACTGGCGCTGTTCGTCCGACCCGAACAGGCGCTGGCGGAGGTGGCACCAGCGCTGCGTCGTACGCGTTGGCGCGAACTCATCGCAGTCGTCCAGCAGGGCGGTACCGACCGGGCTGGCGGCGATGAAGGCCGCGTTCCAGGCAATGCTCACCGGCTCGACCGGACCGCAGCCAGCGGCCATGGCGAGCGCCAGCAGGCCGAAGCGGCGCAGGACGCGCGCTGCCCAGATCATGCGACGATATCCGTGGGTTGGGGGGCTGGCCGAGGGTGTTCCACGCGGCTGACCGCGGGGACCACGCGCATGCGAAGCGGTGGATGGAGCGCAGGCATGGCAGCTGCCGCCGCCACGGGCGTGACTGGGGCGCGCTGCTCCGGCTGGACGTCGCCGCGCATCGTCTGCAGGGGGGCAGCGAGCGAGGAAGCCACGGAGATCATGACGCCGCCCTGTTCAGATCTTGGCGTCGAAGATCTTGCCGCGGAACTCGGCAGTGCGCTGGGCCAGGATGCGCAGGGCCTCTGGCGGCACCTCGGAGACGACGGACCCTGTCTCCCTGTCGACGACGCTGGCCACAAGGGTTTTGGTCATCGCATCGAAATGGGTCTGGACGTCGGTGGTGGCGGGCGCCGGGCTGCGCGCCGCGCGGCCCTGGGCAGGTTCGGGCGGGGACGCGGGAGCGGCATGCGGCGCGTCGGCATCGGAGGCACCCGGTTTGCGCGGCGCGATCGCCGGCGTAGCCGATCGTGCCGCAGAGATCGGAGAAGATTCCATGTCCGCACTCCAGTTCGATACGCCGGGAACGCAAGGCGTCCCCGGCGTCGGCTACCTCGCCCAACGGGCGGGGCGGCCATCGTCAGCGGAACAGACGCAGCAGGTTCTGCGGCATCTGATTGGCCTGGGCGAGCATGCTCACCCCGGCTTGCTGGAGGATCTGGTTCGAGGTGAACGCGCTCATTTCAGCGGCCACGTCGAGATCCATGAGGGTGCTACGCGCGGCCTCCGCATTCTCCATCTGCGTGGCGACGTTGGCGCCGGCGAATTCGAGCCGGTTCTGGCTGGCGCCAAGGCTCGCACGCGCGGTCGCGACGGTGTCTATCGCGGTATTGATGGCGGTGATCGCCGTCGTCGCCGCGGAGAGCGCGCTGACCGAATTGGAGCCGATCGACAGCGCGGACTTGCTGATGTCAGCGATGTCGACCTCGATCGAATCGTTCGCTGTGTTGGCATGACCGACCTGGAATTTCAGGCCTGTGGACGCGAAGGTGCCGCTGGTCAGGACCTTTCCGTCGAAGTTGGTGACCTTCGCGATGCGGTCAACCTCGTCGATCAGGGCCGTGAACTCGGTGTTCAGCATCCCCCGCTGCGTGGCGTCCAACTGGTCCGAGGCGCCCTGCGTGGCAAGCGACTTCATCCGCAGAAGGATTTCGCCCACGGTCGACATGGCGCCGTCGGCGATCTGGATCATCGACGAAGCCTGGCTGACGTTGATAGCGGCCTGTTTGAGGCCAGCGACATCAGCGCGCAGACTCATGCCGACCGCCATGGACGCGGCATCGTCACGTGCCGATAGCACCCGCGTCCCGGCCGCAAGCTTGGAGACCGATCTTGTTGCTTCGGCATCCGCTTTTTGAAGATAGCGCTGCGCGACATTGGCAGCGTAATTGGACACGACGTTGAGAGACATCGGTAAGAACTCCATCCTGGAGTTGAGCCACGCCCATCGCGTGGAGCCCGCACATCGCGGACCTCATGATGAATCCATCACGCCTACCGGGAGTCAATCACGTCGCAACGCGGTACACTGGGAGATAAATCCGCTCCGGTGCGATCGTCGCGTGCGCCGGGTCGTCAGCGGCCGCCGCGCAGGACCTGTTCCAGCAGGTCGCCGTCGCCGATGCGCTGTCCGTCGGCGCGGAAGGTGGCGCGACGCGCAGGATCGTAATAGGCGACCAGGCGGCGCTGGGCGTCTTGAGCGTCGATGCGGCCGTTTGGCTGCGTCACGAGGATGCCGAGCGGCCGGCCGGAGGCATCGCGGACATCCCGCGGCCCCGATCCGGCCGTCGCCGCGCGCGCCGGCGCCGCGCCAAGCGTGCGGACGATCTGCGCGATCGCGGCGCGAAAGGCCGGCGTGGCGGGACCGCGCTGGACAGAGCCGCCACGCGAGGACACGAACTCTCCCTCGCGCACGACGATCGGCGCACCGCCAGCCGACAGCGAGACCTGCCCCGACTGCACTTCGAGTTCGAGCAATTGCCCGTCGACACGCAACGTGAACGCGGTACCGCGGATGCCGATCGTTCCGGCAAAGGTGCGGACCGTGACATCTTTCTGTGCGGTGCTGCCGACGAACCGCATCGCGCCGCGCGCAAGCGATGCCGAGCCCTTGAGGCCCTTGCCGCCGGGATCGTAGACGAACTCGTCGATCTTCAACTCGGCGTTCTCGCCGACCGAGAGGACCGTCTCGTCGAGGAAGCGGAATGTCGCGCCGCTCTCCTTGCCGGTGTTGATCGTCTCGCGGAACGGCAGCGTCCGGCGCTCCGAGACGCGATACATGTTGCCACCACCGAAGACGTCCTTGACCACTTTCTGCGCGGTCGCGACGTCGTTCGCGCGCGCGGCGCCGGGCATCGCGAGACAGATGGCCAGGATCATGCCAACCGCGGCAGCCTGTATGGACGACAGCCGCATCCGCGGTATCGCCCTGTCACCGGCGGCCGATTTTGCGTTAGTCTTGGCAATGGCCAGAAGAGGCGAGGCGCCCGGATCATGCTCTTCATCACGCGACGTGTCGGCCAGTCCCTTATGCTCGGAGACGAGATCGAGATCGTCGTCGAGGAGGTGCGTGGCCGCACGGTGAAGCTGTCCGTCCGTCATCCTGCCTCCGTGCAAGTCCTGCGACGCGAGTTGTGGGAGAAGATCCGGGCCGAGAACATCGAGGCCGTCGCGAGCATGGAGCTCCTCGACCATCCGGACAGCGACGAACCAAGGTAAGGGTTTCGCGACGAGCGGGTCCACGCGGTCAGCCCCCGGCTTCCCGACGCGCGCCACGCGCCAGACGTGCCGCCTCGAAGCGCAATTGCGTGCGGATCTCTTCGACCGTCTCACGCAGTTCTGGATCCAGCATTTCGTCGCCGCCTTCGTTCACGAGACGCGCAAGACGCGCGGCCGTCGCCTGACGCAACTCGCCATCGAGAATGTCCAGCCTGAGCTGATCCAGGCAGTCTAACGAAGCCTTGCCACGCTCGATCGCGCGCCGCCGGTCCTCGATTGCGAGCAGCGAGTCCGCGAGGCCGACGCCACCGGTAGGCGCGACGTCCGTCGGCGCCACGGTCGCCTCCGCGCGCCCGGCCTCCGACGCGCCAGGAAATTCGCCGCCGCGCCGGATCGGTCCGCGGCTGCTGGCGCCGCGCGCGCCACCCGTTTTGCCGACACGCATCGCCTATCGCTCCAGTTTCCTATGGGTTCGACCGGCGGCAGCTGACCCGGTGTCGGAAAACATCGGCATCGCCCCGCGTGGCATGGCGGTTGCAACAAATGGGCCGAGATCGCAGCAGCAAAAATTTTGGCAGTCCCGATGCATCACCGGTCCCTCTTCCTTGTCGCCCTCGCCTACGCGGCCATGATCCTGGCGCCATGCGCGCCGACCTCGGCGCAACCGCAGGATTATTCCGCGCGGCTCAAGGATATCGCCGACTTCGAGGGGGTCCGCGACAACGTCTTGGTCGGATATGGGTTGGTCGTCGGCCTTAACCGCACCGGCGACACCATCTCGAACTCGGTATTCACACGTCAGTCGCTGCTTGGGATGCTCGATCGCCTTGGCGTCAACGCGAAAGACGCGGCGCTCAAGACCCAGAACACCGCGGCGGTGATCGTCACGGCGACCCTGCCGCCCTTCGCGCGACCCGGTAGTCGCGTCGACATCGTGGTGTCAGCGCTCGGCGACGCGAAAAGCCTTCTCGGTGGCACGCTTCTTGTGACCGCGCTGCTTGGTGCCGATGGCGAGGTCTATGCCGTCGCGCAGGGTCCGCTCGCGGTCGGCGGCTTCTCGGCAGAGGGCGCCGCAGCCTCGGTGACGCGCGGCGTTCCGACCTCGGCGCGCATTCCGAACGGGGCTATCGTGGAACGCTCCGTCGGTTTCTCGCTGCGCGACCTCCAGGCGGTCACGGTCGCCCTGCGCTCGCCCGATTTCACGACCGCCTCGCGCGTTTCGGCGACGATCAATTCCTTCCTCGGCGGGGCGGTCGCGGAAACCCTCGATTCCGGCACCATACGCGTCGGGGTGCCTGCGGGCTATCCCGGCGGAGTGGTAGCGCTGATGACCGAGATCGAAAAGCTCACCGTCGTGCCCGACCAGCATGCGCGGGTGGTGATCAACGAGGAGAACGGGGTCATCGTGATCAATCAGGATGTCAAGATAGCGCCGGTCGCGATCGCGCAGGGGAGCCTGACGGTACGCATCACCGAAACCCCGCAGGTCTCGCAGCCCTCGCCCTTCAGTTCGACAGGTACGACCCAAACCGTCAATCGGACCGACATCCAGGTCAGCGAAAGCGGGACCGGGCGGATCGCGATGCTCCAACGCGGTGCCTCGCTGCGCGATCTCGTCAATGGCCTCAACGCGCTGGGTGTCGGTCCGCGCGACCTGATCGGTATCCTGCAGACACTCAAATCCGCCGGCGCTCTGCGCGCCGACCTGGAGATTCGCTAATGATCATGGTGTCGGGTGCCTTGCCCCGGGCCGAACTTGGGCCTGGTCCAGATCCCAAGCGCGGAGAGCGGGCTGCTGCCGCCTTCCAGTCCGCGATGACGGCGCAGTTGCTCAAGCCCGCCCTGCCAAGGCTCGTGGCCGCTTTCGGTGGTCGCACCGGTGGCGCCTCGGAAACGGTTGAACAATTCGTATCGCAGGTCTTTTCGGACGCGCTGGCCCAGCAGATCGCACGGCGCGACCCGTTCGGTCTCGTCCCGACCGTCAAGGCAGAGATCGAGGCCAGGGCAATGCGGCAGGCGCCGATGTCACGATCTGTCGACCCTAACGAGGTCGCGCCATGACGTCGCTCGCCAGGACGACTGACGAACTGATCGCGCTTGCCGACGGCAGGTCTCCCGCAGCCGAACTTCTCCGCGAAGTAGAGCGGATCGCCCATGGCATCACGGACGAAGCAGCGGGCGCGGATGCGGCGGAACTACGTGCGCTGCACCTCGCGGCTGCCAAGCTCAAGGCCAGGATCGCCGCCCGGGTGGCGACCTTGACCGTCCTGCGCGACGCGATGCGCGCCGCAGACCGCGGACGCGCCGGATCGGTGCGCCTCTACGACGCGACCGGACGTCAACGCCGCGTCTGATTCCATCCGCGCCGGACCGGGTCGTGCACGCCTGCACCGCCGACCCTTCTAGCAAGGCGCCGTGGCAGAGAAGGACGACAGCCAGGAAAAGACCGAGGAGCCGACCGAACGACGGCTGGAGCGAGCCTTCGAGGAAGGCTCGCTCATGCTGCCGCAGGACACCTATGCGCTGGGTGGCATGGTCGCGCTGATCGCGACGTTCCCGCTCTGGTGGCTCGCCTTCTCCGGCATGACCGCGCGCGCGCGCGATGTCGCCGCGGCGATCGCGAGCCGGTCGGTCGACTCCCCGGCGCTTGCGGCCGCGCTGCTCCGCGAGATCTTGGTGCCGTTTGCAGCGATCCTTGCCACCTTCCTGGTCGTTGCGATCGCGATCGGGCTCGGCCAACAGCACTTCCGCATCCAGTTCCGGCCGCTTCGGGCGTCACTAGGGAACCTGTCTCCGACGCGCGGCTTCGGACGCATCTTCGGCGGCAAGGCGTTGATCCAGACTGCATTCAATGCGGCCAAGCTTGCGATCGCCGGGCTCGTCCTGTCCGCCGCGCTGCAATCGATGCTGGCGCGTTACAGGGCGCTGGGTGTCGGGGGAACGGCGCGCGAGGCGGGTCAGCTCGCCCTCGATGCCTTGCTCCTGCTTGCGCCGCTGGCCTTGCTGATGCTTGCAGCCTTTGCGCTCACGGATCTGCTCGTGAAGCGACTGTCGAACCGTGCCCAGCTCCGCATGTCGCGCCAGGAACTCAAGGAGGAGCTAAAGGAGAGCGAAGGCCGGCCGGAGCTGAAAAGCAAGCTCGCGGAACTGCGTCGCAAGCGTCGCACGACAAGCCGCAAGCATCCGCTCAAATCCGCGGATGTGATGGTGGTCAACCCGACCCATTACGCGGTCGCCCTCCTCTACGAGCCGGGCCGGATGAGCGCCCCGATCGTGATCGCCAAGGGCGCGGGGCTCGTGGCGCGGCGTCTACGCTGGCTCGCATGGCGCGAATCTGTACCGATCATGCGCGTTCCCCCCGTGGCGCGCCGTCTGTACAGGGAGGTCGCCGTCGACGAGCCTATCCCCGACGACAGCTTCGGCGAGGTCGCGCAGATCTTGGTCCAGGTCTACAAGCTCCGTCGGCGCGGCGGGCAGCCGGGTTGACGCGCCGGTCGCGGCGTCAGCGGATCAGCGCACGCGCCGTCTCAAGAAGCCAGGTCGGGTCCAGCGGCTTCGGGACGACCGCGAGGATGGCATCATCGCGGTCGCGCACCTCCTCGACGGCATCCCAGTCGCCCGACATGAGAATGACGGCGACGCGGCGATCAAGCGCCTGCACCAGACGTGCCAGACGCCAACCGTCGATCCCAGGCATCCTGAGATCGACAAGCATCACGCGCGGACGTTCTGTTCCCAGCATCTCCATGGCCTGGCTGGCGCCGGTCGCCGATCCGACCGTGAAGCCCGCGTCGCGGAACAGGTCGACGAGCTCCGAGGCCTGATCCGGATCGTCGTCGACGACCAGTATGCCCCGAGGATCGGAACTAGAGGCGATATCAGACGGTGCATCCCGAAGACCGGTCATGCGCGCCGCCTGACCGGTGAATCGGTCTCGGTCGTCTCGATATTTCGGCTGGACAGGAAGCGATCCAGTCTGTGGACGGCATCGTCGGTAAGTTCGACGAAGACGCGGCGCCTGTCGGTAGGATCGGGACGGCGGCGCACAAGACCGGCCGCCACGAGGTCGTCGATGCGGCGCAATGCCGTCGTCGCCGGCGCGTTAGCCGCGATGCAGAGACTGGAGACCGACACGCCCTGGCCGCGCAATCGGGCATCGAGAAGCTCGAGCAGCATGTCCCACACTGGAGCCGCCACCAGATCGCGGCCAAACGCATCGGCACGTTCGCGCTCGAACGCCATGAAACGGCGAATCCGCTCCGCCAGCAACGGCGGGAAATCGCAACCAAGGGAACCAGTGACCTGCGCCGGACCGGCCACTGTATCGGGGGCAGCGCACGCGTCGGGGTTCGCGGCCGTGAAGCGACGGCGCGCCGCGAGAGCTATTTCTCCGGCCCGAGCGATCGATGCGACAAGGGTAGCCATCGCGATCGGCTTCGGAAGGATCTCGATAGCGTTGGTTCGCAGCCCTTCGCGAACGATCTCATCGCTGCCACGACCGGACATCAACACGGTCCGAACCCAGGGATCGACGACATCGCTACGCGCAATCGCACCCACGAGACCGATGCCGCCGAGACGCGGCATGTAGACGTCCGCGAGGACGACGTCGACGCTATGGTTGCAGAGCCGCAGAGCTTCCAATGCCGCAGCGCCGTCGGGCGCGCCAACGCAGCGAAACCCGGCGGCTCGCAACCCGTCGACCAGCTCCGCGCGCAGGTCAAGATCGTCCTCGACGACCAGGACGCCTACCGCGTCGCGCGTGCCTTCGGTTTCCATCGCACAGGATCCACAAGGTCCAGTCGTTGCCCACGCGGGATCGGCGGGGACGCCGATTTTCGTCTCACATGTTCCACATTTTACCCCCGGATTGGCGCGGAATTATGATCCGAATCGGTTTTTCCGGTGCGGCGGGACACGTCATCCCAGGATGCTCATTTCATCGATGTAACGGTTGAGGCGCTCGACCGCCGAGTCGGCCAGATCCACGAATACTCGTCTTCGGTCTTTCGGATCCTCGCGTCGGACAAGTAGTCCTGCGCGGATCAAGTCGTCGATACGACGAAGTCCGGTCGTCTGCGGCACGCCGGCCGCGATGCAGAGACTCGACACCGCAACCTCTTTTCCTGCGAGGCGCTCGTTCATGAGATCCAGCAACATGTCCCAGCATGGATCGGAAAACAGCGTCGCGTCGAAATAATTCGCACGCGCGCGCCGCGCGGCGATCAGCGCGGAGATCCGGTTGCGGAGAAACTCGTTCCTGGACCGCGTGTCGCCAGGGCTGGCGGCAGTCTCTTCGAGATCCGGGGAGATGGTCTCGCGAACGGGTGCGATGACGCTCGGCTGCCGCGGTTTTCCGCGATCGGCCTTTGGCGTGAACACGGGGCCCATAGCCTCATGCCGTACAGGAGCGGCCGGACCGGCGGACAATTCGTTGGCGAGCTTGATCGCATGGCTCGCAACTGCCTCCACCGACCGCATGATCTCGACGCGACGAAGCAGATCGCGTCGCTTGGTCGCGATCAGATCGTTCGCACGCGACAGGGCTCGCGACAGTTCGCGCTGGCCGATCGGCTTCGTCAGAAAGTCGACGGCATCGAGACGGACCGCCGAGATCGTGTCCTCGATCGTCGCACGGCCCGACATGAAGATCAGATGCGGCGGCAGACCGCCGGCGCATTGCTTGGTCATGCGCGCCGCGAGCGACAATCCGTCGAGGCGCGGCATCCGCAGATCCATCAGTACGACACCGATATCGGTCGCTTCCGCGACCAGACTGAGCGCGATCCCCGGATCGCGTGCCTTGCGCACGGGATAGCCCATCGCACCGACGAGATCGGCGAGTTCCTCGATCGTGTCGGGATCGTCATCGACGACGAGGACCACAGGCCGGAGCGCGGGCGCCCCGGCGGTTTGCTGCACTGCGCGGATCGGATCGCTCACGCCCGCTCTCCTACTGGATCACAAGATCCTGGAAAAGCACCGCCCGCGCATCGACGCGCGGATCGATACGGTTCAGCCGGACCAGCAATTCGCGCCGGACCTGAAGAATGCTTGCGACGGATCCGAAGCTCTCGGCGGTCAGCGATCGCACATAGATCTGGAAGGCGTCGATGACCTTGGGCATGTTTTCACGTACCGCCGCCTCGGATTCGGGGAGAACGACCTCCACCATGAGGACGATGCGCGCATAGCGTCGGACGTCCCGATCTGCGAGGTTCACGACGATGGGCGGGACCGGGACAAACAGGCTCCTGGTCGCGGCCGCCTTCTGCTTGGCCTTCTCGGCGTCGCGCTTTTCCTGCTCGCGCCGCTCGGCTTCCTTGGGATCGATCTTCTGTGCGTCGTCGGCCTGCTCCTCGGCGGCCGGCTGCTTCATGAAGGGAAGCTTCATGCCGAGCAGGAAGACACCCACCGCACCGCCGCCGCCGACCATGAACAGGAGCGCGACCAGGATCACCAGGATAAGCTTGAGCTTGGAGCCCTTTTTCGGCTCGCCATCCGCGGAGGCGTCGGCGGCGGGTGCCGCTTTCTCGGCCGATGCCATCACGCGCCTCCCGAGCCCGGCTTGCGCCGATCATTTTCCAAGGGCGGCCTCCAGATCATAGAAGGATGGCCTCTCGCTGGCCGGGATGGTCTTGCGGGCCATCTCGATTGCCACAGCCGGCGCGTAGCCCTGCATGTACGCGAGGATCCCTGCCTTGATGACGTCGTAGATCCGCGAGTCAGCTTCCAGTGAATTCTTGGCTGCGGCAGCTATCGGACCAAAAATTCCGTAAGCCATCAACACACCCGCGAAAGTGCCGACCAGAGCGGCTCCGATCAGACCGCCAAGCACGGCGGGGGGCTGGTCCATGGCTCCCATCGTCTTGATGACGCCCATCACCGCAGCCACGATCCCGAGTGCAGGGAGAGCGTCGGCGAAGGTCTGCAGTGCAGCGACATGGAGGTGATCGGTCTTGTGATGCGAGTCGATCTCCGCGTCGATCACCGATTCCAGCTCGTGTGCCTTCTCGGTCCCAAGCGTCAGCATTCGGAGATAGTCGCGAATGAATTCCTCGACATGGTGGTCACTCATGACGAGTTGATATTTCGAGAAGATGTCGCTCGACTCGGGCTTCTCGACATGCGGCTCGAGCGCCATCATGCCCTTCTGCTTCGCAAGCTTGAAAAGGTCGAACATCATCGAGAGCAGCTCGATGTAGTGAGCCTTCTTGATCTTGGGACCCTTCAGTCCAGCGACGACGCCGGCGATCGATCCCTTGATGATGCTCATCGGGTTGCCGGCAACGAACGCACCAATGCCTGAACCCAGAATGATCACGAATTCGAGCGGCTGATTGAGAACGGCCAGCTTTCCGCCCATGGCGACGTAGCTTCCCAGGCAGCAGACGAGGACGACTACGATTCCGATGATGACGAACATCGCCTGTCCTCAACTCTCAGGTTCCGCATCGTCGGCAGTCGACGGCACTCGGGACGGATAGAGCGGGCCCGAGCCATATGCGGCGCCCAGAATAAGCGCACGCTGACGATCGCTCTCGTCCCTGAGACCGGCGACCCAGGTCGGCAGCCCTGCCCCGTGCGCCGCCGACAGCAGAGCTCCGGCGTCCTCCGGGCGCGGTGCGTCGACGGTAAGTCCGACGAGCACGAGATCGCGAAGGCCATCGAGCCCGGTGAACTCGGGCGGCAATCCGATGAAAGCCCCGCTCGAAAACGGCTTTATGACGGCGCCGAGCTCTGCGAGACGCGATTGCGCGACGCCCGCGGGGACGCCGCCTACATGGAACACGAGCGACTTGCGCGCGGGCTGAGGGATCTTCTGGGCCATCTTGAGGAACAGGCCGCGGGTGTAGTTGTTCGCCAGCGTCTCGAAGAACACCGGAACGACCACCCGGTGCCCGCTGCGCTCGGCGGCGACCCGCCGCAGATGGGCCCGGCACGCCTTCAGGCATTTGAGGTCCATCTTCGCCCGCACCTTCGGGTCGGGAAAGTTCTCGACGATCGTCCATTCGTCGGAAGTTTCTCCAAGAGACGGCGAAAACGCGGCCAGCCGCTCGAAGACGACCGTCTGGTCCGCTAAGCGCGCGATGGGCTCGACGCGGAATACGAGCGCATCGAGAACGGCATCGATCGTCGGGAAGGAATCGTCCTCCTCCTCGTCGTCGAGGAGTTCAGACTCGAGGTCGATGGTCGGGCTCTGCGGTGCCTCCGCGCGCTCGAGATCGGCATGCGATAGCGGGCGGAAGGACAAGGGGCCTCCCTCGGCGATCTGGACCTGCTTGGCCGATACGCCAAGGATTCCGAGGTCCTCCCCGGTCACGGCGTAGCTGACGCCCTGGTCTATACGGAGTGCGCGTGCCGGAGCCTCGCGTCTGGGCCCGGAAAGGATCGCGACCAGGAAATCGACGTCGCCGACCGGAACGCACTCGTCTCCCGGACCGAGCGCCTGGGTGATGTGGTTGCGTGCGGTACGCTGCGCCTTCTCGGCGATGTAGCGCCACGTATTGCCGTAACGTTGGCGGATCGTGTCGAGGCTGATGACGAAAAGACGACCTTCGTAGCGCCCAGCATCAAGGTCGAACATATGACGGCTCGCAGCCTCGAGCTTTTCGAGCTCGTCGAGACGCACCAGTTCGGGCGCGGGCGCATCAGCGGACGCCGCACGCGCCGGGCCGGAACCGGACCTGCGCCTACCGAAGATTCCTGAAAGGAAATTCCACATTGAACCCATCGCTTCGATGAAAACGTAGCCAGACGGGATATGCACCGGTTCGGCATCTAATCCGGAACGGATCAAAGCGCCGGGCCGGGCGTGCGACAGACGGGACCTCCATGCATTTCATGACGGCAGCCGACGATGTCTTCGTCGCGCTCGCGCTCGCACTTCTCCTATGGGCTCGGTTTTCCGGGATCCGCGACCGGCGGGCCCTGCTGCGCAGCATCCGCGCATTACGCCGCGCGTCCCGCGCCTGGCAGTCGGAGGGTGGCGACATGCGCGCCATCGCCGAGATCGCGGCCCAGTTGCATCGGATCGAGCGCGGCGCGGCAGAGATCATGCGGGAAGGGCGCCGGCGGCTCACGGTGCGGCTCAAGGGCCGGACGGGACGGCTCGACCTCGTCGACAATTTCTTTCTGCGCAACCCGCGCGTCGCCATCGAGATCGAACTCTGGCTTCTCGACATCGAGGCCGCCTGCACACGCGCGATCGCGGCCGACCTCCGCTCCTACAGGTCGCCGCTCAACCCCTTGAATGGACCGTCGTCGCTGATCCGTTTCCTGGGCGTCTCTCCACCTCCCTGGCTCGAATACTGTTTCGACGGGGCGTGCTGGAGCCTGCTGGCGGCGATTGCTTGGCTGCTTGCCGCCGGATTGCCCACGCCATGAGCCTGCTCTGGATCGCAGCCACGCTGATCGCGCATCTCGTCGCCCTGCTGCGCGCGCGCCGGCGCTTCAGGGAGGCACGGCAGGTCCTGATGCGCGCAGAAGCTCAGCTGAGACGCTCGCTGTGGGGCGCAGCGTCCGACGGTGCGCTGCGCGAGGACATTCGGCGTCTGCTACGACGACACGGGCTGTCGGATCCGCGCTTCAGCGAGGCGATGTTCCCGCAGCTAGGCGGAGACACGCTTCTGTCAGAAGGTGCGGCAATCGCCGACCCAGCGGTGCAGGGGCGGCTGAGGATCGCGCTCTATCGCGTCTACGGCGCGGAGCGCGCCGCGTTCGAGGATGCCAAGTCGCTCGATGCGCTGGTTTGGCGCTTCTGCATGGGGCCGCTTGCCCTGCTGGGCGCCGATCCGCGACGGGCGAAACCGGCATACCGTTTCGCGCTTGCCCTGGTCTGGCTTGCGGCGCTCTACGCGGTCGTCATTCCCAAACTGCCCTGAACGCCGTGCGCCCGCTCAAACGCGTAGCAGCGCGGCCACCAGCTCCAGGATGCCGGAGACGATCAGGATCGGAACGCCCATGCGGCGCAGCAAGAGGAACGCGTATGCGGGCGTGGGGCGGCGTCCAGGCGCGATCACGCCATGGACCGCCGGGGGTGTGCGGCTCACCTGAGCGACCCTGCGGCCGGCGGACGCGTCGCGAGAGGCGTACGGCCGGGAGTGATTGACGGGCTTGCAGGCAAGAGGTGCAGGATCCTGATCGGTTCGACTGGCAACCGGCCTCCAGGAAAGGCGCGCCACAGCTCCGCCAGTTGGGTCGCCACGCGCCGCCCGGAACACGCGCCGACGACCTCGCCCTCGACCTGTGGCGGCGTCCCGGCAAGCCCCGCGGGATCACCCAGCATCCGCCGCAGCCAACCTGCATTGTAGGCATCCGCTGGCGTAAGAGCCTCTGGAGGCCTGGCGGAAAACCACGCGAGTGCCACCTCGAAATCCCCGGCACAAGCGGCATTCAGTGGCGCTGACGCGGCGACCTCGACCCGCGCGACGCCAGGAGATTCGCGCGCGAAATCCGGGCGCATCTGCTCCGCACTCGTCGGGGAGGGCGCCGTGGGCGCAGGGACGGCGGGTGGAGCGAGCAGCGGCGGGACCGATGCGGGTGCCGGAGCGGCTCGCTGCACCGGCGGAGGGTCGACCGGGACGGGAGCAGCTGAAGGCGGCTTGGCCGGGGCAGGCGCGGAAGAGGCCTGGGGCGGCGGCAAAGGGACGGCGGCCGAATGCGTGGCCCGCTCCTGCGCGAGGCGACGCGTGCTCACCGGATCAACGGACTCGCCTGCCGTCTTTCGCACGAGATCCAGCACGATCGATCGGCCGTTTCGGAAATGGCGAAGCTGTACACCGGCGGAGAGCACGAAGTGCAGCGCCGTCCCGCCGGGAAAGGTCGATGCGCGTACCCCCGATACGCGCGCGCCCAAGCGCCGCACGATTGGCGCGACATCGATCTCCGCCATTCGCGCAAAACGGACCGCGATTTCGCGCCCCTCGACATCGACGTCGTAGTCAACGCTCGATGGCCAATCGATCACCAGGCGATCGTAGCCGTCATGCGCGCCGACGCGCGGCACGATGCGTTCCTGCCCGTACACGGCGTCAAGGGTCGTGCAGGCAAGGCATGTTGCGAGAATGAACATGGCGAAAGGGTGGCGCATTTCAGTCCGCGCGCGGCGTGCCAATGGCAGAGATCACGAGCACCGCGACATCGAGTGCTCCCACCGTGCCGGACGGGAATTCGCCAAGGACGCGCCCAAACGAGGCCGCTGGCGAACGTGCCACGCGGAGCGCACGGATAACCGCCGGATCGGTGCCCGGAGATATCGCCAGTTCGGTCGCCGGATCCGACAGAGCTGCGTGCAGGACAAGGAACTCACTCGGCGGACGCATGCGCGGTACGGTTGCCCACAGGGCGCCACGCACATCCGCCGGCGCACTCACAAGTGCACGGCGGGCGGCGAGCGCGATCACCGTCTGCGCTGCCGCGTCGCTGGCGGCGAACTCGGCGACCGCGGCTGCCTCCGCCATCCAGAACCCGGGCGGGGCGCGGGCCGCGAGCAGCGACCCGAAGAGCAGCCTCTCGGAACCACTGCGCTGGCGCGCATTCGTCCACAGCGCGCGTAGTAGGTCGGGTTCGGGGAGTGCGATCGAATCGAATTGGCGCATCGCGACGACAGCCGCCTGCATGCGCGCGCGCTGGGCCGGATCGGTCGTCTCGGCCGCGAAGGCGAGGGCCTGGGCGAAGCTACCCTGCGCGGCCGCCATCTGGATGAGCAACGCGAGGGCCGCGTCGTCCTTTTCCGCCGCCAGCTGGCCGAGCGGCGGCATGTCGCCATAAGCGAATTCGGGGTTTGCGGCGACTGCGCGGACCAGACAGCGCTTCTGGGCGTCGGTGAATTCGAGCCCCGCCTCCAGCACATCGGAGACAACAAGGCGCGCCTCGCCCGGCCGGATCGTCGTGATGTCGAGCAGAATCGGGCAGGTGTCGTCCCCGATCGCCGCGGCGACTGTCTCCGGCTTCGCTTTAGCCGGACGCCGGATCGCACCGATCAACGCGCGGGCGTCCCGGATCCGCACGCGCATGGCCTCGTCACGCGCCAGCCAGTCCACCGATGAACCAGCGTGCGCCGCGAGCAGCGCCTCGAAAGCCAAACGCTGTGTCTCAGGCAGCGCGCGTCCGCTGGGAGCGCCACTGGCATAAGCGTTGGCTGCCCGTACGATGGCGCGCGCGGCATCCATATCCTTGCGCGCCGCGAGCGCGCGTGCCGATGCCGCAGCTGCCTCCATCGACACGCCAGGCTGTGTCTGCGCTGCTGCGGCACTTGGCGCAACGGCGGACAGCAGTGCGACCAGCAGGAGGGTCGCGATCCGCATGGCGATCATCCGCCGCGCCGCGCTGGTCTGCGCGCCGGCTTCGGCGGCTCGAGCGCCTTGGTGAGCTCGGCGCCGAGATAGTCGCGCGTGACGGTGAGTTTCGATGCCACCTTCTCCGCCTCGCTGCGAACGGCCGCCGCGTCGACACGGATCCGGCGAAGATCGGCACTCGCCTGGCGCTGACGCATGAGCAATCCTTCGAGGTCCGCCTGCAGACGTGCATGAAGCAGCAGCACGATCAGGGCGCCAGCTCCACCGAGGACAAGAACGAGGAACCCGGTCCCCGGAGACAACAACATGCTCATTGGGACGGCCTGACCAGAAGGATCTCGATACGTCGATTCTCGGGAGCGAAACGGTCCGCCGGGTTGCGGGGAGAGGCATCGGCGCGGGCGTTGACCTCG
Source organism: uncultured Acetobacteraceae bacterium (assembly GCA_964434345.1). GTDB lineage: Bacteria > Pseudomonadota > Alphaproteobacteria > CACIAM-22H2 > CACIAM-22H2 > CAIOSQ01. The sequence continues at coordinate 47,496 of CAYSUY010000006.1, forward strand.
ATGATCCGATCGGCTCGAAGGCCTGAGTCGAGGAGGACCCTGCGCGCCGCGTTCGCCCGGTCCGCAGCGAGTTCCCAATTGGTATAGGCAGGTGTCGGGAAGGGGCGCGCGTCGGTATGCCCGAAGATCGCGATCTGTTCCTGGCGCTCGCGCAGGACACGCGCGACCGCAGCGATGAACCTGCGTGCCTCTTCCTGCGGGCGCGCGCTGCCGATTTCGAACATCGCGATACCCGGCGCGTCCATGATCTCGATGAGCACGCCCTCGGGACGCGCCGCGACACTGAGATTGGCGGGCGTGATGTCGCGAATCCCCGCCTCGCGCATGCCCTGCAGCAGACGCTGCTGGAGCGCGGCGACGTCACGAGCCTCAAACTGCGCGCGAGCGTTACCCGCGGCTTGACCTGCCGCCGCAGGCCCCTGAGGGTCAGGCGCGGGGACGGCCGCCGCGGCGGCGGCGTCTCGTGGTGGCTGGGCGTCCGAAACCGGAGTGGCGGTGTCGGGACGTTGCGGCGCTGTATCTGTGCCCGGTTTCGTCTCTTCGGACTGGCCGCCCTGGCGGGTCGCCTCCGCGGTCGTCTGCGCCGCCTCGCCACGGCCCGTTCCGCTCGATCCGCCATCGCCCTGCCGGATCGATTCGGGGATCGGGATGATCGTCGCAACACCGCCGCTTTGCGCCTGCATGGGCGATTCGACCGTGACGGTCAGACCGAAGAACACATCGCCACCGCCGCTGGAGGAGGCGGAGACCGCGTCCGGGGAAAAATACTGGGCAAGCCCGGATTTCATTTCTTCGGAAGTGACGTTGAGCAGCCACATCAGGAGGAAGAACGCCATCATAGCCGTGACGAAATCGGCGTAGGCGAGTTTCCAGACTCCGCCATGATGGCCATGTCCGTCGACCTTCTTGACCTTCTTGAAGATCGCGTCGCCGCCCTTCGCCTTCTCCTCGCTCATGGCGCAGACATCTCAGGCGAGAATATCGATATACGATCCCCGGGGCATGGTCGGCTGCCGCTGCGTCTGTTCGAGGCGCGACGCGAGCACCTGGGGCGATGTATGGGCGACTGCCGTAGCCGGATCGCCGCGTCGCTGCGCCAAACCCGCGGACCGGTCCTGGCGACCGCGCGATGCGCTTTCGAGGTCGGTCCGGGGCGGTGCGCCCGACCGTGCGGGAGCCAAGATGCTCATACCCACAAGCTAGGGTCCATCACCGCGGCCGCGACCGAAGATGTATCCGTAACGGCTTGATCCCTGGCGTTCAGTTCGCCGATCCGGCGGCGCCCTTGATTCGCTGGTCCAATTCGGAACGAAATTCCGTCCGAAGGTTCTTCATGTCGCGATCCGCGGCGCCGATCGCGTCACGCGCCTCCGTGAGCATCCCGGAGATCTCGGCCCGGGCGCGATCAAGCTCGGCGACCTCGGCTCGCAACCTGGCCACTTCGCTCGAGATGCGCATGTTGATCGCGAGGACGACGGCGATCACCGAGCCCAGCACAACGGCGATCAGAAAGAACAGGAGATCCATGACGTGGGTCGCTCGCGAGCTAGCGCAGGGAGAATTCGCGGAAGACGATGCGGACGGGGCCACCGCCGGCGATGTCGGCGACCTCCGCGGCGATACGCTCCTCCAGCAGCTTGATGTCGAGCCCTGCTGCGCCACCGGCTGGAAGTGCTTGGTAGGCCTTCGCCACCGCGTCGAAGATCCGACCGCGGATCTGGCCTTCGCGACGCTGGGCGTTCTCCAGCGCGTCCGCCGGCAGATAGGCGGTCGGCGCGATCGAGAGCGCTGGTGGCAATCCGCCTGCGGCCGGGACCCTAATGATCATCTTGGGATAGTCGACGCGTACGTCCTGCGCGGTAGCCGCGCTGGCGGCCGCGACCGCAACCGCGATGACGATACCCAGCGCCAGCCTCACGGCTGCGTGCGGGCGTTCGCCGCACTTCGCGCCGGCAGGATCCGATCAGCAAAGGGGGTCTTGAGGATCGACGCGACGATGGCGGGATCCATCTCGCCGAGGATGCGATTGCGCGCGTCGTCTGGCATGAGGAAGAGAATGACCGCCGCCTCGGCGGCGCCGCGCTCCTCCAGGATGCGCGCCGCACGCTTGGGCTTGAGCCCGAGATAAGAGCCGACGATCTGATCGAATTGCTGTCCCACCTGGCGCTTCATGTCTTCCTGGACGCTTGCGACCGCGGCCTCTCGTCCGGCCAGTTCTTTTTCCTTCTCGGCCAGGCGCACTTCGCGTTCCGCGAGATCGCGCTCCAGGGCCTGACGGATCCGGTCGCGGCTGCCCGCGGAGTCGCGCTCGAAGAGGGCCAGCTTGCGCTCGAGTTCGGCTCGACCCGCATCGAGAAGACGTTCGCGCAGCGCGATCTTATTCTCGCGCTCCTGGACCGCGCGCAGCATGTCGCCGGCCTGCTCCAGCAGACGCATGCGTTCCGGCGTCAAGTCCAACGGATCTGACACTGGCCGCGGCCACGACGCTGTTGGCGCAGATGCCGCGGTCTGCGACGTCGCGGCGACCCGCGCCGCAGGTGCGACCTCGGGGGTGCCGGCGCGTGGCGCCCCGACCCACAAGCTCAGGACCCCTGCGATGGACAGCGCCGTGAACGCGGTAAGGAGGGCGCGTCCCGCGCCGCCGCGCCTAGCGGAGACGTCCAAGAATGTCTTCGAGCTTGGCGATCTTGGCTCCGGTCGCGGCGTCGGGCGCTCCGCGGCGCGCTGGCTCTGCAGGAGTGGGCGGGCGGAAAGGGTCGGGCTGCCTTGCCGCACCGTCGGGGGTTCTTTCGCTCGCATCGCGTCTCGCCTCGTTGATATGCGTCACCGGCGCAGGGGCCGGCTGTCTGGCCTGCCGCAGGGCGGCTTCTGTCCGCGCGATCAGCTTGGAGAATTGCTCCAGCCATTCGCTGGCCTCGTCCCGCGCCGCGCGCAAGGAATCGAGCCGCCTGTGAAGCCGCCACATGACGCCCAGCATCGCCAGCACGAGGAGCGTCTGAGCCGCCTGCCAGGCGACATGAAGATCGATGCCGTCAATCATGACTGGATCCGGACTGCGATCCGGGACCCCACCCGCCCCATCTCGCCGCGCGCAATGGTCAGACTGTCGGCCCGCAGTTCAACCTGCGACGCGGGGGTGGCATTGAGGACCAGTCGCGATCCCGGCCGCCAGGACAAGACCTCGTCGAGCGACAGCGTCAGCTTGTCGATCACAGCATCGACACGGACCGGCGCGGCACCGACCTGGCCACCGAGCGTCTCTTTCCAGGTCGCGTCGTTGTCCGAGGACTCGCCCAGAAACGGCTGGGCGAGTTGGTCCTTGACCGGATAGAGCAGGTTGGCAGGCAGCGCGACCATGAATTTTCCACCGCGGTCTTCCATGTAGAAGCGGAATGTCGCGACGGTTGTCGGCGTCTCCGGCCGCGCCAGCATGACGAATTTCGGGTTGGTCTCGAGACGGTCGAATGCGAAGCCGGGATCGCCTATCGCCGAAAAGGACGCCGTCAGGTCACCGACGAGCGTACGGATCACCCGTTCGATCATCCGTCGCTCGATCGTCGTGAAGCTGCGTCCTTCCAGGCCGCGCAGGTCGCCGCCATGACGACCGCCGAGCAGGACGTCGACGACCGCGTACGTCAACGGCGCCTCGACCACGACCAATGCGTAGTTGCTCCATTTCTGCGACCGGAGCATCGCGATCATCGTCGGCACCGACAGCGCGTTGAGGAACTCGTCGTACCGTTGAGTGGTGACGTTATCCATCGAGATGTCGACATTCTCGGAC
>CAYSUY010000007.1:0-49413 GCA_964434345.1 uncultured Acetobacteraceae bacterium
GGCGCGCCCGGCTGAACTTCGCCCTGGTGACCTGCAACAAGCCGTCGCTGCTCATCCTCGACGAACCGACCAATCATCTCGACATCCCCTCGCGCGAGGCGTTGGTCGACGCGATCAACGCCTTCGAGGGCGCGGTCGTTCTCGTGACGCACGATCTGCACCTGATCGAACTCGCGATCGACCGGCTCTGGCTGGTCGCCGATGGCGCCGTCACGATCTTCGACGGCGATGTCGAGGAATATCGTCGGCGCGGCCTGTCGGAACGCGCCCGCGGGGATGATGGCGCGGCGCGCAAGAATGGCGAGGGCGCGGCCGTTTCGGCCAGGGACCAGCGCCGCGCCGCCGCCGACAAGCGCCTCGCCCTCGCCCCGCTGCGCAATCGCGCCCGCGACGCCGAGAAGGAATTGGCGCGGCTCAGCGCAGAACGGAAACGGCTCGAGACCGAACTCGGCGATCCGGCCGTCTATGCCGATGCCGCGCGCGCCGCTGCGCTCGCGCGGCGTCAAGGCGAGGTCGCCACCGCCCTCGACGCTGCCGAGGAGGCGTGGCTTGCCGCCGCCGAGGCGCTCGAGGCCGCCGAGCGCGACTGATCCCTCCCGCAGGATGTCTTTCATGCAAGCTTCGCCCGCCATCCGCTTCCTCCCCGCCTCCGGACATGCCGACATGGCGTGGAAGAACGGGCTCGGACGGACCGCGGAGATCGCCCGCCACCCCGCGAGCGGCACGGAGTTCGACTGGCGGATCTCGATCGCGACGATCTCAGCCGATGGACCGTTTTCTGCCTTCCCTGGCTGCGACCGGACGCTCGTGCCGATCTCCGGCGGCGGCGTCGCCCTCGACTTCGCCGACGGGACGACGCTGCGCGGTGGCTGCTTCGACCTGCTCCGCTTCGTGGGCGAACACGGGTGCGCGGGACGCCTGCTCGGCGGCGAGACGCGCGACCTCAACGTCATCACCCGGCGCGTGGCCGTCGCGCACACGGTGGAGATCGCCGCCCTGCCGTTCCGGATCGTGACCGACGGAGCGACGACGCTGATCGTGGACCTCGCGGGCAGTTTCACGGCGGCGAGCGACAGCGGGCGCTGGCGACTCGATCCGGACGATGTGCTGCGGATCGATGGGGCCGGTATCGACCTGCGCGGCATGCCGATCGACCCGGAGGCCCGCGCCGCGGTCGTGACCCTGCGCCCGCGCGGCTGACATGCGCGGCCGGCTCAGGCCGCTTCGCGATCCTTCGCCGGCGCACCCAGCGCGACGAGTTCGAGCACCAGCGGCCGATGATCCGAGCCGCCGCGATCCAGCGCCTGCGCCATCCGGCAGGCAAAGCCCCGCACGAAGCAGCGATCGATCCGCAACGGCAGGAGGCCGTTGGCGTAATGCGTGGGCTCGCGCGGGCCGACCTCGTGGAACCCGTCGAGGCGCAACGGCCCGACCATGTTGAAATCCCCTGCGATCACCGCAGCCCCGCCGAGAAGTGCGTCGCAGGCCTCGCGCGCCTGACGGCGACACATCAACTGGCCATGCGAGAGGTGCACGGACGCGAAGCTCGCGCCGGCGATCTCCGCGACGACGGCATGCCGCCGGATCGCGTGGCTGAACAGCGGCACGCGGCGCGGGCGCGCCAGCCCGTCGCGCGACCAGATCGCGGGGCCGTGAACCCGCCCCGGCAAGGGGTGTCGGACCATGGCCCCACCGACGCGGGCGGTCAGCGGGTCGAAGGCATCGGTCGTTTCCTGCAGCAACGCGACGTCGATGCGATGCCGGTCGATCAACCCGGCCAGCTCGGCGCAGCTGGCGCCGGTCAACCGCAGCAGGTTCCAGCTGAGGATCCGCAGTGCCGGAGCCTGCGACGCGGCGTGCCAGGGGCCGGCAGCGGTCGCTCGATCGCCAGGGCGACGAAACCGGGGCAGACGGTCGAGGGCGCGCGCGATATCCCCCGCGACCCCGCGATCGGCGCGGCGCAGGCGGTCAGCGAGGCTGCTCAGGGGATCGAACATCGTGCGGTGAATAACGCGTCAACATGTCTCGGGCATCCCCGTTAACCCCTCCACCTCGGCGAGGCAAGCCTTCTATTGCGCAGTGCAGCAAAATCAAAACCCGGGACGGAGCCCAGATTACTCCCCCCGGCGGCCGGTAGTAATCCGGGCTCCGTCCCGGGGTCTGACGGGTCTCATTGCCCCGGCGGGAAAAGTGGCGGACATTGGGTCGCCATGATGTTCCATGCGGTGATCGACGGGCTGTCCCTCGAGTGCCGGCGCGTCGCCGGGGCGCGGCCCGGCGCGGCGACGATCGTGTTCCTGCATGAGGGCCTGGGCTCCGTCGGTCTGTGGCGCGATTTTCCCGAGGCGCTCTGCGCGCGCACCGGGCATCCCGGACTGATCTTCTCGCGCGCCGGCTATGGCGGCTCCGATCCGCCGCCCGAGGCGCGCGCACCCGACTACCTGCACCGCGAGGCCCAGGTCAGGCTGCCGGCACTGCTGGACGCCCTGGGGATCACGCGGCCGCTTCTGTTCGGCCATAGCGACGGCGCATCGATCGCGCTGATCCATGCCGCGTCCGGACATGACGTCGCCGGCATGATCCTCGAGGCGCCGCATGTCTTCGTCGAGGAGGAGACCCTGGCCGGCATCCGCGCCGCCGGCGATGCCTGGACGACGACGGATCTGCCCCGGCGGCTGGGACGGCATCATCGCGACGCGGTGCGGGTCTTCCACGACTGGCACGACCTCTGGCTCACGCCGGCCTTCCGGGGCTGGAACATCGAGGACCTGCTGCCCGCGATCGTCGCGCCGGCATTGGTCATCCAGGGGGCGGACGACCAATACGGCACCGCGGCGCAGCTCGAGGCGATCGCCCGTCAGGCGGGAGGCGGCTGCGAGACGCTGATGCTGGAGTCGTGCGGCCACAGCCCGCATCGCGACCGCCGCGACGCGGTACTCGACGCCGCGACACGTTTCATCGCCTCCGTCGAAGGCTGACTTCCGATCCAGAGTACTATTTCGCGTCGCTACCCTTGCCCATCCCTTGGGGGATCTGGACGAAATAGTACTGTGGATCGGAATTCACTTCGCAGTGATCTCGATGCCGCCGGTAGGTGGCGGCGCTGTGCAGGCGCCGCGCCTACGGGCCTCCAGGAAGGCGCCGATGGTCCGCGTCGTGAGGATTTCGGTGCGACGCGCCATGCCATTGCCCGCGAAGTGCATATGCGTGGCTCCCTCGATCACCCCCAGCCACTTGCAGCCCGGCGGCAGGCCGGCGAAAGGCTCGGTGCGGGTCTCCCAGGAGCGCCCACCGAGCTCGGTGTCGCGCGTCCCCGTGAGGAGAAGGATCGGCTTGCGTATGTCGGACCAGGCATCGGCCGGGAAGATCGAGCCGCTGCCCTGCGGCGACAGGGCGACATAGACGTCGAAGCCATCGGAACCACGCAGGCCCAGACGGTTGCGGGCACCCGCTTCGATCATCACGGTCGCCGCACCCATCGAGTGCCCAACCAGGATGGCCTCCGGCGCGCTGCAGCGGGACGAGGCCCACTGCCTGGCCGCCGCTATGTCCATGAACCGGCCCTCGTAGGCTTCGGGTGCGGTGATCAGGTCCGCGAGGCCCTCGCGAAGCCCCTGTCCGCGCGCGTGATCGCGCAGGGCCCGCCGCCCGCTCTCGGGATGACCGATCACCACGGTAAGGCGGCCGAGCGAGGCAAGCGCCTCGGCGAGATAGCCGTAGCCCTGGGCGGATCCGCCTGCACCGGGCGAGACCACCGCGATGCCGCGGCACGCCCTGTCCGCCGGGGCCCGAACGACGATCTCGAAAGAGAGGCCATCCCGCCGTCTGAGCGAAAGCGTCTCCTCGGCGAACGCGCTGTCGAGCGTCGCGGCGACGAGCGTGAGGATGGCGATGACTCGGGCGGCGCGTGTCATGGGCAAACTCCGATCCAGTGTGCTGCTTCGCGTCGGTCCCCCCGTCCTCCCCGGGACGCTGGAGCGAAATAGTACTCTGGACCGAAATTCACGCGGCTTCACCCTCGGCACTCAACCCGCTGTCAGCGCGATCGCTCGGTCGATGGTGGTGCGATCGGCGAGCGTGGCGACGATACGCCGCGCCAGGGCCTCGCGCGGCACCTTGACCAGCAGCGAGTCGCCCGACGCCATCTCGCGCGCCGGACGCGCGCTCGGCGTGTCGTCCAGCATCATCGGTCGCAACGCCGTCCAGTCCAGTCCCGACGCCGCGAGGATCTGCTCGCACCGTCCATGATCGGCGATCGAGTGGCGCACATTGCCAAGCCGGATGAACCCGCGCCCCCACCAGGGGATTTGGTGCCAGCTGTCGCCGACGCCGAAGGCGCTGACATGGACGATCCGCCGCACGCCTGCGCGGCGCATCGCCAGGACAATCGCCGCGACGGCGCGCGAAGTCAGGTCGGCCGGCGAAACCAGCGGCGCGAAGGGCGATCGCGAACGCCTGGAAATGCCCAGACACACGACGACCGCACTGGCGTCGCGGATCGCGTCAGCCACCGAAGCGGGGTCGAGGACATCGGCTTCGACCCGCGGTCCAGGGACAGACGCGGATGCGCCGGCCCGCACGACCGCGCGGACATCGAGGCCCGAGGCGCGCGCGACCGCCAGGACATGTCGGCCGGTCGCGCCGGAAGCGCCGAAGACAACGAGGGTCATGACGCCCTCGGGGCCGACAACTCGGGAAGCACGACGTCGAAACGCGCCGTCGGCACGCCGTCCGTGTCCGCGACGAAAGCGACGAGCATGCGTGCCCGTAACTCGGGGTCGGCGACGCGGCTCACGAAGCTGTCGCGCGCGTTGTCGGGATCGTCCGCGAACCAGATCTCGGTGGCGAGCGGCGCCCCACCCGGCGCAACGACGCGCAGATGGATATGCGCCGCGCGCCGGATCAGCCCGCCATACCGGCCATAGCCGTGCGGACGGATGGTGACGAAGCCATAGCTGCCATCGGGGCCGCTGACACACGTGCCATAACCGGCGAAGCCGGGATCGCGATCGGCGCCGGTCTCGACCACGTAGCTGCCGCGCGCATCGACCTGCCAGATCTCGACCCTGGCTCCGGCGACCGGCCGCCCGTCCCTGTCGTACACGATCCCGCCGATGCGGACATGCTCGCCCTCGGCGCGGCGTCCATCCGCCCCGATGGTCAGGTCGTGGCCTTCAGGCAGAGGACGAAGCGGGCGCGCCGGAAAGAAAGGCAGACCGCGCGGATCGGGTGGGTAGAACGGGCCAGGCGAGACCGCCGGGGTCGGGTACAGCCCCGCGCGCGCAGAGGCGGCGAAGGGCAGCGCCGCAACCAGATGGGCGATCCATACGAAGACCCTGCGGCGGGTCGCGGGCGAGGCTTGCGTCATGATCGAGGCTCCTGAACTATCGATGCCGCATGACGATAGGAAAGCGCCCGGTCCCCCGCGCGTCCGGAAGTCCGCAAGACGATGCCGATGGTTCGCCACGCAGCGTCCTGATCGCGCAGATGCTCGATGCACTGCGCTTTCGTGGCTGGTTCTTCTGCGTGAGCGATCTTGGCGCGCCCTGGGCCCTGCAATTGCCCGGGGGCCGCTTCGCCGCGATGCACGCAGTGCTCGAAGGCGCATGCATCGTCGGATGCCCCGGCCGGACCGATCCGCTTCGTCTCGGTCGCGGCGACGTGGTCGTCCTCCCGCGCGACGACATCCATGTCGTCGCCGACCGCACGGGACGACGGCCGACCCCGATCTCCGCTGTCGCGGGAATCGACCGGCGCGATCGCAACGCCACCACCTTCGTGTATGGCGGCAGCGGCGCGCGTACCCGCCTCCTGACGGCAAGTTTCGTGGCGGACTCGCGCAGTGCCGCCGGGCTGGTCGCCGGATTGCCGGCAGCGATCGCGCTGCGCACAGGGACAGGCGCCTGCGCCCGCATCGATCCGGTGCTGGCGCTCGTGCGCGCCGAGGCCGCGCAGCCAGACGGCATGTCCGGCACCGTGCTACGTCGCGCCGCAGAAATCCTGTTCATCCAGGCGCTGCGCGAAGCGCTGCTGGCCGCGCGCCCGACGACCGGCTGGCTGGCGGCGGCGGCCGATCCGCGGCTGGCGGCCGCGCTGACGGCGATCCACGCCGAACCCGAACGCCGCTGGACGCTCGCCGCCCTCGCGCGCCTTGCCAATCTCTCGCGCACCGCGTTCTTCGAGCGATTCCAGTCCCGCCTTGATCAAACCCCGGCGGCATATCTGCAGGACTGGCGCCTGCACCTCGCCGCGCGTCGACTGCACGGAACCCTGGACAGCGTCGGCGTCGTCGCGGCAGCCGCCGGCTACGACAGCCCCTCGGCCTTCGCACGCGCCTTCCGTCGCATCCACGGCCTGTCGCCGAACGCGTTCAGGGCGACGCGCGAGCAGTGATTGCGTCGGGACACACCGCCCAAGATCGGATGATCGCGCGCATGGGACCGGAGCCCGGATCGATGCCCTCGCCGACGCGCGATCAAGCTCCGTCCCGCCTTTTCTCGCGAACCTGACGCGACGCGCGGCGCGCGCTATCCTCGGCATCCTGGACAACCCGGGGGGGATCCCATGACGCTGCGCGCCGCTCTCGCCATCATCGGCCTTCTCGTCGCGGGGGCACAGCCCGCCCCGGCGCAGACCGTCCTGCGCCTCGTGCCGCAGGCCGATCTCAAGGTGCTCGATCCGGTCTGGACGACCGCGACCGAGACATCGAGCCACGCCTACATGATCTATGACGTGCTGTTCGCCCTCGATTCCTCGCTCCGGCCGCGGCCGCAGATGGTCGAGACCTGGTCGAAGAGCGACGACGGCATGGTCTGGCGCTTCACCCTGCGTCCGGGACTTGTCTTCCACGACGGCACGCCGGTCGAAGCGAAGGATGCCGTCGCTTCGCTGAAGCGCTGGGCCGTGCGCATCGTCAGCGGCATGACGCTGATGCAGCATGTCCAGGACGTCGTCGCGACAGGCACGCTCGACTTCGAGATCCGGCTCAAATCACCTTTCGCCCCGGTCCTCGAGCAGCTTTCCAACCCCGCCGTCCCTCTCTTCGTGATGCGCGAGGAAGAGGCGAAGACCGATCCCTTCAAGCAGATCGACAAGCATATCGGCTCTGGCCCGTTCACCTTCGACAAGGCGGATTGGGTCCCGGGCAGCAAGGTCGTCTACCGCAAATTCGCCGGATACAAGCCGCGCCCCGAACCGGCCGACGGCCTCGCCGGCGGCAAGGTCGCCAAGGTCGACCGCGTGGAATGGATCTGGATCCCCGATCCCACCACGGCGGCGCAGGCTCTGATCGCGGGCGAGGTAGATGCCCTCGCCACGCCGTCCCAGGACATGGTCGGCGTGCTCAGGCCGGCGCGCAACGTGGTGGTGCGCACGCTCGACAAGCTTGGCGCGCATGCGATCGTGCGCGTCAACCATCTGATCCCGCCCTTCAACGATCCCCGCGTGCGCGAGGCGATGCTGTGGACCATCGACCAGCGCGACTATCTCGCCGCCATGGTCGGCAACCGCGAGGTCGAGCGCGTGTGCTGGGCGATCTTCGTCTGCGGCACGCCGTATGAATCGAGCGCCGGGCTCGGCGAATGGACCAAGGGCCCTGACCTTGCGAAGGCGCGGGCGCTGCTGCAGCAGGCAGGGTACAAGGGCGAACGGATCGTCGTCATGGATCCGACCGACCTGCCGCTGGTGCATGCGGCGACACTGATGACCGTGCAGAACCTCCGCGCCATCGGCATGAATGTCGAGGTGCAGTCGGTCGACTGGAGCACGCTGTCCTCGCGCCGGCCGATCAAGGAGCATCCCGACGAGAAGCGCGGCGGCTGGCATGTCTTCCACACGACCGGCCCGGGCATCGCGCAGAACAACCCGCTGGGCAATTCGGTCGTGCCGACGCCCTGCGACGGCAAGAACTATTCCGGCTGGCCCTGCGACGAAGCGCTCGAGAAGACGCGGCTGGAGTTCATAACGGCCGACACGCCGGCGAAGCAGAAGGATGTGATCGACCGGGTGCAGACGCATTTCTACCGTGTCCTGCCCTACATCATCCTCGGCCAGTTCATGGCGCCCGTCGCGTATCGCAACGAGCTCCAGGGCGTGCTCGAGGCGCCGCGCCTGGTGCTCTGGAACATCGAGAAGCGCCGGTGATCCGGGCGCGGCGCAGCGTCCTGTATCGGCTCGGGACCGACCCCGGCTCGTATGCCGGGGCGCGCGACATCGCGGTCGACGTCCTTCTGTTCGACCTCGAGGATTCGGTCTCCCCGGCCGACAAAGCGACGGCGCGCGACCGGCTCGTGGCCGCGATCACCAGGGGCGGCTTCGCGGGCCAGGAACTGCTGGTCAGGATCAATGGCCTCGACACGCCCTGGGGCATCGCGGACGCGCAGGCGGTCGCGGGACTGCCGATCGACGGCGTGATGCTCGCCAAGGCGGAAGACGCCGGTGCGATGCTTGCCGTCGATCGCGTCCTCGCGCGTGCCGGCGCACCCGCGACGACCGGTCTCTGGGCGATGATCGAGACGCCGCGCGGCGTGCTCGCCGCCGACGCGATCGCGGGATCCTGCCGGCGCATGGCCGGCCTGGCGATCGGGCTCGGCGACCTGTCCCGCGGTCTCGGCGGCTTCCGCCGCGCCGCGCCGTTCCGCTTCCCCGTGCTGGCCGCGCTCTCGACGGTCCTGCTCGCTGCGCGCGCCCATGGTCTTGCCGCGATCGACAGCTCCTTCCGCGACGCGCGCGATCCCCTGGGTTTTCGGGCCGCCTGTCTGGAGAGCCGCGAGCTCGGCTATGACGGCAAGGCCCTCACCGATCCGGCGCTGGCGGCCATCGCGGAGGAGTCGTTCACGCCGAACGCCGAGGAACTCGCCTGGGCCGACCGCGTGCTGGCGGCGCTGGAGGCGTCCGATCCCGGGATCATGCCGACGCTGGACGGACAGCTGATCGAGCCCGGCTACGCCGACGTCGCGCGGGCGATCGCCGCGGCGCGGGCCTGGCGCCGACCCGGCTGAGCGGATTCAGCATGGATCCCGATCCAGACAAATGTTTCGCATCGGTCGCCCCGCCTTCCCCTGGGGTGTCGGGGCGAAATACTTGTCTGGATCGGAATTAACAGCGCTCAGCCGCCCGGCACGATCCTCGCAGGCAGCGCGGCCACATGCGCGGCGATGGCGCCGGCGGTCGTGATCCAGACGCCGTCGCGATTGGCGGCGATGTGCTGCAGCGCGCGGCGCAGGTGGCGCAGGCGGTAGGGCTGGCCGACCAGATAGGGGTGCAGCGCGATGCCCATCACCAGCGGCTGGGCGCGGGACTGGGCGCGCATCTCGTCGAAATTGTCGACGATCATGTCGGCGAAGGCATCGCCGCCGATCTTGCGCCCGACGATCATCGGGATGTCGTTGAGCTCCTGCGGATAGGGCAGCGACAGGATCCGGCCGCGCCGGGTGCGAAACCACACCGGCTGGTCGTCCATGCACCAGTCGAGCAGATAGGAATACCCGGCCTCCTGCAGCAGGTCGGGCGTGACCCGGCTCTGCGAGATCCACGGGCCAAGCCACCCCGCGGGCGCACGCCCCTCGTGATGCGCGATGGCGGCCGTCGCCTCCGCGATCAGCGCGCGCTCGCCGGCCTCGTCCAGGATGCCCTGACGCTCGGCGTTGCTGCGGCCGTGGCCCACGAATTCGTCGCCGCGCGCGCGAAAGGCGGCGGCGAGCTGCGGCGCGTAGTCGTAGATGGCGCTGTTGAGCAGCACCGAGCAGGGCCAGCCCAGCGCGTCGAACAGCTCCAGCATCCGCCACGCGCCGACGCGGTTGCCGTAGTCGCGCCAGGCGTAGTTGAGCACGTCGGGCTGCGGCCCGCCGGGGGCCAGCTCCGCGCCCAGCCCCTCGCCAAAGGCGAAATGCTCCAGGTTGAGGCCGACATAGACGGCAAGACGCGCGCCGCCCGGCCAGTCGTAATCCGGCCGCCCGACGATCGGCGAATAGTCGTAGCGGCCGTGCCCGGCGAGATCCATCGGCGCCTCACACGCTGAAATACTTGGCCTGCGGGTGCAGCACCACGATCGCCGAGGTCGATTGCTCGGGATGCAGTTGATCCTCGTCCGACATCGCCACGCCGATGCGATCGGCGCCGAGCAGCTTCAGGAGCTGATGCTGGTCGGCGAGATTCGGGCAGGCGGGATAGCCGAACGAGTAGCGCGACCCGCGATAGCCCTGCTTGAGCATCGCATCCATGTCCTTGGCGTCCTCGTCCGCGAAGCCCATCTCGGCACGGATGCGCTTGTGCGTGTATTCCGCAAGCGCCTCGGCCAACTCGACGCCGATGCCGTGCAGGTAGAGATAATCCTGGTAGCGATTCTCCGCGAACCACGCGCGCGCGACGTCGCTCGCCTTCTGGCCCATCGTGACGACCTGAAGGCCGATCACGTCGGTCTCGCCCGCTTCACGGTCGCGGAAGAAATCGGCGATGCACAGGCCGCCTTCGCGCGCCTGGCGCGGGAAGGCGAACCGGGCGACTTCCTCGTGGCCCTCGGCGCCGGCCAGCAGCACGACGCTGTCGCCCTCCGAAACGCAGCGCCAATAGCCGTAACAGGCCTGGGGCTGGAGAATGTCCTCGCCCTCGCAGAGCTCCAGCATGCGTCGCAGGATCGGCCTGACCTCCGTGGCGGCCCAGCGCTTCCACTCGTCGATCGACTTGCCGGCCTTGCGAAAACCCCACTGGAACTGGAACAGCATGGTTTCGTTGAGATACGGGATCAGCGCCCGCACCGGCATGCGCTCGACCATCCGCGCGCCCCAGAAGGGCGGGGTCGGGACGGCGTAGCCACGCGCCAGTTCGGCGCGCCGCAGCCTCACCTCATCGACATCGACCGGGCGCAGCGGCCGCGCCGCCTGCCCCAGCACGCGCTTCGTATTCGACGGCTTGCTCTCGCGCTTTGCGGCGCTGGCCTCCACATGCGCGTCGAAGCCCTTCGCGACGACCTTGTTCATGAGGTCGAGCCCGTCGAACGCATCGCGCGCGTAGGCGACGCGCCCCGCGCCATAGGCGGCGAGGCAGTCCTCCTCGACGTAGCGCCGGGTCAGCGCCGCACCGCCCAGCAGCACCGGTATGTCGATGCCCTCGCGCGTCATCTCCTCGAGGTTCTCGCGCATCACCACCGTCGACTTGACCAGCAGCCCCGACATGCCGATCGCGTCGGCGCGATGCGCGCGCGCGGCCGCGACGATCGCGCCGACCGGCTGCTTGATGCCGAGATTGACGACCTTGTACCCGTTGTTCGTCAGGATGATGTCGACGAGGTTCTTGCCGATGTCGTGGACGTCGCCCTTCACCGTCGCGAGTACGATCGTGCCCTTCTGCTGGCCCTCGACGCGCTCCATGAACGGTTCGAGATAGGCGACCGCGGCCTTCATCGTCTCCGCCGACTGGAGGACGAAGGGCAGCTGCATCTTGCCGGCGCCGAAGAGCTCGCCGACGACCTTCATGCCGTCGAGCAGGAAGCTGTTGATGATCTCGAGCGGCGGCCAGGTCTTCATCGCCAGTGCCAGATCCTCGTCCAGGCCCTGCTTGTCGCCATCGACGATGCGCTCCTTGAGCCGCTCGTCCACCGACTCGGCGCGCTTGCGCGCGGTCTTCGCGGCCGCCTGACGATCCTGGAACAGCGCGATGAAGGCCTGCAGAGGGTCATAGCCCTCGGCGCGACGGTCGAAGATGAGGTCCTCGGCGACCTTCACCTCCTCGGCCGGGATCTTGTGCAGCGGCAGGATCTTCGAATGATGGACGATCGCACCGGTCATGCCGCGCTTCACGGCATGGTCGAGGAAGACCGAATTGAGCACGTGCCGCGCCGCGGCGTTCAGGCCGAACGAGACGTTCGAAAGCCCGAGGACGATCTGGCACTCCGGCAATTCGCGCGCGATCCGCTCGATGCCCTCCAGCGTCCACAGCGCCAGCTTGCGGTCGTCCTCGTTGCCGGTCGCGATGGTGAAGGTGAGCGGATCGATCAGCAGGTCCGATGCCGGCAGGCCATGACGCACGCAGGCGAAATCATGAAGGCGCCGCGCGATGCGCAGCTTGCCCTCGACGTCCTTGGCCATCCCCTCCTCGTCGATCGTCAGCGCCACCACCGCGCAGCCGAACTTGCGTGCGAGGAGAAGTCGCTTCTCCGCTGCCTCCTCGCCATCCTCGAAATTGATCGAGTTCAGGATCGCCTTGCCGCCATAGAGCTTGAGGGCGCTTTCGAGGACCGGATACTCGGTGGAGTCGATGACCAGCGGCGCGTTGACGCTGCCGCGCATGCGCCGCACGACCTCGTCCATCTCGGCGACCTCGTTGCGTCCGACGAAGGCGGTGCAGATGTCGAGCGCGTTGGAGCCTTCGCGCACCTGGTCGCGCCCCATGGCGACGCAGCCCTCCCAATCCCCCTTCTCCTGCAGCGTTCGCCACTGCTTCGACCCATTGGCGTTGCAGCGCTCGCCGATCGAGAAATAGGAATTCTCCTGACGCAGCGGCACCTGCCCGTAGAGCGAGGCGACAGACGGCACCCAGTCGAAGCTGCGCACGCGCGGTGCTGGCCTGATCGCGTTGCCGCCCAGGCGGCGCAGCATCGCGTCGAGGGCGCGGATATGGCCGATATCCGTGCCGCAGCAGCCGCCGACCAGATTGAGCCCGTCCTCGGCGACGAACCGCCCGAGCCATTTCGCGAGTTCGTCGGGCCCGAGCGGATAATGCGTACGACCGTCGACAAGTTCCGGAAGCCCGGCGTTGGGCTGGACCGAGATCAGACCGGGCCAGTTCTGCGACAGCCACTTCACATGCTCGGCCATCTCCTGCGGACCGGTGGCGCAGTTGAGGCCGATCACCGGAACGTCGAGGGCATGGATCGCTGTCGCCGCCGCCGCGATATCCGAGCCGACCAGCAGCGTGCCGGTCGTCTCGACGGTCACCTGCACCATGATCGGCGTATCGGTGTCGGCAGCCGCGCGTGCGGCCTTGGCACCGTTCACCGCCGCCTTGATCTGCAGCGGATCCTGACACGTCTCGATCAGGATCGCGTCGACCCCGCCCGCGATCAGGCCCGCCGCCTGAACGGTCAATGCGGCCTCCAGCGGGTCATAGGCGATATGGCCGAGGCTGGGCAGCTTGGTGCCCGGTCCGATCGACCCGATGACGAAACGCGGGCGTCCGTCGCTGGCGAATTCCTCCACCGCCTCGCGCGCCAGTTCGGCCGCGCGGCGATTGATCCAGCTCGCCTCGTCCTCGAGCCCGAACTCGCCGAGCGTGATCGACGACCCGCCGAAGGTATTGGTCTGCACGCAATCGGCGCCGGCCTCGAGATAGCCGCGATGGATCGCGCGCACGATGTCCGGGCGCGACTTGACGAGGATCTCCGTGCAGTTCTCCTTGCCGAGGAAGTCGCGCTCGACGTCGAGCGACATGGCCTGGACGCGGCTTCCGGTGCCACCGTCGCAGAGCAGGACCTGCGCGCGCAGCGCATCGAGAAAACGGCTCATCTTGCTCTCCGGTCAGGCGGCGCGGGCGAAGCCGGCCGGGCGCAGGCCCAGGATGTGGCAGAGCGCATAGGTCAGGTCGGCGCGGTTGAGGGTGTAGAAATGGAACTCCTCGACGCCGTGCTCCTGCAGACGGCGCACCTGTTCCGCGGCGACGGTGACCGCCACCAGACGCCGCGTCTCGGGGTCGCCGTCCAGACCGGCGAAGAGCGCGGCGAGCCAGCCTGGGACCGACGCGCCGCATTGGCGCGAGAAGCTGACGACCTGCTGGAAGTTGGTCACCGGAAGGATCCCGGGAATGATCGGCGCGCGGATCCCGGCTTTCGCGCAGCGGTCGCGAAAGCGCAGGAACGTCCAGACATCGAAGAAATACTGGCTGATCGCGCGTGCCGCACCGGCGTCGAATTTGCGCTTGAGATTGTCGAGATCGGCCTCGGGCGACAGCGCTTCGGGATGCGTCTCCGGATAGGCGGCGACGGAGATCTCGAAATCGCCGACGCGCCGAATCCCCGCGACGAGGTCGGCGGCATAGGCATAGCCGCCGGGATGCGGCGCATAGGACGCGCTACCGGCCGGCGGATCGCCGCGCAGCGCCACGATATGGCGCACGCCTGCCGCCCAGTAGTCGCGCAGCACGGCGTCGATCTCCTCGCGCGTCGCGCCGACGCAGGTGAGATGCGCGGCCGGCCGCAGCGCCGTCTGATCGACGATCCGCTTGACCGTGGCATGGGTGCGCTCGCGCGTCGTGCCGCCAGCCCCGTAGGTCACCGAGACGAATTGCGGCGCCAGCGGCTCCAGGCGTTTGACCGCCTGCCAGAGCTGGGTCTCCATCGCCTCGGTCTTGGGCGGGAAGAATTCGAAGCTGACCTTGAGATCGGTGCCCGGAAGGGCGCCGCCGATATGACCGTTGGGCATGATCTTTTCCAGCTGGGGTGTTCAGGACGGGCAGGTCGCCGACCACATCGCGACGGTCAGCGACTTGCCCGGAAGTCGGGCGGTGTCGACGGGCGTGAGACCGGCTTCGGCAAGCCAGTCGGCGACCTCGCCATCGGCGAAGCCGAGCCGGCGATGGGCATGGTCGCGTCGCAGCAACTCGACATCGTGGGGCGCGAAATCGACGATGACCATGCGCCCACCAGGCCGCAGCACGCGGCGCGCTTCGGCGATGGCGGCGGCCGGATCGTCCGCGAAATGCAGGACCTGGTGGAAGGTGACCGCGTCGAAGGCCGGCGCCGGCCAGGGCAGACGATACATGTCGCCATGGCGGACATAGACGTTGGACAGCCCGACGCGCGCGAGGTTCGACCGCGCTACCGAGAGCATCTCGTGCGAGAGGTCGACCCCGACGCCGTCGACCCCGCGGGCCCCGTAGAGTTCGAGGATCCGCCCGGTGCCGGTACCGACGTCGAGGAGATCGTGAAGCCCGTCGGGGGGCAGCATGTCGAGCAGGCGCGACTCGACTTGAAGGTCGTCGACCTGAAGCGAGCGGATCTCGTCCCAGTGCGCCGCATTCGCCCGGAAATAGCCCTGCGCCGCCGCCGCGCGCGCGCGTCGCACGCCCTGCAGCCGCTCGCGATCCTGGACCAGGGCGGTATCCGCGCCCGGCAGCCGCGCGACGATGTCGCGGGCCAGATGCGCCGGCGCGCCATCCCGCGCCAGACGGTGGAACACCCAGCTGCCTTCGGGCAGGCGCTCGAGGAGCCCCGCCTCGGCAAGCTGCTTGAGATGCCGCGACACGCGCGGCTGGCTCTGGCCAAGGATCTGGACGAGTTCGGACACCGTCCACTCCCCCTCGGCGCATAGCGCAAGGAGCCGAAGGCGGGTCGGCTCGGCAACGGCACGCAGGGCGAGGAGAAGCTGGTCCATCGACATCCAGAAAGAACGATATGCGCAAATCTTTATATCGTGATGAGATCGGATGCAAGTGACCTTTGCGGAAACTCAATGCCTCAAGACTCGCCCGGCAGTGCCGGCCTGTGGTAGCGCTTCGCGACGACGAAGACGTCGCCGCGCCCCCTCCGACGCAATCCGCGCCGGGCATGCGGCAGGCTCCGCCTTCGGTGCAGGCAACCTTCCGGGCAGGCCGCATTTTCGCGCCCCCGCAACGCGACGCGCACGAGACCTCAGATGTCCAGCAGTTCCCCGCTCTTCAGCCTGCTCCGGCGCGGTGCCGTGGGCATTGCCCTGCTCGGGCTGGCCGCCTGCGTCAACCCTGCCGACGAGCCCACCTATGCCTCCGCGGCGGATCCGATCGAGCCCTTCAACCGCTATGTCTTCGAACTCAACCGCGCCGGCGACGAGTTCCTGGGCAAGCCCGTGGCGAATATCTACCGCGGCACGGTCCCTGACCCCGCGCGCGAATCGGTCAGCAATGCGCTCGCCAATCTGCGTCTGCCCTGGACCGCAGTGAACGGGGTACTCCAGGGCGAGTTCGCGCGCGCCGGCACCGCGATCGCGCGGTTCGCATTGAACTCCACCTTCGGCTTCTTTGGCCTGTTCGACATGGCGAAGGATGTCGGGTTCGCACACCACGACGAGGATTTTGGCCAGACGCTGGGCGCCTGGGGCGCGAGCGGCGACCCCTATCTGATGTTGCCGGTCTTCGGCCCCTCCACCCCGCGGGACACGATCGGGATGATCGTCGATCGCACCGTCGACCCGGTGACCGTCATCGCCCAGGGCGGGGCCGGCTCGGGACGCGGAAACGGCTTCACGACAGCGCGCTCCGCGGCGGGCTTCGTCGCAGGTCGCGAGCGGACGCTCGAGGCGTTGGCTGAACTCGAGCGCGGCCAGGACTATTACGCGGCGGTGCGCAGCGCCTACCGTCAGCGCCGGGCCATCGACATCCGCAACGAGGAATCGACCGGCACGACCGTGCCCAGGCGCTTCCGTTTCGGCGCCGACATCGATTGATCCGACCATGCGGACCACGCTGACAAGGCGCCGCGCAGGCGGCGTGGCGATGATGGCCCTCTTGGCCCTTGGGCTGCTGCCTCCGGCGTCGGCGAACACCCGGGTCGCGAGAGACGCCGGCCAGTTCGTCTCCAGCATCGCCCAGGAGGCCATCGACGAACTGGCTTCGACGGCACTGGACGAGGACGAGCGTCTTCGCCGGTTCCGCCGCCTTTTCGCGGAGGGGTTCGACATCCCGCTGATCGCGCGCTTCGTCCTGGGACGGTACTGGCGCCAGGCGAGCGACGCCGAGCGTGCCGAGTATCTGAAACTCTTCGACGAGCTCGTGGTCCAGACCTACGCCCGGCGCTTCAACGAGTTCAACGCCGCCCGACTGCGCGTCCTGTCGGTCAGCCGGCCGAACGAGGACAACGACGTCATCGTCGCGGTCGAAGGCGCGCTCCAGGGCAAGCCCCCCGTGCGCATGGACGTCCGGGTCCGCCAGAGCGCCGCCCAGTTCAAGATCATCGACCTGTCGATCGAGGGCATCTCGATGGCGGTGACACAGCGCGACGAGTTCTCCTCGGTGATCCAGCGCGGTGGCGGCCGCATCGAGGCGCTGCTCGCCTCCCTGCGCGACAAGACCGGCCAACGCTGACGCCGATCGACCGGCGGCGCGGAATACCGCGCCGGGTCCATGCGTTCGCCATCGAAACGCCATCCACACGCGGCACCCTGCCGTTGCGGCCCCGCAGCATGACCATCCGCCAGCGCAGATGAGGCATGACGCCGCAGCGGCGAACCATTCGCCGAATCAGGCGTAATCTCTCCGGCATGGAAAGGGCCAGATGAGACAGACGAAATTCAAAGGCAACGTCTTCGTTGCCAATCTTCCCCACGGCTTCACGGACGAGGAACTCGCGCAGCTCTTCGACGCCCATGGGATCGTGCTCGGCGCCTTCCTCGCGCGCGATGCGACCACCCGAGGGACAAAGGGATGCGGCCTCGTCAACATCGCGCCGCCGCGCGCTGCCGAGGCCGCGATCGCGGCGCTCAACGGCAGCACGGTGGGTGGCCGCAAGATCGAGGTGCGTCTCGCCACGCCCGGCATGGCGATCACCATTCCGCGGCCTGCGCGCCCGCCAGTCGCCCCGGGCCGGGCCGAACCGCGCGCCGACGACGCCCCTTATCCGCTGCGCGCCCCGCGCGCGGCACCGCGGCCGGTCGTCGTCGAATACCGCAACCGCTTCAAATCCCTGACGCTGGACCGGCGCTGACGCGCCGGTCCCTCGCCCGCGGTCAGTGGGTGAGTTTCTTGTACTTGATGCGGTGCGGCTGCTCCGCCTCCGCGCCCAGCCGCCGTTTCCGGTCGGCTTCATAATCCTGGTAGTTGCCTTCGAACCAGACGACCTGGCTGTCGCCCTCGAACGCCAGGATATGCGTCGCGATCCGGTCCAGGAACCAGCGATCGTGGCTGATGATGACCGCGCAGCCCGGAAAGCTGCTCAGTCCTTCCTCGAGCGCACGCAGCGTGTCGACGTCGAGGTCGTTGGTCGGTTCGTCGAGCAGCAGCAGATTGCAGCCGGTCTTCAGGATCTTGGCGAGATGCACGCGATTGCGCTCGCCGCCCGAGAGCACGCCGACCTTCTTCTGCTGGTCGTTGCCGGAGAAGTTGAACTGCGCGACATAGGCGCGGCTCTGCATCCGGCGGCCGCCGATCTCCACGTCCGGGCCGCCGCCGGTGATCTCCTCCCACACGCTCTTGTTCGCGTCGAGCGTGTCGCGGCTCTGGTCCACATAGCCGATCTTCACCGTGTCGCCGACGCGCAGCGTGCCGGCGTCGGGCTTCTCCTGGCCGGTGATCATGCGGAACAGCGTCGTCTTGCCGGCGCCGTTCGGGCCGATCACGCCGACGATGCCGCCAGGTGGCAGCTTGAAGTCGAGGCCGTCGATCAGCAGCCGGTCGCCGAAGGCCTTGCGCAGCCCCTCCGCCTCGACCACCACGTTGCCCAGGCGCGGTCCGGGCGCGATGGCGATCGACATCTCCTCGGGCGCCTTGTCCTTCGCCTCGGCGAGCAGGTTCTCGTAGGCGGTGATGCGCGCCTTGGACTTCGCCTGCCGCGCCTTCGGGCTGGCCTGGATCCATTCCAGCTCGCGCTCCAGGGTCTTCTGACGCTTGCTCTCGGTCTTCTCCTCCAGCGCGAGGCGCTTCTTCTTCTGTCCCAGCCAGGACGAGTAGTTGCCTTCCCAGGGAATGCCCTTGCCGCGGTCGAGTTCCAGGATCCAGCCGGCCACGTTGTCGAGGAAGTAGCGGTCGTGGGTCACGGCGACCACGGTCCCCGTGTATTCGTGCAGGAAACGCTCGAGCCACGCGACCGACTCGGCGTCCAGATGGTTGGTCGGCTCGTCGAGCAGCAGCAGATCGGGTTTCTGCAGCAGCAGGCGGCACAGCGCCACGCGCCGGCGCTCGCCCCCCGACAGCTTCGTCACGTCGGCGTCACCGGCGGGGCATCGCAACGCGTCCATCGCGATATCGACGGTGCGCTCGAGATCCCAGGCATTCGCCGCGTCGATCTTCTCCTGCAGCTCCGCCTGCTCGGCGATCAACGCGTTCATCTCGTCCTCGTCGGTCACCTCGCCGAGGAGATTCGACACCTCGTTGAAGCGGTCGAGCATCGTCTTGACCGGTCCCATCCCCTCGAGGATGTTCTCGTAGACGGTCTTCTTCGGATCGAGCTGGGGCTCCTGCTGCAGGTATCCGACCGTCGCGCCATCGGCGACGAAGCTCTCGCCCGCGACGTCCTTGTCGAGGCCGGCCATGATCTTCAGCAGCGTGGACTTGCCGGCGCCGTTGAGGCCGAGCACACCGATCTTTGCCCCGGGCAGGAAGGACAGCCAGATGTCCTCGAGGATCTTCTTGCCGCCCGGATAGACCTTGGAAAGGCCCTTCATAACGTAGACGTATTGATACGACGCCATGGACGGCACCTGCCTTCTGGACGGAACGGATCCCAGTGTTTAACCGCCGCGCCGCCCGCATGCCAGAGCGGCGTTCGCCGCTCCGCGGACGCCATCGCGACCATCCCGCCGGCCGCCGCCCAACCGGCCACGCTCCGCATCAGGCCCGGGGCACCCCGAAAGACTGTCGAGCCGCGCGGCGGCGATACGGCGGCGAGCGAGAGCGAAGTCGGGCCAGTGGTCGACCTGCCGCAGCACCAGGGCTTCGTCGATGTTGCGCCGCAAACTGTGCCAGCGCCGCGAAAACGGGGCACCGGAGAGCAGGTAGGCCCACCCTATCTGCTGCCGCGTCACCTGGCCCGGGCTTCGCCGCGCAGGGACTGTCCGGACGCCATGTCGCGCGCGCGGCGCGCGGGGCTGACATCATCCTCGACGACAGCGACCTTGGCGGGTTGTGCGTTCGGGTGACGCTTCCGTCATCCGTCCAGCCGCCGTGATCGCGCGCATGGGGTTTTCGAGCCGACATCGGGACGTGGAGGTTGCGAAGATATTTCTTATCGGTGACGATCCTATGACGTTCAAGCGGTCCGCAGGACCGCACCGCCAGGAGGAAGCCCCAAGATGCGCGATCTCACCCGCCGTTCGACCCTTGCCGGCGCAGCGACCTTCGGCGCAGTCGTGCTGCCGCGTGGCGCCAGGGCGCAGACCCTCGAGAAGGACCTCGTGGTCTATGCCTCCCACCCGTCGGAGATGGTCGACTATTTCTGCAACGATTTCGCCCAGAAGAACGGCGTCAAGGTGACGACGATCAAGGCCGGAACCGGAGAATTGCTCAACCGCATTCGCGCCGAACGCGCCCGCCCGGGTGCCGATGTGCTGTGGGGCGGGTTCGCCGATACCGGCGCGTCCGCCCCCGATCTCTTCGACCAGTACCGCTCGCGGGAACTCGCGAGCATCGAACCGAAGATGATCGATGCCGCCGGCTACAACACGCCGTTCGGCGCGAGCACGATGGTCATCATGTACAACCGCAACCTCGTGAAGCCCGAGGATGCGCCGAAGACCTGGGCCGACCTCGCGGACCCGAAATGGGCGAAGAAGGTCGTGCACGCGGAGCCCTCGAAATCCAGTTCCGCCTACTCGGCCCTTGTCACCTGGCTGAGCATCCACGGCAGGGACGACAAGGGCTGGGATCTGGTCGAGCGCATGACGCGCAACATGAACCTCGTCATCCGCTCGAGCCTCGTCTTCCAGCAGGTCGGCCGCGGCGAGTACCCGATCGGCGTGACCTACGAGGAGGGCGCGTTCAACTACGTGCTCGCCGGGACCGCCGGGATCGTCTACCCGGCCGACGGCACGCTGCTCGAGGCGGAAGGGATGTTCATCGTCAAGGGCGGCCGCAACCCGAACGCCGCGCGCGCGTTCTCGGACTACCTGCTCTCGGCGGGTGCCCAGACCGACCTCGCGACGAAATTCCCCGGCCGCCGACCGACCCGCAAGGGGATCGCGACCCATCCCGAAATGATCTCCGCGGACCGCCTCAAGGTGATCGACTACGACGCGAAATGGGGCGCCGAGAGCCGCAAGGACATCCTCGACCGGATGCAGCGGATCATCGTCAAGACGCAGGGCTGAGAATCCGGCGCCGCGGCCTTCGCCGCGGCGCCAGCACCCGCCGACCCCAGGATTGCAGCGTGCCGACAACCTCCGTCACCATCGAGGCGCTGACCAAGCGCTTCGGCGATTTCGTCGCCGTCGACGATGTTTCCTTGAGCATCAGGCCTGGAGAATTCTTCACCCTGCTCGGGTCGAGCGGATGCGGCAAGACCACCCTGCTGCGCGTCATCGCGGGGTTCGTGCGCCAATCGGCGGGGAGGGTCCTGTTCGGCGACCGGTCGATAGATGACGTGCCGGCGCATCGACGCAACACCGGCATGGTGTTCCAGAACTACGCCATCTTTCCGCACCTGACCGTCACCCAGAACATCGCCTACGGACTGAAGGCACGTGGCCTGCCACGCGCGGAAATCGAGCGGCGCGTCGCGCGGATGCTCGAGATGACGCGCCTCGCCCCGTTCGCCGCCCGCAAGCCCCGTGAATTGTCGGGCGGCCAGCAGCAGCGCGTCGTCCTGGCGCGCGCCGTGGTCATCGAACCCGAAGTTCTCCTGATGGACGAACCGCTATCCAATCTCGACGCCGAGATGCGCGTGCATCTCCGCACCGAGATCCGCGCCCTGCAACGCGATATCGGCGTCACCACGATCTACGTCACGCACGATCAGGAAGAGGCGCTCGCCCTGTCCGACCGGATCGCGGTGATGCGGGCCGGACGCATCGAGCAACTGGGGTCTCCCCACGAGATCTTCAACGAACCCGCGACGCGCTTCGTCGCCGGCTTCATCGGCGAAAGCAATTTCCTGAAGGCCCGTCGCGCTGGACCGGCCGATGCGGATGGTCTCGTTCCCTTCGAGGCGATCGGCGGACTGCGGTTCGCCGTGCCGGCGTCGCGGCTGCGCGGCGGCGGTGACCGCTTCGTCCTGGCCTTCCGCCCGCACCATGTCCAGGTTTCACCACACGGGGCGCACGCAGCCATCCTGCGAGACACCGTGTACGCGGGAACCTCCATGCGGCAGGTCCTCGATGCGGGCGGCGCTCAGGTCGTCGCGCTGTCGCTGAGCCAGCCCGGGGCCGCGGCGAGTGCCCCCGGCGCGGCACTGCGCTTCGACGTGGCGCCCGACGCGATCACGGGCTTCGCCGAGGCGGAGGAGCGATGACGCGCGCCATGACCGCCCGCGCAACGTGGCGGGTCTTGCGCGACCTGACCACGTTCTGGCCCCTGGTGACCCTCGCTGCCTTCGTCATCGTGGCGGTGCTGCTCGTCCTGCCGGTGGCGAGCATCGTGGGGCTCAGCTTCTCCGGCAAGGACGACGCGGCCGGCGCGCTCGAGAACTACCGGCTGTTCTTTTCGGAGCGCTTCTACTGGCAGACGCTGCTCAACTCCTTCCATGTGAGCGCACTCGCGACGATCGGCGCGGTCCTCGTCGGCGTACCGGCCGCCTATTTCACCACCCGCTACGACATCTGGGGACGAGGCTTCGTGCGCGCGGCGGTGGTCATCACCTTCGTCTCGCCCCCGTTCATCGGGTCCTATTCCTGGGTGATCCTGTTCGGACGCAGCGGACTGATCTCGTCCTGGCTCGCGCAATGGGGCATCCATCTGCCGTCGATCTATGGCGCGCAGGGCATCATCTTCGTGTTCGTCCTGCAGTACTTCCCCTTCGTCTTCCTTCTGGTGTCGTCAGGACTGCGCTCTATCGACCAGAGCGTGGAGGACGCGGCACGCAATCTCGGATCCAGCGAGTTGCGCGGCTTCGTCACGGTGATCGCCCCGATGCTCATTCCCTCCGTATCGACGGGCGCGTTGCTGGTCTTCGTCGCTGCGTTCTCCGATTTCGGCACTCCGATCATCCTCGGCGAGCGTTTCCGCGTCCTGCCGGTCCTCGTCTACAGCGAGTTCGTGAACGATTTCGGCGGCAGGCCGACGCTGGCGGCGACGCTCTCCGTCCTCCTGCTCGCGGTGACGGCCTTGGCGCTGGTCCTGCAGCGCGCCATCGCCAGCCGCTTCGCCCATGGCGCACAGACCATCCGGCCCCTGGAACTGCGCGAACAGCCCCTCGCAAAGCGTATCCTCGCGAGCGCCTACGTCCTGGGCTTGACGGGCCTCGCCCTCCTGCCCGTTGTCACCGTGGTGATCTCGTCCTTCCTGGAGGCGAACGGACCGCTCCTCGTCGCGCGCGTCACGCTCGACAACTACCGTGCGGTCGCCCGCACGCTCGAGGTGCCGCTTGCCAACACGATGATCTTCACGAGCGTCGCGACCCTCCTGTGCGCCGTCGTCGGCACCGCGATCGCCTACGTGATCGTCCGCCGCCGCGGGCGCGTGACCGGCCTGCTCGACATGATCATCATGTTTTCCTACTCCGTGCCCGGGATCGTCCTGGGTGTCGGTCTCGTCGTCGCCTTCAACGAGCCGCCGTTTCTGCTCACCGGCACCGCGACGATCCTCGTGCTTGCCTATTTCATCCGCCGACTTCCCTTTTCGGTGCGCTCGTCGGTCGCGATGCTGCAGCAGGTCGCGCGCGATGCCGAGGATGCGTCGACCAATCTCGGTGCCGGCCCGGTGCGCACCTTCGCCCTCGTGACCGTGCCGATGATTTCCGCCGGCATCCTGTCCGGCGCGTTGCTCACCTGGTCGAACACGATCCGGGAACTCAGCGCGACGCTGATCCTGCAATCCGGCTCCACGGCGACCATGAGCGTGTCGATCTTCACCGAGGTCGTGAACGCCAATTTCGGGCTTGCGGCGGCCTACGGGACGATCCTCATCGCCTTGACCTTCATCCCCCTGGCGATCCTGTTCCGCGTCATGGGCAAGCGCGAAGAGGTCCTCGTGTGACCAAGACGTCCATGCACGGAGCGGCGCCCCGATGAACATCGCGTCCTCGTATCGCCATGTCGCCGATCTCTGGGACGACACCCGCGCCGCCGCGTGCCGCGACGACGTCGACCTGCTGGTACTGCGCTCCAATCTTCTCGGCGCCGACCTGCGAATGACCAACTACGCGGGCGGCAATACGAGTTGCAAGACGCGCGCGCGCGATCCGATCACGGGCGAGGCGATCGACGTCCTCTGGGTCAAGGGCTCGGGCGGCGACCTCGGCACCCTCACACGTGGCGGGCTCGCCGCGCTGCGCATGGACCGTCTCCTTGCGCTGACGGCCCTCTATCGCGGCCACGCCCACGAGGACGAGATGGTCCCGCTCTTCGCCCATTGCGCCTTCGGCGTCGATGGACGCGCGCCGTCGATCGACACCCCGCTGCACGCGATGCTCCCAGCGCGCCATGTCGATCACATGCACCCCGACGCCGTCATCGCCATCGCCACCGCGCGCGACGGCGCCGCGCTCACGCGCGAAGCCTTCGGCGGCAGGCTCGGATGGATCGACTGGCTCCGGCCAGGCTTCGAACTCGGCCTCAGGATCGCCGCGATGGCGAAAGACAACCCGGCGCTGCAGGGGATCGTGCTCGGCGGGCATGGCGTGATCAGCTGGGCCGAGGATGCGTCAAGCTGCTACCGGCTGTCGCTCGACATCGTGGAGACGGCTGGACGCTTCGCGGAGGACCGCGCGAAGGGGCGCGTCGCGTTCGGCGGCGCCGCCGTCACGCCGCTGGACGTCGCCGAGCGGCGGCGCGCGGTGGCCGCGGCGGCCCCGGTCCTGCGCGGCCTCGCCTCGCGCCAACGGCGCAAGATCGGCCATTTCGTCGATACGCCTGCGGTGCTCGACTTCGTCGGATCGCATGACTGCGCCCGCCTCGCGGCACTGGGGACGAGTTGCCCCGATCACTTCCTCAGAACCAAGGTGAAACCGCTGCTGCTCGACCTGCCGGTGGCGCTCGCCACCGACGCCGGCACGTTGCGGGACGCGGCCACGCGGGCCTTCGATGCCTATGAGAGCGACTACGCGGCCTACCATGCCGCATGCCGCCGGGCGGACTCGCCGCCGATGCGCGATCCTGCGCCCGTGGTGGTGCTCTGGCCGCGGGTCGGCATGTTCACCTTCGCGGCCGACGCGCAGACCGCGCGCGTTGCGGCGGAATACTTCGTCAACGCCATCACGGTGATGCGCGGCGCGGAGATGCTGGGCGGCTATCGCGGCCTTGAACCCCGCGACGCCTTCGACGTCGAATACTGGCAACTCGAGGACGCGAAGCTGCGGCGCCTGCCCGCCGAAAAACCGCTCGCCCGGCGCGTGGCCCTGGTCTCGGGCGCGGCGAACGGTATCGGCCTCGCCATCGCAGATCGTTTCCTGGCCGAGGGCTGCGCGGTCATCTTGCTGGATCGCGACGCGCCGCGGCTCGTGGCGGCCGACCAGGAACTCGCAGGCCGGCATCAGCGCGACCGCGTCGCCCATGTCGTCGCCGATCTGAGGGACGAAGCCGCGATCGAGGCGGGCCTCGATGCAGCGTCCCTGGCCTTCGGCGGACTCGACATCCTGGTCAACAACGCCGGGCTTTCGATCTCCGGCGACATCGCGGACTTCGCGGCGGCGGATTACGACCTCATGGAGAGCGTCATGGCCCGGGGCGCATTCCTGCTGTCGCGCGGCTTCGCGCGCCGCATCCGCCAGCAGCGGCTCGCCGGCGACATCCTCTACGTGGCGAGCAAGAACGGTGTCGCCGCCGGCCCGAACAATGTCGCCTACGGCAGCATCAAGGCCGCACAGATGCATCAGGCGCGGCTTCTGGCAACCGAACTTGGAAAGGACGGCGTCCGCGTCAACGTGGTCAATCCCGATGCGGTCATCCGCGGGTCGGGAATCTGGGCGGATGGCTGGGCCGAAGGCCGCGCGAAGGCGTACGGGATCCCCGTCGATGCGCTGCCGGCACATTACGCCAGCCGCACATTGCTGAACGCGGAGATCCTTCCCGAGGACGTCGCCGCGGCAGCCTTCGCCTTCGTGGGCGGCGATCTTGCCAAGACGACGGGCGCGATCCTGACGGTGGATGGCGGTCTCCCGGCGGCCTTCCTGCGCTGACCCGCCGCCCCGCGCCGGCTAGGTACCCGCTCAGCGCAGGCTCTCCAGCAGGCGTGCCGCCTCGTCGCGTCCCGGAAAGGGGCGCGCGGCCGCGAGGGTCTCGCCGAGCAACCGGCGCGCCTCGTCGCGCTCGCCGATGCCGGCCAGCGCCGCCGCGAGATGATATCGGATCTGCCCGGATTCCGGCGCGCCCGCCGCCGCCTGGCGCAACAGGGCGATGCCGCGCGTCGGGTCGCCGGACCGCGCGAGGATCCAGCCATAGGTATCCGCGACGTTCGGATCGCCCGGCGCCAGGGCATGGGCCCGCGCCGCGAGATCACGCGCCCGGGCGTCCTGCCGCTGCGCGTAGAGCCAAGCGAGGTTGTTGAGCGCCACCACCTCGCCAGGCGCCAGCCGCAGCACGGCCTCCAGCTCGACGATCGCCTCCGCGTCGCGGCGGATTTCGGTGAGCAACGCCGCGAGGCCATGCCGCAGCGGCAGATCGCGCGGAAACCGCTCCAGCCATGTGCGGGCGAAGCCGATCGCGGCCTCCGGCGGCTCGCCGCCGCGCAGACGGGCCACGAAGGCGCGCAGCGCGGCCTCCCCGCCAGCCCCCTTCACGAGCGCCGCCTCGTAGGCGCCGCGCGCCGCGGCATGTTCGCCGGCGCCGAGATGCAGGTCGCCCAGCACGATGTCGCCCGACGGTGCCGCGGGGTACAAAGCGCGGAGCCTCTCGACGACGCGCAGCGCCTCGGCCCGTCCAGACTGACGCAATTCCAACGCCACGCGCTCGGTCCATGGGCCCAGCGCGCCAGGCTGGAGACGGATCGCCTCGTCGAGCGCCGCGCGCGCGCCTCCGATATCGCCGGCGACGCGCAGCGCCTCGGCGAGGCGCAGATGCGGAAGCGCCTGTCCCGGCGCAAGCGTAGCGGCGCGCCGGAACATGGAGGCCGCGCTCACCGGATCCTTCCCCGCAAGATGCACGCGCCCCATCAATTCGGCACCGCGCGGATCCTGAGGTGCCGCGTCGAAGGCGCCACGCGCGACGACCAGCGCCTTGTCGCCGTCGCCACGCCCGATCAGCAATTCGGCGAGCGCGATGCGCGGCGCCATCGCCCGCTCGTCGGTCGTGATCGCGCGCTCGAGCCATTGCTGGGCACGTCCCGCGGCACCGCGCCGCAGTTCAAGTCCCGCGAGACCTATCATCGTCTCGATGCTTCGAGGAGTCGCTTCCAGCTGCCGGGACAGCAATGCGACCGCCTCGTCCAGCCGCCCGACCGTCGCGAGCGCACCGGCGAGCTGTGCGCTCGCCGGACGGAAGCCTGGCGCGACGCGCAACGCCTCGCGGAAAGCGGCCTCGGCCTCCTCCGTCTGCCCCTCGGACTGCGCGATCAGCCCGAGATAGAAGGCCGGGATCGGGCTGTCCTTGAGGCGCTCGCGCAGACCGTCGACGATCGCGCGCGCGCGATCGGTGCGGCCGTCGCGAATCAGGGTGAGCACGAGCAGGTTTCCGGCATCGCCCATGCGCGGGTCGCGGGCGAGCGCGGCCTCCAGCTGCTGCAGACCCAGGTCGCGATGACCGGCGCCGAGATTGCTCGCGCCGAGATTGGCCTGGACGCCACCGTTCGAGGGGTCGATGCGCGTGGCTTCCTCGAGGACCTGCGTCGCCTCCTCGAAACGACGCAGGCGCATGAACACCTCACCGAGCAACGCAAGATAGCCGGCGTCGCCGCTTCCCACCTGCCGGACGGGCAGCAGGGTCTGCAGCGCGCGCTCCGCCTCGCCCCGGCGCAGCAGCAGCGCCGCGAGCAGCCGGCGCGCAGGAACATGGCCGGGTCGCGCGCTCACGACCTGGTTGACGTCGCTCTCGGCCTGCTGCGGGCGCCCGATGTTCACGTTGACGATCGCCGAGAGGAACTGGCCCGCCGGAAAGGACTGCACGAAATGCGTGATCTGCTGGAGGGTCTCCGAAGCCTTCGCGCTGTCGCCGGTCTGCGCGAGCACCAGGGCGCGCAGATAGAGCCCGTGCGGATGCTTCGCATTGATCTGCAGGATCGCGTCCGACTCCGCGCGCACGTCTTCGACCCGGCCCTCGGCGATCGCGAGCTCCGCGCGCGCGACACGGGCGGCGACGTGGCGCGGCGCGAGTTCGATGGCCCGATCGAAGGCGGCCCGCGCGCCGCCTGCATCGCCGTTCCCCCGCAGGGCGTCCCCGCGCAGGACGAGTGCATCGGCATTGCCCGGCTCCAGCGCAAGCGCAGCCTCGGCCTGCGCCAGCGCGGCCCGCACGTCGCGCCGCCCGAGCGCGGCCCGCCCGAGACCGACATGAGCCGCCGCGACCGGCGCGATGACCAGGGCTTCGCGCAGTACCCGCTCCGCAGTCTCGTTCTGCCGCAACCCGGTATGCGCCGCGGCCCGAAGCACGCGCAGCTTCGCCTCCAACGCCGGCGGCCGGTCCCCGGGCCGGATATCCGCGAGCAGCTTGTCGAATTTCTGCTGCTGGAGCAGCACGGTCCCGTAATCCGCCAGCACGCGCTCGGCCGGAAACCCACCGGCGATCGCCTGCTGCAGGTCCTTTTCCGCAGCCGGCAGGTCACCCATGCGGAAATTCACCATCCCGAGCTCGTAGCGCGCCTCGAGATTCGAGGGATCGTGGCGCACCGCGTTGCGCAGATGGATCTGCGCCGTGCGAAGGTCACCGGCTTCGAGCGCGCGGCGCGCCTCTCCATACGCCTTCTCGGATCTTGGATCGAATGGCCCGTTCGCCGTCGCGCCGGCGGCACCGGCCAGGAGAAGGATCGAGACGATCGCCGTCGGCAATGTGGGGCAGCGCATGAAGTCGCTCCTTGTCGGTGCGGTCTGGGGAAAGCGGCAGGCGAGTCGGGTCAAGACCGGATGTTGAGGTGGCGCATCTGCTCGTAGAGCGTCGGCCTGCTCACACCGAGCAACCGGGCCGCACGGGCCACGTTTCCCTGCTCGCGCAGCAGCGCCTTGCTGATGACGTCGCGCTCGGCGCGATCGCGCGCGCCCCGCAGATCGAGCGTCTCGCCCTCGCCCGAGACCGCCGGCGCAAGATCGAGATCCGCCGCGGTGAGGAGAGATCCGTCGGCCATGATCACCGCGCGCTTGATGCGGTTCTCCAGTTCGCGGACGTTGCCCGGCCAGTCGTGGCGCAGAACGGCATCGGCTGCGTCGGGCGCGAGGCCGCGGATCGCACGCCCGTGATCCCGGTTGAACGCGGCGATGAAATGCGCCACGAGCAGCGGCACGTCGCCGGCGCGCGCGCGCAGCGGCGGTATGTCGATGCGAACCTCGTTGAGGCGGTAGAAGAGATCCTCGCGGAACCGGCCATCGCGCATCCGCGCCGCGAGATCCTGGTGGGTGGCCGCGACGATCCGGACGTCTACAGGTATCTGCTGTCGTCCGCCGACCCTTTCGATCGTCCGATCCTGGAGGAAGCGCAGCAGCTTGGCCTGGAGTCCGATCGGCAGATCGCCGATCTCGTCGAGGAAAAGCGTGCCGCGATGCGCGACCTCCACCTTGCCGATCGCCTGGCGGATCGCGCCGGTGAAGGCGCCCTTCTCGTGACCGAACAACTCGCTCTCGAGCAGCGCCTCCGGAATCGCCGCACAATTCAGGGCTACATAGGCACGCGCCGCGCGCGGACTGCGCGCATGGATGGCGCGCGCAAGCACGTCCTTGCCGGTCCCGCTCTCGCCCAGGAGGAGGACGCTCACGGTGGTCGGCGCGACCTTGTCGATATCGCGGCAGACGCGCAGCATCGCCGGGTCTCCGGTGACCAGCCCGGGAACCGCCTCCTCCAGCCGGACCGCTGATCGCCGCCGCTCGCTCTCCAGCGCATGGACATGGAAGGCGCGCGCGACGATCGTCGACAGCACGTCGATATCGACGGGCTTCGGATAGACGTCATGGGCGCCGGCCGCGATGGCGGCGATCGCGTTCGCGCGCTCCTCGTTGCCGCTCGACACGATGACCTTCGTGCCCGGTGCGCAGGCAAGGATCTCGGTCAGGCAGCGCAGACCCTCGGACGCGCCGGCGCGGTCCGGCGGCAGGCCGAGATCGAGGATGACGATCGGCACCGGATCCTCGCGGAATTTCTCCAGTGCGCTCTGGCGGTCGCTCGCGACCTCGACCCGATAGCCGTCGAGCGCCCAGCGCAGCTGCGTCTGCAGCCCCGGATCGTCCTCGACAAGGAGAAGTGCAGGTTTGGCCATGGTCAGCGCTCCTCCGCGCGCGGGAGGGAGACGATCGCCGTCGTTCCCTTCCCGGGCAGGCTGTCGACGGTCAAGGCGCCCCCCATTTCAGCCAGCAGCGCGCGCGCCTGGAACGCTCCGAGCCCCGATCCCGCCGCCTTGGTGCTGCGAAAGGGCTCGAACAGGCCATCGCGCAGAAAGTCCGGATCCATTCCGCGACCGCGATCGGCGACGACGATGGCGACACGATCACCACGTGCCTCGACGCCGATCTCGACGGGCTCATCGCCATCGGTGGCCTCGACGGCGTTCTGGACCAGATGGCCGAGCGCCGTGGACAGGCTCCACGGGTCGCCGAGCGCCTGGACTCCTGCGCCGCCTCCGCGACGGACGACCCGCTCCGGGGGCCACGCCGCGACGAGCGCGTCCAAGGTCGCGTCGAGATCGAAGGGAACCCGTCGCAGCTCCGGCCCCACGCGCGCACCGCCATCCCCGATCGCTGCAACCTCGCCCTCGCGCAGATCGGCGATCAGCCCTTCCATGCGCGCCGCCAGACCGCGCAGCGTCGCGAAGAGATCCGCCGTGAATGCGGCCTTCCCGGCATGTCGGTCGGCATTGTGCAGCAGAAGCTGGATCTGGCTGGCCATGGTCTTCACGTCGTGGACGACGAAGGCGAAGCGGCGGTTGAACCCGTCGATCTGGCGTGCCGTCGCGATCTGGCGCGCCGCCGCATCTTCAGCAAGGTAGCTCGACACCTGTCGCCCCGCGGTCGTCAGGAGGGCGTAATCCTCCCAGCCGAGTTCGCGCGGCGCGCGCGGCGCCGCCAACGCGATGAAACCGCGCACCCCGCGATGCGCGAGCGGGACCACGAGCCATGCGCGCCCGACCACCGTCGCCAGATCCGCAACGCGCGCATGCAGCGCGCCGGCCGCCGTCGCGCCATCCAGCGGCTCGCTACGCGTCAGCAGGTCCGCGACATCGGCGACAGGGACCGCGCGCGCCCTCCGGAACCGGCATGTTCCACGCCGCCGCGAGCGAAAGAGCCGCCGGTTCGCCGTCGGCGATCCACACCGCGCCGCCCGGGCTGTCCGCGATATCCGCGATCGCCTTCAATCCGCGCATCGGCAACGTCTCGACCCCGTCCTCCGGGGCAAGCCGCGCGATGAACCGGAGCCACTCGCGCCGCCAGTCATAGCGATAGGTGAAGAAGTGACGCGCGATGAAGTTCCTCAGGCTCGACCTGGCCCAGCCCGACATCGCGACCACCGTCGCACCGAGCGTCCCGGTCGCGACCGCGAGGATCTGAAGAAAAGCGCCCAGCGTTCCGCCGCCGGTCCCGAGATACGTGCCCGCAAGCGCAGCCCCGACGAGAACGACCCCGGCGAACAGCACGATCGTGGAATGAAAGACGACGTCGCGCGAGACATGCAGACCCAGACGCCACAGCGGATCGCGCGCCGCCGTGGCGAGGATCAGCGGTGCTGCGAGCGCATCCACCGCACCGCGCGCGATCCACAACTGCGCGTCCAGCCCGCCGCGCAGGATAGGCGCCACATGCAGGGCGAAATCATAGGCGAAGATGGCCAGAAGCCCCGCCGCACCGAACTTCATGGACCACCGCCGCTCGGGGGCGGCGTTGCGTGCGATGTTCTCGACGCAGACCGCGCCGAAGATCGTCGCGGCCAGGGACGCCAACCCCGTCGCGCGCCCGGACCCGACGAGGATCGAGAGCGTCCATGCGACGAAGATCGCGGCTCCCGCGATCTCGAAGCCGTGGCCCCATCGCGTACCGGGAAACCCCCTCCGGATCAGCAGCAGCAGGAACCCTGTCAGACCGAGCGCACGCAGCATCTCCAGCGCGGCGAGGCGTCGCGATCCGAGCGCCGGCTCGGGACTCCAGGCGATCGCGGCGGCCCACCCCGCGATCGCAAGCGCGGCCAGCGCGAGCGCGCCGCGCACGGCGTGCGCAGGGCGTCCCGCCAGCAGCACGGCCGCGAGGCACGCATAGGCGATCGCGCAGGCCGTGTGACTCCATTGCGCGATCGTCATGTCCGCTAGCGCGCTCCGCTCTGGAACAGGACGACGCGCAGGGTCTGGAGAAGGATGACGAGATCGAGAAGGATGCTCGCGTTCTTCACGTAATAGAGGTCGAAGGCGAGCTTCTCCCGGGCATCGTCCAGCGACGCCCCATAGGGATAGTTGATCTGTGCCCAGCCGGTGATGCCCGGTTTGACGCGATGACGTTCGGCGTAGAACGGCAGGGCCGTCTCCAGTTCCTGGACGAAGATCGGGCGCTCCGGCCGCGGGCCGACGAAGCTCATGTCGCCCGCGAGGACATTGAAGACCTGCGGCACTTCGTCCAGGCGCGTCGCACGGAGGATGCGGCCGATCGCGGTGACGCGGGGATCCGCCGTCGCCGCCC
Source organism: uncultured Acetobacteraceae bacterium (assembly GCA_964434345.1). GTDB lineage: Bacteria > Pseudomonadota > Alphaproteobacteria > CACIAM-22H2 > CACIAM-22H2 > CAIOSQ01. Next base: position 32,558 of record CAYSUY010000007.1, read on the forward strand.
AGCGCGGTCCGGCCGCCTCCGCGTCGACACGCATCGAGCGGAACTTCACCAGCGTGAATGGCTTGCCGTCGAGTCCGGCCCGCTCCTGCCGGTAGAAGATGGGACCCGGGCCCTCCAGGCGGATCGCCAGCGCCGCCAGCGCGATCAGCGGCGCCGCGAGCAGCAGCGTGAGCGCGCTCGCCACGACATCGAACGCCCGCTTCGCCGCATGAAACGCCGCGCCGCGCGCGAACCCGCTCGCGAAGACGAACCACTCGGCCGTCGCCGTCCACGTGTCGACATAGCCGATCTCCTCCTCGAGAAAGCGTGTGTCGTCGCGGATGCGCAGTCCCTCGGTCTTGCAGCGCAGGAGCTCGGCCATCGGGATGGCGCTCGCATCGTCGCTCGCGACCACGATCTCGTCGACCGCCAGACGACGCGCGACGGGAAGTAGACCGCCCTGTGCCGCGACATCGTCGATCCACGGTACCGGCGTCGTCGCCGGTCCCGGTGCGTCGCCGGTCGCGACATGCGCGCGGATGGAGATCTCATGGGCCATCGTCCGTCCCACCAGCGCCCGCAGACGCATCGCCCGATGTCCGCGTCCGACCACAAGGATGTTCCGACGCATCAGCGGAAGACGGAACCGATGGACGATGGCAAGCCGCGCCGCGAAAGCGGCCGCGTGGGCCGACATCACGGTCAGGAACAGACCGACATAGCCACGCACGCCGTCGACGGCGTCGAGCAGGAGAAGCATAGGAAGGTAGAAGGCCAGGAAATCGGCTATGCCCGCGACGAAGAGTCGTCTCGTGGCGATCTCGTCGCTGTACATCGCGTCACGGCCATAGAGACCAAGCGCGAAGAGAACGAGCAGCGAGAACCCCGCGGCGGCGCCCGAAATCGCGACGAGCTCCGTCGGTGGCGATCTCTGAAGGATCAGCGAGGCACCCGCGCAATAGAATCCCGCGAGCCAGACCAGGTCCGACGCCGCGAGCATGGAGGCGCGACCAAACGCCGGTTTGGCGACCGCCGCGTTGCCGCTCGTGAGATCCGGCATCCGCGCACCACGCGAAGGCATCGCGCGTCCGTCATCCATGGCTGCATCTCCATCGATCGAGGAGACCGGATAATGCGCGCGTCGGTGTTCCGGACATGCCTGTCGGAGGGGTTAGTCCGCATGGAAGGACGCCTCACGCGGCGTTTTCAATATCCTGCCCCTCGTCGAACGCATCGTCCGAACGCGGCGCTCCGCCGCCGCCGCGCCGCCCGCAGAGGAGAGCCCATGCGCATCGAAGCGAACACCATCCGTCACGTCACGACGATCGCCGCCGCGCTCGTCGCCCTCGCATCCTGCTCCGGTATCGGTGGCGGGCAGCCTGAACTGCCGCCTGCAGTGCAGCGCATGGGCATGCCGGCCCCCGCAAGCCCCGACTACCTGATCGGGGCCAACGACAATCTCTCCGTCTATGTCTGGCGCAATCCGGATCTGACGATCTCGGTGCCGGTGCGCCCAGACGGGCGCATCTCGGTTCCCCTCATCGACGATCTGCAGGCTGCAGGCAAGACACCGACCGCCCTTGCCCGCGACATCGAGAAGCTCCTCGCGCGCTTCGTGCAGGACCCGATCGTGACCGTGATCGTCACCGGCTTCGTCGGCCCCTTCGCCCAGCAGGTGCGGGTCGTCGGCGAGGCCGCGCGCCCGCAGGCCATCCCGTTCCGCGAGAACATGACGTTGCTCGACGTCATGATCCAGGTCGGCGGACTGACGCCCTTCGCGGCCGGCAATCGCGCGCTGATCGTCCGCGGCGGAGCGCCCGACCCGAGTTATCGCGTCAGGTTGTCGGACCTGCTGAAGGACGGCGACGTGTCCGCGAATGTCGACGTGCTTCCGGGCGACGTCGTGATCATTCCGCAATCCTGGTTCTGAGCGGCAACCGGATCCCGACCATGGACGATCTCCGCGCCATCATCCTCGGTTATCTCGACGGTCTGTGGCGCCGTCGCTGGGCGGGCATGGCCGTCGCCTGGCTCGTCTGCGTGTGCGGATGGACCATCGTGGCCGTGCTCCCCAACCGCTACCAGGCGGAGGCGCGGATCTATGTCGACACCGATACGCTGCTCGCGCCGCTGCTGCACGGCATCGCTGTCCGCGCGAACGTGGACCAGCAGGTCCAGATCATGCAGCGCACGCTGCTCAGCCGACCGAACCTGCAGCAGGTCGTGCGCATGACCGATCTCGACCTGCAGGTGCAGGACGCCGCACAGCGCGAGGCCATCGTCGATCGGCTGCAACAGGGCACGACGATGCGCGCCGATTCGGCACGCAATCTCTTCCGCCTCACGTATGACGATCCGGATCCGCGTATCGCGCAGCGCGTCGTCCAGTCCCTTCTGACGATCTTCGTGGAGAGCCAGCTGGGCTCGAAGCGGCGGGACATGGTGCAGGCGCAGGGCTTCCTCGATCAGCAGATCAAGGAATACGAAGCCGCTCTGCAAGCATCGGAGCAGCGCCTCGCGGAATTCCGCCAGCGCAACATGGACGTCGTCGAAGGCGGAGGAACCTTCAGCCAGCGCATCGCGACCGCGACATCGGATCGCGCCAAGGTCGCGATGGATCTTTCCGACACGCGGATCCGCTACGACAACCTGCGCGTCCAGCTGGACGCCACGCCCGAGACCAGGGACCTGCGGGGAACCGCCGCAGGCCCCGGCAACGTGGAGGCCGCGCAGGCGCAGCGACAGCTTCAGGAGGCACGGCGTCAGGTTGATGCGCTTCTGCTGCGCTACACCGAGCAGCACCCGGACGTCGTCGCGGCGCGACGGCTCGTCGCGACGCTCCAGGCCCAGCCGCGCGTGGCCGGCACCGCCGAGGGGCAGACGCGTCAGACGATCACGCAGGTTCCAAATCTCGTCCACGAACAGCTTCGGCTGCGTCTTGTCGACGAGGAGACACGGCTGTCGACCCTGCAAAGGCGTCTGGAGCAGGGCGATTCCGAGATCGAGAAGCTGCGCGGCATGGCGCAGCGAGCGCTCGACATCGAGGCGCAGTTCGCAAACCTCAACCGCGACTACGCCGTTCTGAAGGGCAATCATGAACAATTGCTGGCCCGCCGCGAGCAGGCGCGCCTCGCCCAGGCCGCGGAGGAACGAACGGACACGGTCCAGTTCCGCATCGTGGATCCGCCGCGCCTTCCCGTGGAGCCGAGCGCGCCGAACCGGTTGCTCCTGTTCTCAGGGGTTCTGGCGGCGGGCCTCGCCATCGGCGCCGGCGCATCGCTTTTGCTCGCTCAGTTCCAGGATTCCTTTTCCGCGATCGATCGGCTGCGGGAGGTCTTCGCGCTGCCCGTCCTCGGCATGGTCGCCGCACGCGACACGCCCGTCCTGCGCCGTCGCCGGATGCTCGGCGCCGTCGCCTTCGGTGCCGCAGCGCTGGCGCTGATCGGACTCTATGGCGGGTTGCTCGTCGCGAGTTCCAGATTGCCGCTCCGGCTCGAGGCACTCCAGATCGACCGCTTCACCTTCACCCGGATACTGGCCGAGGCAAGATGACGCACCCCCCCGCCGATACCCCGACGTCCCCGCAGACCGCGACCACCGCGACGATCGCCCAGAGCGCGGGCGAGAGTCTCCGTCGCGCCGAAGGCGGCTCGATGATCGAACGTGCCGCGCGCCGTCTGCGCGAGACCGGCGGCACCCCATCGTCCGGCGGGCTCGGACCAGCGGGAGCCGTGGCGAGCACCCGACCGCCACGTGAGCCGGCACGTGGAGACTGGGCCGGTCGCTCGGTCAGGCAGGATCTCGATTTCGGCGCCCTCGAGCGTGGCGGCTACATAACGCCGGATTCCGAATACAGCCCGCTTGCCGAGCAGTTCCGCATCATCAAGCGTCCGGTGCTGATCGAGGCCTTCAAGCAGGGTCACGGCACGGCCACCAACCGCAATGTCGTGATGGTGACGTCGGCGCGACCGGGCGAAGGCAAGACCTTCGTCGCCTGCAACCTCGCCCTGTCGATCGCGCAGGAACGCGACTACAGCGTGCTGCTGGTGGACGCCGACGTACGGCATCCTTCTGTTGTCCCCACGCTCGGCCTGCGCGCCACGCGCGGGTTGACCGATCTGCTGGCGGACCCCGCGCTCGATCCTGGCGACGTGATGATCCGTGCGGCAAATCTCACCAATCTGGCGGTGATCCCCGCCGGCACCCGGAGCACGAGCGCACCGGAGCTCTTCGCCTCGCACGGCATGGCGCGGCTTCTGGACGACCTCGCGCGACGCTATCCGGACCGCATCACCATCATCGACACGCCGCCCGCGCTCGCCTCGTCCGAGCCCAGCGTCATTTCGCTGCATGCCGGCCAGGCGCTCTTCGTGGTCGAAGCCGACCAGACCAACACGCGCGCGATCCGCAGCGCGCTCGCGCTGATCGGCCGCTGCCCGTCGATCAGCCTTGTCCTCAACAAGGCCCGTGGATCGCTCGGGGCGGAGGAATTCGGCCAATATGGGTACGCCTATGCGCAGCGCGGGACAGCCGTCGCGCCCCGCAAGGAGGCCTGACGCGGGATTCCGGGCGTGTTAGAAAACGGCATGAGCGCCGCATTTCCGTTCCGCCCGCTGGCCCAAGGCGCGATCGCCCTGGCCGTCCTCTCCATTTCGGGCGCCCAGGCGGCCGAATGGAAAATCACGCCACGCATCGAGGCCAGGGAGGCGTTCACCGACAACGCGCGGCTGTCGCGCGGCAGCAAGACGTCCGATTTCGTGACACGCATCGCACCCGGCATCGATCTCAAGGCGCAGGGCGGCCGCGTCCTGGCCGACATCGACTACGGGCTCGCCTACGACGCCTATGCGCGCGCCGACGACCTCAACGGCTTCCGGCACAATCTGCGCGGAACGGGGCGCGTCGAATTCGTCGAGGACCGGCTCTTTCTCGATCTCGGCGCCTTCGCGGGCGAAAGCCCGGTCCTTGCGCGCGGTCGCGCCTCGGCGATCGACCGGACGCTCGGCGGCGCATCGTCGCAGTTCACCTCCTACAGCGTCTCCCCCTATTGGCGCACGCGCTTCGGTCCCTGGGCCGAAGCCGAGGCGCGATACCGCTTCAGCCAGGTCGCGGTGACCCGCGATCGTGGCGACATCGACACCGCGCCGGCGCCGGCGCTGCTCTCGGACACCGACATCCATCAGGCCTCGGGCTTCGTGGCGGGGGGAGAGAATTTCAATCGCCTGCGCTGGCGCCTCGCCGCCGACCATGCCGAGACGCGCGTGTCGAATGGTGGCGGCGCGACCCCGGGCGCCGGCGGTTCGGCAACCAGCCTGCGCCGGCAAAGCGCCAGCGCGCAGCCGAGCTACGTCGTCACCCGATGGCTGTCGCTGCTCGGCACGCTCGGCTACGACCACATAGAATCCAGCGGCTTCCGCAAGGACCTCGACGGGTCGTTCTGGAATGGCGGCGTCCGGCTGACCCCGTCGCAGCGGACGAGCTTCGAGCTCACCTATGGCGAACGCTATGGCGGTCCGAACTGGGCGTCGTCGCTGACCGCCGCGACCGAGGCCGGCACCGCCCTCACCCTCGCCTATCGCGAGACCGTCGAAAATCAGGCGCTGCAATCCGCCTCCGGCTTCTCGTTCCTCACCCGGGATCCGTCGGGAGCCCTGATCGACACCCGGACCGGATTGCCCTTCGTGGGTCGCGATCCGTTCTTCGATCAGAGCGATCGCACCTTCCTCAGCCGCGGCCTCACGCTGTCGCTGCGCCTGCCCATGCAACGCGACACCGTGACCGTATCGGCCCAGCATGTCCTGCGGGAGACGGAATTCGGCGGCGTCGTTGCGGCACCGGGCCGCGACGACACGACAGACGCGATCCTGCTGGGCTGGCAGCGGCGGTTGAGCGAGGTCATCGCCGGAAACGCGCAGATCTCCTATTCGAATACCCGCACCGATCCCAACGGGGCCGGTGGCGCGACACAGAAGGGGACGAGCAAGACGGTCGGCATGCGTGTCGGCGTCGACCATGATCTCAACGAGACGCTGCGCGGCGGCATCGGCCTCGCGCATCTCCGACGCGATGTCTCCGGGCCGCAGATCTCGCCCGGAGAGATCACGGGCGCCTACTCGGAGACCGTCCTCTTCGTGACCCTGCGCAAGACGTTCTAGCGAGGAGGCCGCACCGGGCGCCCATGTACGAATCATTCTACGGACTGACGGCTGCCCCGTTCCAACTCTCGCCCGACCACCGTTTCTTCTTCGAAAGCTCGGTGCACCGGACGGCGCTCGCGCACCTGACCTACGGCCTTGCCCAGGGCGAAGGCTTCATCATCGTCACCGGTGAAGTCGGCGCCGGCAAGACCACCCTGGTCGGCCATCTCTTCGCGACGCTCGACAAGCAGCGCTACGTCGCGGCGCGCGTCGTCTCGACCCAGCTCGGCTGCGACGACATGCTGCGGATGGTCGCAGCGGCGTTCGGGCTGCCCATCGCCGACGCGAGCAAGGCCGCGCTCCTGCGCCAGATGGAGAGCTTCCTGCTCGCCAACCAGGCGATGGGCAAGCGCTGCCTGCTGGTGGTCGACGAGGCGCAGAACCTCTCGGTCGCGGCGCTCGAGGAATTGCGCATGCTGTCGAACTTCCAGTCGGGCGCGCAGGCACCGCTGCAGAGCTTCCTGCTCGGCCAGCCGCAATTCCGCACGACGCTCGCGTCTCCAGATCTCGACCAGCTGCGCCAGCGGGTGATCGCGTCCTACCACCTCGGGCCTCTCGCTCCTGGCGAGATCCGCGCCTATGTCGAGCATCGTTTGAGGGCAGTCGGCTGGAGCGGCGATCCCGCGCTGTCGCCGGATCTCTTCGTCGCCATCCATGCCGCGACGCAGGGAATACCGCGGCGCATCAACACGCTCTGCTCGCGGCTGTTCCTGCTGGGCTATCTCGAGGAAATGCATCGGCTCGACGGGCGCCATGTCGAGCGCGTCGCCGGGGAATTGCGCGCCGAACTCGACCCTTCGGCGACGATGCCCGCGCCAGCCGCCGCCACGACGTCGCAGGACATGCCCCCGCCCCCGGACACGCCGCCCGTCGCTGACATGTCGGACGCCTCCGCCGATGCCGCGCCGCGCGGGACGACGGATCGCACCGAGCCCGCTCGGGCGACCATCACGTCCGAACTCGTCATTCTTTCCGAACGCATCGCGACGCTCGAAGCGGGTCTGGCGGCACAGCGGGCCCTGCTCGACCGGCAGGAGCGCTGGATGCTGGAAGCGCTTGGCGCGGCGAATGCGCTGCTGGATCTCGACCGCGAGGCAGGGTGAGACGCGGAGCCACCCCCGTCGATCCTCCGGCTTAGGTCCTTCGCACGCGCCGCGCGGCCGCACCGCGCCTCTAATCTCCGCGCATGGATCGCGGCGCCACACCTGTCTCGATACTCCATGCGCTGGAGGAGCTCCCCCCGGAGGCCGCCGCCCGCTTCGCGAGCGACGCCACCGCGAGCCCCTTTCATGGCGCGGCGTGGTTCGCGATCCTTGCCGAGGCCTGCGCCACGCAGCAGCAAAGCCCGTTCATCATCGCGAGCCAGGATGGCGGACTGATCGCGCCGCTCGCGCTGCGCCAGGATCGATCTGGCCGACACCTGGAATCCTGGACGAATTTCTACAGCTGCGACTTCACGCCGCTGGCCGGTTCGCTGCATGTGGAGGCGCAGGCCGCACGCCTCGCAGCCGCGCTCGCCGCATGCAGGCCGCGCGTGGACACGCTCCATCTCCAGACCATGCAGGCGTGCGACGGCGCACCAGGCCTGCTTGCCGCGGCTCTCCGCCGGCATGGCTGGTGGACGCAGGGCTACGAGCAATTCGGGAACTGGCACGAACGCGTCGCGGGTCTCGGATACGACGCCTATCTCGCGCGACGCGACGGCCGTCTGCGCGCGACGATCGACCGCAGGACGCGCCGGTTTCTCGCGCGGCGCGGGGCCACGCTCGCGCTCGCGACGACGCCGGACGAACTCGAACCCGCGATCGCAGCCTATGAATCCGTCCACCGGCGCAGCTGGAAGGATGCCGAACCCTTTCCCCGGTTCATCGGCGCCTTCGTCCGCGGGATGGCGCGGGATGGCCGCATCCGCATCGGCGTCGCCGCGCTCGACGGAGAGCCGGTCGCGGCGCAGATCTGGCTGGTCTGGAAGCGGCGCGCGACGATCGCGAAGCTGGCCCATGACGAGGCGCTGCGCGACCTGTCGCCCGGTACGGTCCTCACGGCCTGGATGATCCGCGCGGCGCTCGAGGCCCGCGCGGTCGACGAAATCGATTTCGGCCGCGGCGACGACGCCTACAAGCGTCAGTGGCTGTCGTGCCGCCGACCGGTCGCGGCGCTGATGGCCGGGAACCTCGCGACGTTGCGCGGCGCGGCGGCGGCCGTCCGCCATCTCGCGCCGTCGCTGGTCAGGCGCGGCGTCCGGCTTCTTGCGCGAGGTCGGCCTGGCTGAGCGACCGCATCGTCAGAGCGGCCCGCTTCAAACGGCCAAGCATGCCGCGCGCCGCCGCAAGCACCGCTGGCACGCCGGGCGGGCGGACGGTAAGCCAGACCAGATCGCCCTTGCGGGCGGCGAGGCTGCGCTTGTAGCGGGACTCGCCTGCGAGCAGATCGTAGCTGCCGCGCCCTTCGGCCATATGGAGTTCCATCGCCATGGCATGGGCGACGAGCCCCGGCTTCAGGCGGTTATCCGTCTCCATCGCGACGCCCGCGACGTAATTCGCCACCACGCCGCCGGCGACGAGATTGAGCAGCACGGCGATCGTCCGTCCGCCCGCACATACGCGAAGCAGTTCCACCTCGCCGCCCGGCATCCCTCCCGCGATGAGCCGCTCGACGAAATCGCGGAAAACGGGCGAGGCGAAGGCACCGGGTTGGCCGGCGGTCGTCCAGCGTGCCTGATGCAGCGCAACGAGACTGGCGAGTGTCGCATCGCGCTCCGCCGCCGCAAGGACCCGCTCGATCGTCACCGCGCCGTCGCGCGCGTAGAGGGCGCGCGCGCGACGGATCTGACGCCGCGTCTCGGCCCCCATGGCGGCCAACGCATCCCCGCGATCGCGCAGGCTGGCGAGGTCGGCGACGAAGACCGGTTGCGCCGCGCGCACCGACACCCAGGCACCGGCCGCGGCGAACGCACCGGCCCAGGCCCGCGGAACGCCGCCGAGGCGCAGTTCGTCCCATCCGGCGAGCGGTCCGTCCATCCGTCGCGCGGCCAGGATATGGCGCGCGAGACGCTCGACTTCGTCGCTCGCGCCAGCCCAGCCGACCAGGCCGTTATGTTCGATGCAGGGCACGTCGCGCGCATCGTCGCCGCATTCGTTGAGCGCGAAGATACGGCGCCCGCCCGTGTCCGGCGCGCGACAGAGCCAGCCCAGCGCATCGGCGCGACCGGCCACGGCCGCGCGCAGCAGCACGGGTTGCGCACGGGTCGCCGCGAACCACGCGCGCATCCAGGACGGCGACAGAAAAGGCGACGCACGCGCCAGTCCCGCGTCGGCGGCATGCGCCACGCGCCATTCCTCGGCAACCGCGTCCGGCGCGGCGTACTCGATGGCGTAGGCGCTTCGCATACCCGCGCGTGCGGAACCGTTTCCAGCCTGAGGCATTTGGGCATCGAACATCGGCGGCTCCATTCCCGCATCGCGCCCGATCAAGTCGGCGGGCCAAGGCCGGAGGAAGCGCCGGCCGCCGCACCCTATCGCCACCGATCCGCGCCACGTCCGGCGCGGACGGCGTAACCAGGAGGCTCCCCGCCATGCCGAACGCCGCCGAATTCGCCCCGCCCGAGCCCGTCCCCGGTGCGGTGCGTCGCATCCACCTCGTGGCGGCCGCGCGTCCGAATTTCATGAAGGTCGCGCCCGTCTACCACGCGCTGCGCCGTCGCCCGGAAAGCTACAGGCCGATCCTCGTCCACACGGGCCAGCATTACGACGCCAACATGTCCGACGCCTTCTTCCAGGATCTCTCGCTTCCCGCTCCGGACCATTTCCTTGGTGTCGGCAGCGGCAGCCATGCGACGCAGACCGCCGCCGTCATGGTCGCCTACGAGACCCTCTGCGAGGCCGAGCGGCCGGACATGACGATCGTCGTCGGCGACGTGAACTCCACCCTCGCCGCGGCCCTCGTCGCGGCGAAGCTCGGGATCGCCTGTGCCCATCTGGAATCCGGGCTGCGCAGCCGCGACCGCAGCATGCCCGAGGAGATCAACCGCCTCGCCACCGACGCGATCGCCGACCTCCTCTGGACACCGTCGGTGGATGCGGACGCCAATCTCGCCGCCGAGGGCGCTCCGCCGGAGCGGGTGGCCTGCGTCGGCAACGTGATGATCGACTCCTACGAGATGATGCGCCCGCTGATCGCACGCGATCCCGGACCGGCGGCGCTCGGCCTCGCGCCGGGCAGCTATGGAGTCGTGACGCTGCATCGCCCCGCGAATGTCGATCGCCGCGACGCGCTCAGCGAACTTGTGGCGGGGCTTTGCCGTGCCGCCGCGCGCATCGACCTCGTCTTTCCCGTCCACCCGCGCACGCGCGGACGGCTCGCAGCGTTCGGCCTCGACCGCGTCATCGCCGCGCAGCCGCGCATCCGGGCGATCGAGCCGCTCGGCTACGTCGCGTTCATGGCCCTGGTCGAGAAATCGTGCTGCGTGATCACCGATTCCGGTGGCGTGCAGGAAGAAACCACCTATCTCGGCATTCCCTGCCTGACACTCCGCGAGAGCACGGAGCGGCCGATCACCGTCGATCAGGGCTCCAACCGGTTGGTGAAGCCCGCCGCGCTCGACGCAGCGATCGAGGACGTGCTCGCGGGACGCTGGCCGCGAGGCCGACGCCCGCTGCATTGGGACGGGCATGCCGCCGACCGGATCGTGGAGCGGATGGATACTTGGTTCGCCGGCCGGGACGACCGGATCGGACTAAGCCTTTCGCTGCGTTGATCGACGGGCGACGAAAGGCTTCGCTGGACATATGGACAGGATCTCGACGAGGCGCCGTGGCGCCAGGCCGGACGACACGACACGGCGCGCCCTGCTTCGCGGCGCCAGCCACGCCCTGGCGATCGGTGCACCCGCCGCCGCGACGCTCATGACGGGACGCGCCTGGGCCGTGTCCCTTACCTGCTTCGAGAAGACCTACACCGTCACCGGGCAGGGACCCTTGACGGTGACGCGGCGGATCTACGATCCCGTCTCCGGCAGCATCGTCGACACCGGCGTCGTCGTTCCCCGCTCCCAGATCAGCATGGAGTGCTGGAGTTCGGGCAACCCAGGGTTCGATCTCAACGCCGTGGAGCCGCCCTGACGGGCGACACGGAGGACGGCGATGCAGACCTGGAAATGCCTCGGCGCGCGCCCGGACCTGATCCGGGTCTGGAACGACCGGGCTGTCGCGTTCAACGCCCTGTCCGGAGAAACCCATGTCCTGGGTGGCCTTGCGACGGCGACGCTGCTTGCGCTGTTCGACAGGCCGTCGACCACGCGGGCGCTGGCGCGGCGGCTCGCGGCAGACCTTCCACCTGGCCCGGTCGAGGGCTGGGACCACGGCGTCGAGGCGACGCTGCGCGAACTGGAACAGCTGGGCCTTGTCGAGGGCGATTCGTGATGCGACTGCGCGATATCGGCGACGACGGCATCGCGGCGCTTCTCGGCGGATCCGGCCTCCATCTGCGCACGGGTCCGTTCGTCACGCGCTTGCGCGGCGACGCCAAGCGTCTCGCGCCGCATCTGCTGCGCCTCTACGGCGATCATCGCTGCGCGCCCGCCGAATGCGCGGAATCCACGGTCTCCATCCATGTCGAAAGGCGACGTGGCCGGCCATGGATGCGGCAGGCGCGGCTCGCGATCGACGGCCGCCCCGTGATGTATCCGCTGTCGGATCGCATGGCGGTGCCGATGCTCGAATGGGGCATGAACTGGGTCGTGGCGACGCGCGCCCATCGCTACCTCCTCCTGCACGCCGCGATCGTCGAGCGGCACGGGCGGGCCCTGCTCCTGCCGGGCGCGTCGGGTGCAGGCAAGACGACGCTGTGTGCGCTTCTCGTCGCACGGGGATGGCGCCTGTTCTCCGACGAATTCGCGGTGATCGACCCGCGCTCCGGGCACTGCCGCCCGCTGCCGCGCGCGCTGTCGCTCAAGAACGACGGCATCGCCCTCGCCCGTACGGTCTTTCCCGACGCCGTCTTCGCGCCCGCGTTCGAAGGCGCGGCGAAGGGCACGCTGTCCTACATGGCGGCCCCCGGCGACGCGGTCCGGCGTTCCGACGAATATGCGCCGCCGGCCCTTGTGGTGCTGCCCCGCTACGCGCGCGACAGCGGTTTCGCGGCGCAAGCGCTGGATCCCGTCCGCATCCATGCCGCGCTTGCCGGTCACGCGATGAACTACGGCGCGCTCGGCATCGACGGGTTCCGCTGCGTCGCGGGCATCGCGGACAAGGTCGCGGGATGGCAACTGACCTATGGCGACACGGACCAGGCCCTCGACTGGTTCGACCGGATCGCGGCCACCTGGGCCGGATGATCCGGGACCAGGCCGGCGGCGACCTCCTGGCCGCACTGCGCGATCCCGCGACGCTCATGCGTCTCGATGCCACGCGCCAGACCGATTTCGTCGAACGGGCGCGCGCGGCGGATCTGCTCGCCCGCATCGCGGCGCGCGCGCGGCGCGGCCAGGCATGGGGGCACCTGCCGGAGCGTCTGCGCGACATCCTCGACGCGGACGCGCGCGGCGCGGCGGCGCACCGGCGCCGCACCTGCTTCGAGGCGGACCGCCTGGGACGGGCGCTGCGAGGGACGGCCGGGACGCCGGTCCTGCTGAAGGGCGCGGCCTATGCGCTCGCGAGGCTCCCGGCGGCCGACGGACGGCGGCCTGGCGACATCGACATCCTCGTGCCTCGACAGGCTCTCGCCGAGGTGGAGGCGCGGCTGCGTGCCGAGGGCTGGGACGAGATCCGTCTGCAACCGCACGAGCGGCGCTATTTCCGCGCCTGGATGCACGAATTGCCGCCGCTGCGTCACCGGGAACGCGGCACCGTGCTGGATGTCCACCACGCTATCCTGCCACCCCTGGGACGGCTCAGTCCGGACCCCGACATGCTGATCGCCGCGGCACATCCCCTCGCCAGGGCCCCAGGCTTGCGTGTCCTCGCGCCAGCCGACATGACGCTCCATTGCATCCTGCATCACGTCCAGGACGGCGAGTTCCGCCACAGCCTGCGCGAACTCGTCGACCTCGACGACCTGCTGCGGCATTTCGGGCCTTTGCCCGGCTTCTGGTCGGGGCTGGAGGCACGGATCGGACAGTTCGGCCTCCAGCGGCCGGCGCGCCACGGCCTGCATCAGACCGCCACGCTCCTGGGCACGCCGGTTCCAGCCCATCTGTCGGAGGCGCTCGCACGCGCGGCCGGCCCGCGTGCCCTGCGACGGACGACCGATGCCGCGATGGCAAGCGCGCTCCGCGCCAGCGGCCGCGCGCCGCGCGGCCTGGCCGAACGCCTCGCCGCACGGGCACTGGTCCTGCGCGCCCATTGGATGAAACTTCCACCGCGCCTGCTGCTGCGCCACGCCCTGGCCAAACTGGCCGCGCGGCTCACCAGCGGCGCAGGTCGTCCAGCGTCGTGACCTCGACCCGCGCATTGGGACGGCTCGGCAGGTCGTCGCGCATGCGCGTCCCCAGCCCCGGCCGGTCTGGCAGGGTGAGATGGCCGTCGGCGATCGGGATCCGGTCGGTCAGCACATCGTCGTACCAGCCGTCGACATACCCGCGCACGGTCTCCATCACGTAGGCGTTGGGCACGTGCAGCATCAGATGCGCCGCCGACCAGAGCGCGACAGGTCCGATCGTGTCATGGGACGTCACGGGCAGGTAATAGGTGTCGGCGAGACTGCAGATCTTCCGCCCCTCGGTGATCCCGCCGCCCCAGGCGAAATCCGGCATGATGATGTCCGCAGCCGGCTTCTCGACATAGTGCCGGAAGTTCCACCGCGTGAAGACGCGCTCGCTCTGGCAGACGGGAATCGTCGTCGCCGCCTTGAGCCGGACATAGGCGTCTGCGTTGTCCGGCGGCATCATCTCCTCGATCCACATGATGTCGAGATGCTGGATCGCCCGCGCGATGCGCGTCGCGGTGGGAAGATCCCAGCGCGCATGCCCCTCGATCGCGATCGCGATGCGGTCGCCGACCGCGCGCCTGATGTCCTCGATGATCGCGACCCCGCGCCGCAGGTCGTCGTTCGAGATGTCGTGGCAGAGGATGCCGCCGGCATGCGTCGCGCCCCAGATCGTGAACGGCTCGCGCAGGCGCGACGGCCCCGAAAGGGTCGAGGCGAAGGCGTCGAACGGCCAGATCTTCATCGCGGTGATGCCCTGCGCGACCAGCTCCTGCGCGAGTTCGCCCGCGCGCCCCGACGTCCAGGCCTGATAGTCCGGATAGCGCCCATAGCCGACGCAGGTGTTGTAGATGCGGATGCGGTCGCGGTTGCGGCCGCCGAGAAGCGTGTAGATCGGCTTGCCCAGATGCTGTCCCGCGAGATCCCAGAGCGCGACGTCGATCGCCGAGATCGCGCGCATCTCCGCGCCCGCGAAGCCGCAGAAATTGACCAGCGAGAACATGTTGTTCCAGTGGTTCTCGATCTCCAGCGGATCCCGCCCGAGCAGCAGCGGCGCGAAGACGTCGTGGATGACCGACGCCACCGCCCGCGGCAGGTAATAGGTCTCTCCCAGACCGACCAGGCCGTCGTCGGTGTGTATCTTGACCCAGAGATTGTTCGGCAGCGCCTGACGCGAGGTGCCGTTCTCGCGCACCCACTCCGCCTCCGGCACGGCCTGGAACCAGAGGGTCTCGACCTTGGTGATCTTCATGACGCCCTCCCGAGGCGTTCAGGGCCGCAGCAGGTTGGGCAGACCGGTCGACAGGACTGGAAAGAAGCACAGAAGGAGAATCACGCCGATCTCGGCATAGAAGAACCATCTGAGCTCGCGCCACAGCGCGCCCAGCGTCATGTTCCCGATCCGGCAGGCGACGAAGAGGCAGATCCCGACCGGCGGCGAGATCAGGCCAAGCGTGGTCGACACGATCATGACCATCGAGAAATGGATGTCGTCGATCCCCATCTGGCGCGAGATCGGCAGCAGGATCGGCGCGAGCAGAAGCAGCGCGGGACCGGCGTCGAGCGCGAGTCCGATGATCAGGAATGCGACGACGCACGTCACGAGGAACAGCGTCGGATACGCCTTGAAGACGCTGACGAGGTCGCGCGTCCAATCCTCGATGCCGCCGAGGATGAGCACATAGTTGACCACTTCGACCGTCGCGATCAGCAAGAACAGCCCCGCGGTCAGACGCGCCGCCGCGCGGAACGCCGCGAACAGCCCGGCAAGGTCGAGATGCCGGAACACGACGGTGCTCAGGAACAGCGCGTAGACGACCGCGATGCCGCCGGCCTCGGTGGGCGTGAAGACGCCGGACAGGGTTCCGAAGACGATGAAGCCGGGCAACGTCAGAACGAGCAGTCCGTCGCGCAGCGCGCGCGGCCGCTGGGCCGGGGGTACGATCATCGAACTGCGCGGCAACTCGCCACGCAGCCCCTTCACGAAGACGATCGCGCCGCAGGCAAGCCCGAGCAGCAGGCCGGGCACGACGCCGCCCAGGAACAGCCGCAGGACGGATACGTCGGCTACCGCCGCATACAGCACCATGATCACCGAGGGCGGGATGATCGGTCCGATGATCGAGCCGGCGGTGACGAGGGCCGCCGCGAAAGCCTTGCTGTAGCCTTCCTTGGGCATCGAATTGATGAAGATCTGGCCGAGCGCGGCGATGTCCGCGATCGCGGTCCCGGAGATCCCGGCGAACAGGACAGAGGCGACGATCACGGCATAGGCCGTGCCGCCACGGATGCGGCCGACCAGCATGGTCGAGAGCTGGATGAGCCGGTCCGAAATGCCGCCGCGGTTCATCAACTCGCCCGCGACGATGTAGAAGGGCGCGGCCAGCAGCACGAAGCTGTCGAGGCCGGCGAACATCCGCGACGCGAGATTGAGGAAGGGCAGTTGCTCGAACCACAGCCCGACGAGCGCCGCGAGGCCGAAGGAGAACGCGATCGGCAGGCCGCCGAGCAGCAGGATCGCGAGCGCGATGGACAGCGAGGTCACAGCACCGCCCTCGTCCCGGTCTCGTCCTTGTCGGGCGGCACGAAGCTGTCATGGATCTTCACCAGAGACACCACGAGCATCAGGGCGCCGCCGATCGCCAGGGCGCCGTAGACGTAGAGCATCGGCAGTCCCGAGGTCGGTGCGGTCTGCGTGCCGTTGAGCATGCAATACCTCGTCCCCTGCCAGGTCACGAAGACCGCGAAGACGGCGGTCAGCGTGTGCAGGATCGCGCGGTGCCACGCGCGGAAGGCAGGGCCGCCCATGTCGGCGAACATGTTCATGTCCATGTGTTCGTCGTACCAGCTCGCCGCGGCCGCTCCGATCAACGTCATCCACACCGAGAGGTAGCGGATCGCCTCCTCGCTCCACGACAGCGGAACGAAGACGACATAGCGCAGGAACACGGCGACGAGGTTGAGCACGACGATCGCCGCAAGCAGCGCACCGCAGAGTCCATCGACGGCATGAACGAGCCGCCGGACGCCTTCGCGCAATGCCTTCATCCCAACCTCCCCGAACGGGGCGGCACGCCTGCGCGCGCCGCCCGCACCGCCGAGATCACTCGCCGTAGACGCGGCGATTGGCTTCCTGGGCCGCGGCGACCACCTTGTCGACGACCTCCTTGCCGGCCTGGGTCGAGATGAAGTCGATGACCGATTGCTGCGTCTGCTTGCGGAACGCCTCCTTCTCGGATGGCGAGTTCACGTAGACGC
>CAYSUY010000008.1:0-39037 GCA_964434345.1 uncultured Acetobacteraceae bacterium
GCACGTACAACTCCGACTTGACGTCGATGGTGGCGGAGGTGAACGGCTATCTCGCACAGGCCCAGTACACCGGCAGGAACCTGCTGGGATCCGGGGGCGGAGACATCCAGATCGTGAGCAACATCGACGGCTCGACCGTGTCGCTGCGTAACAACGACGTCACGGACCTGTCTTTCGCTGGCACGATCACGAACAACTCGGTGGCGCAGATCGCGCTGACGTCGCTGGGTTCGTTCAAGGCTTCGCTCGACACGGCGCTGGCCAATCTCGGGGCTGATCTCACGCGGATCAAGTCTCAGACCGAGTTCGTCAAGCAGACCGAGGAAACCGTGCGTATCGGCCTCGGCGCGCTTGTGGACGCGGATCTCGCCCGGGAGTCGGCTCAGCTGTCCGCAAACCAGGTCCGTCAGCAGCTCGGTGTGCAGGCGATCGGCATCGCCAACCAGCAGCCGCAGACGCTGTTGGGCCTGTTCCGCTGACGCCATCGCATCGAAGCGGCCGGTCCTCGACCGGCCGCCTCCGATGCAGCTACCCGGGCGGTCGCCGCGAGGCGACCGCTCGTTTTCTTTCGGGGGGCCGAATCCTCCTGCCGACCCGGCAAAATCGACCGGTCATTCTTGCCGGGGGTTCGTGATTGCCGCCCGCGCCGTCTGAAAAAAAACGGCCTAACGCAATGAAATAAAACGAAAAAACGACCTGGCACGGCACATGCTTTGACCTCCGCGAGATCGTGGAGATCGCGTCTGCCGGATGATACGGCCAGAGGCACTCCCGGACACCAGAATGGAGTGCGTCTGTCATGAACAATTCCGTGATCACCAATTCCGGCTCGATCATCAGCCAGAAATTCCTGCGCGCCAATTCGAACGAGATCGTCGGCGTCCAGAACCGCGTCTCGAGCGGCCTGCGCGTCAACACGGTGACGGACGATGCATCGACCTTCGCGGTGGCCGCAGGGCTGCGCGGCGACATCAAGAGCTACACGGCGATCGCCGCGTCGCTGCAGGCGGCCAAGGTGCTTGGCACGGTCGCGGTCCAGGCCGGCGAGACGATCTCCAAGCGGCTCGAGGATATCAAGGCGAAGGTCGTGCAACTCGCCGACGAGTCGCTGAGTTCCTCCAGCCGCGCGACCTACAATGCCGACCTCAACTCGATGGTCACCGAGGTCAACGGCTATCTCGATCAGGCGAATTATTTCGGCTCGAACCTGCTGGGCACCGGATCGGGTTCCGGCAACGTCCTGGTGGTCGCGAATATCGACGCCTCGGCGCTGACCATGCGCGCCCAGGCTGTCTCCGACCTGGGACTCGCCAGCATCGCGAACGCCTCCGCGGCGCAGGCAAGCCTGGCGAGCCTCGCGACGTTCAAGGGTTCTCTCGATACCGGCCTCGCCAATCTCGGCGCAGACCTCAAGCGTCTTGATGCCCAGGTCGAGTTCATGAAGGAGACCGCCGCGCTTCAGGCCCTTCAGGTCCGCCAGCAGCTGGGCGTGCAGGCGATCGGCATCGCGAACCAGCAGCCGCAGACCCTCCTGAGCCTGCTGCGCGGCTGATCCAGCCCGCACTGGCGACCGGGCCTCGAAGCCCGGAGCGGCGCCCGCGCGAACGGGCACCGCTCCGGGCTTCTTCGTTTCTGGACGGCTTGGTTTCCGGGCCCGGCCCGCCGGTCGCTACGGGGCAGGACGGACCCGGCAAGAACCGCCGGTCAAAGCTGCCGGGAGGGTCGGAAATACCCTCCGAAATGATCGACGTAAACCAATTAAACCATTGTAGAACAACAAAAAAACAGAATGGCACGGCAGGTGCATAGGAAGACGCGAAACAGCCGGCCGCGGACTTCTCCCGACCGGCTCCCGATAGAAGAAAGGGACCTCGCGTCATGTTGAACAATTCCGTGAACACCAATGCCGGCGCATTGATCGGACAGCGCTTCCTGCGGGCGAATTCGAACGAGATCGTCGGTGTCCAGAACCGGGTGTCGAGCGGATTGCGCGTGAACTCGGTGACGGACGACGCGTCGACCTATGCGGTCGCAGCCGGTCTTCGCGCCGACATCAAGAGCTACACGGCGATCAGCGCGTCGCTGCAGGCCGCCAAGGTCCTCGGGACCGTGGCCGTGCAGGCCGGCGAGACGGTCAGCAAGCGCCTCGAGGACATCAAGGCCAAGATCGTGCAGCTGGCGGATGAGTCGCTGAGCAGCGCGAGCCGTGCCACCTACAGCGCCGACCTGGCCTCGATGGTCACCGAGGTCAACAACTACCTGCAGAGCGGCGCCCTGTATAACGGTTCCAACCTGCTCGGCACCGGTTCGGCGTCGGCCAACGTGCTCGTCGTCGCCAACATCGACGCCTCGGCCTTCACGCTCCGCGCGCAGAGCGTGTCCGATCTCGTGGTCACTTCGATCACCAGCGCGTCGGACGCGCAGTCTCGCCTCGGCGACCTCGCGACGTTCAAGGCGGCGCTTGATACCGGGCTCGCCAATCTCGGCGCCGATCTCAAGCGCCTCGACTCCCAGGTCGAGTTCATCAAGCAGACCGAGGAGACGGTCCGCATCGGCCTCGGCGCCCTCGTCGATGCCGACATGGCCAAGGAAACCGCCGAACTCCAGTCGCTGCAGGTCCGCCAGCAGCTCGGTGTGCAGGCGATGGGTATCGCCAACCAGGCGCCGCAGACCCTGGTGAGCCTGCTGCGCGGTTGATGGCGTCACCGCCTTCGTCGTAAACGAATCATAAACCAAACGGGAAGAAGATCCCGCCATGCCCCTGAAGATCGAACTCAAGCCCGGCGAGAAATTCATCGTGAACGGCGCCGTCATGGTCGCCGGAAAGAGCGGTGCCTCTCTCGCGCTGCGCAATCAGGCCGTGCTGCTCCGCGGCCGCGACGTGATGCAGGAATCCGAGGCGACCACGCCGGCGCGGCGCCTCTATTTCACGCTCATGCTCATGTATATCGACCCGGACAACCGGGCGGCGCATGCGCAGGTCTTTGCCCGTTACCTGACCGAGTATCTCGACGCGACCACGCTTGCCAGCACGCGGGTGAAGCTCGAGCGCATCGGCGGCCTCGCGGTGGCGGACGAGTACTATGCCGGTCTCAAGCTCTGCCGCGAACTCATCGCGCTCGAGGACAGCATCCTGCAGGTCGCCGCGCCGTCGGCGCCGGCACCGGCACCGGGCACGCGGGCCAGGTTGGCGGGCAAGCCATGAGCTACGTCGCATATGGCCGGACGCAGAACCGGGTCGAAAGCCAGAGGCAGGTCGAATACCGATTGCTCGCCCAGGTGACCGGAGCGCTGATCGCCGCGCGCGACGAACCGGGCGACAAGCGCAAGGTCTTCGACGCGATCCTCTGGAACCAGAGGGTATGGGATGCCTTCCTTCACGACCTGTCGGGCGACGATAATCGTCTGCCGATCGATCTTCGCAAGCGGTTGATCGGGATCTGTCTCTCCGTCCGGCGGGAGACCGCGGCGATCATCGACGGGAAGGGCAATCTCGAGGCCCTGATCGTCGTGAACCGCAACATCATGGAAGGCCTGCGCTGATCCGCCCCCGTCGCCTGACGACCGCCCGCGGTCGGATCGCGGCATGACAGGCGCGCGCGGAATGGCGACCCTGGAGGGGATCCTGCGCGCCGGGCTGGCTGCCCAGGGCGAGGGCCGGTTCGATGCCGCCGCGGCGAGTTATCTCCAGGCCCTGGCGCTCATGCCGCGTTGCGCCGATGCGCTTCATCTGCTCGGACAGGTCCGCCATCAGCAGGGCCGGAACGACGAAGCCCACGACCTCGTGCGCCGCGCGATCCGCGCCGCGCCCCCGACGGCGATGTATTTCAACACCCAGGGCGTCGTCCTGCGCGCGCTCGAGCGGGGACGCGAGGCGCTGATCGCGTTTCGGCGGGCCCTGTCGATCGATCCGCGCCATGCCGGCGCGCGCAAGAACGTGGCCGTCGAACTGGCGCGTGCGGACGCTCCCGCCGCGGACCTCGTCGACGCCTTCATGGCCGCCGTTGCCCTGCAGACCAGCGATGCGGAGTGCTGGCTCGGCCTCGCGCAGGCGCTTCTGCGGGCGGAGCGCGCGTCGGAGGCGATCGCGGCGGTCGAGCGCGCTCATGGCCTCGATCCGTCGGCCGGTGCCGCGATCGACACCTGGTTCGCCGCCGCACGCGACGCCAAGCGTCTGCCTGACTTCGTCGACAGGATGGCCAGCCTCGCCGGGGTCTCGGCCCTGGAGGAGGTCGCTCTGCGCCGGATCGACGCGTTGCTCGAACTGGACCGTCATCAGGACGCGACGATGATCGCGCGGGACCTCGTCGCACAAGCGCCGGATAATCCGGTCCGCCTGGAAAAGCTCGCCGTGGCGCAGCAGACGAGCGGTGATTTCGCGACGGCGGCAGAGACTTTCCGCCATGCGATCGACCTTGCCGGGGACAGCATTTTCGCGCGCATCGGGCTTGCGCAATGCGTTGCGGGCCTCGGCAGGCTTGCCGAGAGCCTCGCGATGTACGACGAGATCATCGCGCGCGAGCCGGAAGCTCGGCTTGCGTTCAACAACCGCGCCGTCGTGCTGGGCGGGCTCGACCGCGACCGCGAGGCGATCGTGGATTTCGATCGCGCCGTCGCGCTGTCGCCCGCGGATGCGATGCCGCGCGCCAATCGCGCGATGTGCCTCCTGCGGCTCGGGCGGCTGCGCGAGGCCTGGGACGATTATCTCTGGCGCGAAAGCGCGACCGGAGCACGCCCGACGGAGCGCTGGCCCGCGTCGCTCGCCGGTCGCCGGATCCATGTCCGCTGCGAGCAGGGGATCGGCGACCATCTGTTCTTCCTGCGCTTCGTCCGGCTGATCCAGGCGCGCGGCGCCGCCGTCACCGTCGATGTCGACGATCGCCTGGCCGCGATGATCGAGCGTGCGGGCTTCGCTTTCGCCTATCCGCCGCCGCCGGGCAGCGAGATTGCGAGCCTTGGAAATCTGCCCTGGCTGCTCGGCTGCGGAGATGCGGATCTGCCGGCGCCGGTTCCGTTGCCGGTCCTGGAGGAGCGGGCCGCCCGGGTGGCGGGCATCCTCCGCGCGTTGCCGCGGCCGATCGTCTGCGCCACCTGGCGCGCGGGCGGGAAGAAGGGACGGAAAGATACCGTCAAGAGCGTCCCGCCCGAGGCCCTGGGCGCTGCGCTGCGCGATCTGCCCGGCACGATCGTGTCGGTCCAGCGCCTCGCGGCGGAGGGCGAGCATGCGGCCTTCGAGGCCGGGCTCGGCCGGTCCGCCCCCGATCTCGGCGCCATCAACGACGATCTGGAGACGATGCTTGCCCTGATGGCCGAACTGGACGGCTATGCCGGCGTCAGCAGCGCCAATGTGCATCTGCGCTACGGCGCAGGCCGCGCGTCGGACGTTCTTGCGACATTTCCGATCGATTGGCGCTGGCGGGTCGGCGAGGACGGTGCCGCGCCCTGGTATCCTGGCAGCACGGCCCATCATCAGGGCCCGGGCGGAGACTGGACGGACGCCCTCCGCTCCTTGACACGGACGCTGCGCGCCCGTTTCGGGTGATGGCGGACGACCGCGCCGCGCGCGGTCATCCGCCTCCCGTCCTCAGTGGACCAGCTTGGCCGGCAGCGTCAGGTCGAAGCGCAGGATGTCGCGGGTCGCGCCATCATCCTCGAGCGCCTCGAAGCCCACGAAGCTCGCGTCCGTCTTGGGGATGACGACCAGGGTGTTCGGCTTGTAGGGCAGGGTAGTGACCAGGTCGAACGCGTCACGGTCATGGGCGCGTCCCCCATTGCAGCGAAGCTCGGGGTCCTTGGGCGCGTAGAGGCTCAGGCCGATCTCGCGGCGGTTGGAATTTCGCGGCAGCTGGAAGAACGCGGTGACCACGGAGCTGGAACTCATCGTGTGTGGCGCCTCGCCGCGGGCCCCGCGCTCGCGCACCAAAGTCGCCGTTCCGCGCAGTTCCCGGCCCGTTGCCGGATCGGCGAGGCTGAGACGCTCGGCAAGCACCTCGTAGAACTTGGCGATCATCCACGCGCCGGTGTCGGGATGGTCGAAGGCGTCGAAGGCGTCGCTCCAGAAGGCGCGCTGCGGCGGATCGAGCCGTTCACCGCGCACCTGTCGCCCGGACAGCGCGAGGCGATCGGGGCGCCCCGCCTTGTCGAGGGCGGTGACGGTGTAGGCCTCGTCGGGCGGCAGCGCCGCCTGGATGCGGGAATAGAAGCTCTGCGGGAACGCATCCTCGACCACGACATGCGGAAAAGGATAGGCGCGCGTGATGGTGTGCGCGATCTGGTAGATCGCGTGGCGCCGCGCGTCGGCGAAGCTTCGGGCCGTCGCGGCCGCGCTGTCGAGTGTCGGGGAGAGGGACGGTGTCGAAAGGAGATCCATGTCGCGATGCCTCGGGTTCAGCCGGCCTTGGGGAGTTCGAGCATGCGCTGCTCGGCGTTCAGCATGCTGTCGCGCTCCGCACGCCACAGCGGCGCGTAGGAGCAATTGGCGTAGGCGTCGAAATACGGGCCGCCGATCGTGAAGTGGAGATTCGAGATCTCGCTCTCCGGGCGATCGGCATCGTAGTCGACCAGATGGTTCCAGCGATGCGGCAGATCGCCGATCTCGTGATCGCCGTCGAGCCATTTGAATTGGTGGAGCTCGAGACCGCTGGCGCCATTGACGTAGTCGGGCGTGAGGGCGCGGCAGCGCGCGTTGTTGAACAGGATCGCGCTCGACCAGTTCTTCTTCGCGTAGCGGGTCTGCGTCGCGCCGAGGAACTTCACGGACTCGCTTGGCACATGGCTGTGCTTCACGACCTGGATCGCGTGCCGATCGTCGCGCAGAGACCAGAGCTTCGCGACATCGTCGAGCATCAGCATGTCGCAGTCGAAGAACAGCGACCATCCCTCGTATCCGCTCAGATACGGAACCAGGAAGCGGGTGAAGGAGAAATCGGTCGACTGCAGCGCGTGACGCGGCCGCGTGTGGATCGCGTTCAACTGCGTCAGCATCAGCGGTGCGATGGTCACCGGCTGCGACGCGCGGGCAAGGATCGAATGCGCGAAGACGTGGTACGCGACCGTCTCGCGGGGGTCGTAGCCTATGAAGATCCTGATCATGCTCCGTCTCCTTGGTCGCTCAGGGGTTCTGGCGACGAGCGGCCAGGCGCTCGGCGCAATCGTTGATGACGCCGTCCCAGCTCTCCGGCGCGCTCTGGCGCAGCAGGGTGAGGGACGGATACCAGGGGGTGTCGGGCCTGTCGGTCATCCAGTGCCATTTGAGACCGCGGCCGGCCGGCAGAAGCACCGTGCCGGGGCGTCCGAGGGCACCCGCGACATGGGCTGCGGTGCTGCTGACCGTGACCACATGGTCCATGGCGGCGACCTGCGCGGCGAACCCGTCGGCGTCGCGCAACTGATCGATGGCCGGGTCTTCGAGGATCGTGACGCCGAGTTCGCGCGTTGCGGCCGCGATCTGCTGTCCGACGGACCCGTATTGAAGCGACACGAAAGTCACGCCGGGCACACGCAGGATCGGTCCCCAGCTGCGCAGGTCGGTGCTCTTGAAGACGGCGTCGCGTCGGGCGCCGCTCATCCAGCTGATGCCGACGATCATGTCGTCGCCATCGCCCGCGTAGCGGCGCCGCAGCGCCGCGGTGCGCGCGCGATCCGCGCGGAGATAGCCGGCGTGCCGCGGAAAGCTTGCGATCGACGGGCGCAGATGCTGTGCGAGGCTGCCCAGCGGCAGTGCCGCGTCGAAGGGGCCGGCGGTCTCAGGTGCCGCTGGCGTCGTGCTCGGAACGAAGCGCCAGCCCTTGAAGGAGCGCTCGAACAGCGGAACGAGGCGATGGTCGCATTCCACGACGCCACCGGCCCCGCGTGCGGAGAGGTCGGCGAGCATCGCCGCGAACATCATCTCCTCGCCGATACCTTGCTCGCCCCACAGGAGCAGGCGTCGCGCCGTGGACGTGTAGGGCAGAACGGCGCGCGCGCGCGCCGGTCCGCGGTAGTCGCGATGCCCGATGCCGTGCTCGTAGAGCTTCCACCCGCCTGCGAAATCACCCAGCCGCAGCAGCGTGTCGGAGAGGTTCCACAATGCGCGCGTGTCGCCCGGGGCAACCAGCAGCAGGCTGCCGAGCGTATCGACGGCCTGATGCCAGGCGGCGCGCTTCAGCTGCGATGCGGCGAGATTGTGCCGCGCCTCGACATACGCTGGGTTGCGGACGATCGCTTCGTTGAACCAGGTCTCCGCGGCCGCCCAGTCGCCCGCCATGTCGAACACGGTACCGAGGTTGTTGCACGCCATCGCATAGCCGGGATTGGCGTCGATCGCGCGGATGAAGGCATCGGCGGCCGCCTGCAGACGCCCCTGCTCGAGCAGGACGAGACCGAGATTGTTGCACGCCTGCGGGTGACGGGGATCGCAGGCCACGGCCCGCGTGAAGGCCTCCTGCGCGGCGCCGCGATCGGATTGCGCATAGCGGATCATGCCCAGGGTCATCCAGGTGCCGATATCCCCAGGTGCGAGATTGGCGGCGGTGCCCGCGCTCGCGGCGGCTTCCTCGAGATGCCCGAGCGACATCAGCGCGCCTGCGAGTTCGACATGGATCGCCGGATGGTCGGGGCGCATGCTGACCGCGTCGCGCAGTCGCTGGATGGCCTCGATGTCCTTGCCGGCTTGCCGGTCGAGGCGCGCATGGCGGAGCAGGATTTCGGGATCCCTGGTTTCGGAGGCGAACTCGCGCAGCGCGGATCCGGAGGTCTCGATCATCTGCGTCCTCACAGGTATTTGGTGATCGACAATTCGCGCATGAGCGCGAGCATCCGATAGGACGCCTCGAGCTCCGTCTGCGTCGCGCCGAGCTTGCTGAGCGCCTCGCTCATGTCGACGTCCTCGACCGAGCCGATCTGCAGGTCGAGCGTGGTGATGAAGTCCTGCTGGCGGACCGTGACTTCCTTGAGCTGCGTCTGGACGACGCCGAGCGCGCCGATCTGCTCGACGATGCCCTGGAACCCGGCTTCGAGGTCGGCGACCGCGCGGCGCGCGAGCTGGCGGTAGCCCATCTCGTTGGTCGCATCGAGCACGCCGACGGAGAGGGCGTAGAGCGCCTGGGTGACCTTGTTCAGCGAGTCGTCCCGGCCGGTCACGCCGTAGGTGACATCGGTGCTGGTGTCGATCCGCGAAACCAGGTGGGAGCCGGTCGTCGGGCTGAATTCGCCGACATAGTACCGGACGGGATTTGCGCCGGGCACCGCGCCGACGGCATTGCCGTCGAGATGGTCGGCGATGTCCTCGTAGAGCGCGTCGCCGGTTCCCGGTGCGTTGCCGAGGGGATTGGCCGTGGCGATGGCGGCTGCGCTGCCAAGCGGCGTGCCCGGCGTGCCGATGGCTCCGGGGTCGAGCATCGGGGGCGAGTCCGTGCTGCGGCCGGCGAAGAGGTAGTAGCCGTCGACCTGAGAGTTGAGCAACTGGACGATCTCCGCGAGCGTGCCGCGCGCGGCCGTGCGGATCGTGAAATTCCCCTGGCCGGCCGGCGTCGAGGCGGAACTCACGCCGGAGTAGGCGGTGATCTTCATGTTGTTGGTCAGGTCCTTGATGCGGTCCAGAACGGTCTGCATCTGCTGCATGCGGACATCGGTCGCCGCGTTGGACCGGATGAAAGTCTCGGTGCTCGTCTTCGTCTGGCGCAGGCTGAGCGAGAGCCGTGCGCCTTCGCCGAGCCCGCTGTAGCTGTTCGATTTCTTGCCTGACGAGACCTGGACCTGCAGCGAGTTGAACTCGGCCTGCGTGTCCCGCATCCGGTTGCGCAGGATCTCGTTCTGGGCAAAGGTTCCGACGGTCGCGACCATGGTTCAGTTCCTCACCGGACGACCTGGAGGAGTTCGTCCATCAGCTGGCGCGCCGCCTGCAGCACTTTCGCCGAGGCGGCGTAGGAGGTCTGGATCTCGACCATCAGCGCCAGTTCGCGATCGACGTTCACGCCGCTGTCGGCGCTGAAGCGCTGGTCGAACTGCTCGTTGAGAGCCTCGCGTGCCTCCAGCGCGTCCTTTGCACCTGCCCGCGCCGTCGACTGGGAAACGATCAGCGATCCGACATACGCGGTGAGCGTCAGACCGTTGCTGGACGTGAAGGGCTGGACACGTTCGAAGCTGTCGATGACGGCGCGCGGGATCTGGCTGGCCTGGGAGACGGACCCGATCGTTGCGACGCTGGTGCCGTCACGCAGACGCCAGGGTTGCGCCGTCACGACGGGATTCACCTTCACCGTGCGTGCGAAGCCGACGGCCGCAGTGTCCGGTTGCGCCGCGAACACCATCTTCGTACCCGCGGGGACCTCGACCTCGGCGCCGGTCGCGGCACCCGTGGCCTGCGCGATCGTGACCGTGGTGCCCGAGATGGCCGACACGACATAGGTCGTCGGGTTGTTCGCGAAGCGAAGGTTCATGCCGACGGCGAGCCCGGCGGCGGATGACACCTGTAGCGTGGTGGCACCCTTGGCCATCGTCGCGGTGGCGGTTGCCGAGGTCACGACGGGCCTCAGGGAACCGTAGGAAAAGAGGTCGAGATCGCAGAGCGCGAAGTTCTGCGCCACGCGGGCGGTCAGCTCGTCGAGCTGGTCCTGGGCCGTCGACATGATCGTGTCGCGCACGTCGAGCAGACCGCGCAACCGGCCGCCGGTCAGTTCGCCAGAGATGTCGGTACCGTCCAGGATGATGCCGGACAGGTCGCCGTCGGAATAGTCCATATCCGGAGAGATGGCCGGATTTGGGTTAAAACTCAGTTGACCAATCTCGGCGTCGAGCAGTTCGCGGCCCGTCCTGGTCGTGACGACGACCTCGCCGGTCGCCCGTTCGAAGGTCCGGATGTCGATCAGGTCGGCGAGAGTCTTCAGAAGCGTGTCGCGGCGGTCCTCGAGATCTGCCGAGCCCTTGCCGACCCCGCGGAGCTGCGTGATCGAGCGGTTGATCCCGTCGATCTCGCGCAACATCGCGTTCGCGGAGGTGACGGCGTTGGCCATCGACGTGTCGGCGTCGACGCGAAACGCCTGGATCGTGTCGGAGAGGGCATTGACGCCCGCCGCGAAGTTCCCGGCACGCAACATCGTCTGCTGCTGCAAGGTCGCCGAACTCGGCTCGGTCGCCAGGGCGCGGAACGAGTCGCCGAGTTTTCCGAGCGTCACGGCGATCGACGATCCGTCGCCGGGAGAGCCGAAAGCCAGCTCGAGGCGGCCGAGATAGTCCTCGGTCGTCCGCAGCGCCGAGGCGATCGAGGTGCCGGACCGGATCTCCTGCACGAGGCTCTGGCTGACGCTGCGGCGCACCTCCGCGGTCGTCACGCCATAGGCCGACGTGTCGCCGACGAGCGTCTGGAGCGGCGCTTCCTTGCGCGTGTAGCCCTCGGTGTTCGCGTTCGAGACGTTGCGCGAGACGATGTCCAGCTGCACCTGGGCGGCGCGCATGCCAGACGTCGAGCTGGTCATGATGGCGCTGAGGAGTGCGAGGGACATGAGGGGCTACCGGGGTTTGCTGCGGGGGCTGCGCGGGTGCGGTGCGATGGATCAGAGGCGCCGGTCGATGGCCACCGGGACCATCTTGGGGTCGCTGGACCTGACGGGCGCGGGTGCGAGGCCGGTGCGGCCATAGCCTTGTGCGCGCGGACGCTGCGACTCGGCGGCGGAGACCACGGCGCGCAGCACGCGCTCGTTGGCGTCGCGCGCTGCCAGCAACGCCTTCTCGTTCTCGCGGACGGTCTCCTCGAAGATCGCGAAGGCCTCTTCCAACTCGCCCCGCAGCGCGTCGGTCACCGCGGCGATGGTTTCCGGGTCGTGACGGAAATTGCGGCTGAGCTTGGTGAAGGCATCCATAAGGGCGGCCTTCTCGGCCACGAGCGTGGGCAGGGTGGCCATCGATACGGATCGCAGCGCGCTGGTTTCGCGCCGCATGATCCCGACGAGACGGCCTGCGACCGAGATCAGTTCACGGATGCTCGTCGCGGGGGGGGCTTGCCGCGCGACGGCGGTCTTGGCTTCAGCCATTGGACTTCTCCTGCATGCGAAGGATTTCGGTGGCGATGTTCGGGGCGAGGCCGATCCCGCCGCGACGCGAGATCGCCTGGGCGTAGGCGTCGATCTGGAAGGAGCGCATCATCTGCTCGCCATGACCGCCGCCGAACGGCCCCTCGGTCTCGATGGTCTCGAAGACGGGGGCGAGCATCTGCGACAGGAACATCTGCTCGAACTGGCGGCCGACGCGCATCGCGTCCTCGGTCGTCGACGCGGATCCGCCTGGCAGGCGCGGTGGCTTGGTCCCGGCGATCAGCGCGTTCTGCGCCGTCCCGACAAGGGCGCCGGCTCCGGTCATGGCGCTCATCACAGCACCTCGACATCGGCCTGGAGGGCGCCGGCGGCCTTGATCGCCTGCAGGATCGTGATCATGTCGCGCGGCCCGAAGCCCAGCGCGTTGAGCCCGTTGACCAGTTCCTGCAGCGTGACGCCGGAGGGCAGAATGGCGAGGCGGCGGTCGTTTTCTTCCTGGATGTCGACCTGCGTGCGCGGCACGACGACCGTGGCCCCGCCCGGCGCGATCGCACCGCCCGTGATCTGGCCCGGGATCGCCGGACCGCCGGTGCCCTGGGGCGCGAAGGGATTGGGCTGCGAGACCTGAGGCGCCTCGGTGATGCGGATGGTCAGGTTGCCGTGGGCGATCGCAACGGTGGAGATCCGGACCGCGTCGCCCATGACGACGGTTCCGGTCTTCTCGTCGATGACGACGCGCGCGATCTGATCGGGCTCGACCGGGAGCTGCTCGATGTCGGTCAGGAGATTGACCAGGTCGCCGCGGCGATTTTCCGGCACGAGGAGGAGGACCGTGCCAGGGTCGAGCGGTCGGGCGCTGGGCACGCGAAGGAAATTGTTGATCGCCTGGGCGATTCGCCGCGCGGTGGTCAGATCGGGATTGCGCAGCGCGATGCGCGTCCGGTCCATCGTCGCAAGCTGGAACCCGAGTTCGCGCTCGACGATCCCGCCGCCTGCGATCTTGCCGTTGGTCGGAATGTTGCGGGTCACCTGGGCGCCCTGGCCCTGCGCCGTGAAGCCGCCTGTCGTCACGCCGCCCTGGGCTACGGCATAGACCTCGCCATCGGCGCCGAGCAACGGCGTGACGAGCAGCGTGCCGCCCTGCAGCGAGGTCGCGTCGCCGAACGTGCCCACGGCGACGTCGATGCGCGAACCCTGGCGGGCGAAGGCCGGCAGCGTCGCGGTCACCATCACCGCGGCGACGTTGCGGGTGCGCAGGCTGCCGGCGATGTCGCGCGTGTTGACGCCCAGACGTTCGAGCATCGCGATGATGCTCTGCTGCGTGAAGGGCGAGTTGTTGAGGGTGTCGCCGGTGCCGTTCAGACCGATGATCAGACCGTAGCCGATCAGCTTGTTCTGACGGATCCCCTCGAAATCGGCGATGTCCTTGATCCGCGAGCGGGTCTGGGCGTCGGCGGGTGCCGACAACGCGCCGCCCAGGGCGATCGCGATGGCGGCGGAGAGGGCGAGGAGGCGATTTCGAAGACGCATGGGAGCCTGCATTCTGCGGGTTACTCCCGCATCCCATTGCGAGCGCCGTGCCAACCGCGGAGATCACGTAAAATACTGAGATGCCGAGATAATTTTTGCGGTGACAGGGGCGGTCCACGATCCGTGCCCGGCAGACTCCGCCCGCCGACCGGCAGAAACTGCCTGGGGCCGTCGGCTTGCGCTGCGTGGCGGATCTGTCATAACGATCCCCTGGCGTCGGCACGTCCTCCGCGCCCAGCCATTGGTGGCCGCATGAAGATCGTCGATCCGTCGAGCATTCGTGGTCCCGCCGCGCCGCGCCGCGCCGATCGGTCCGGCGCCCGCAGCGGCGAGTTCGCCCGTCATCTCGATGATACCGCGGGGGCGGGAGCTTCGGCCTCCGCGTCCGGATTGTCCGCGACCGCGGGCGTCACTGGGATCCTGAGCCTTCAGGAGGTCGATGATCGCGGCGCGTCACGACGGCGCGCGGTGCTGCGTGCCGACACGCTGCTGGACAAGCTCGACGAGCTTCGCCACGGCTTGCTGATGGGAACCTTGACCCGCTCCCAGCTCGCCGAACTGGAGCGCCTCGTTTCCGTCCGGCGTGGCGACGTCGACGATCCCCAGCTGAACGCGCTTCTCGACGACATAGACCTGCGGGTCCAGGTCGAAATCGCGAAATATGAATACGAAACAACGGGTTGATGACATTTCCAGAGGCCCTGCACAGGCGCTGCGGGCGGCTTGATGGCGGGGGGGCCGGTTCATATACTCCGCGCCCTCTTCGACCCGGACTGGCACTGAATCCATGACCCATCCGCTGCTCCCCGCAGATTATCGGCCGTCGGAGAACGAGCCGTTCATGAACCCCGTCATGCGGGAATATTTTCGGCAAAAGCTGCTGCGCTGGCGATCCGAACTTCTCCAGGAATCGTCCGAAACGCTGATCAGCCTCCAGAACGAGACGGTTCCGGAAGCCGACCTCACCGACAGGGCGGCGACCGAGACCGACCGCTTCACGGAATTGCGGACACGCGACCGCGAGCGGAAATTGATCGGCAAGATCGACTCGGCGCTGCGCCGCATCGACGATGGCTCCTACGGGTATTGCGAGGAGACCGGCGAACCGATCGGTGTCCGCCGCCTCGAGGCGCGGCCGATCGCGACGCTGAGCCTGGAGGCTCAGGAACGCCACGAGCGCATAGAGCGCACCCAGCGCGACGATTGACCGGGCCTGGTCTGGCGCACGGCCTGCCGAAAGCGGAACGGGCGCGGCTGCCAGTGGCGCCGCGCCCGCTTGCCCGCCATGTGCGGGACGAGATCAGAACGGGAAGATCACGTCGAAGATCTCCTGACCCCAGCGCGGGCGCTGGACGTCCGTGATCTGGCCCCGGCCGCCGTACTGGATGCGCGCCTCCGCCAGACGGTCATGCGGTATCTCGTTGGTCGACCGGATGTCTTGAGGCCGGACGACGCCGGCGACCTGGAGGATGCGGTTCTCGCTGTTGACCAGAACCTCCTGACTTCCCTGCACCACGAGATTACCGTTCGGCAGGATCTGCGTGACCACGGCGGCGATGCGCAGCGCGATGGTCTCCTTGCGCTCGATCGATCCGGTCCCCGTGCTCGAACTGCCGGACGACATGTCCATCAGGTTGCCCGCTGCCGGCGCCGCGTTGTTGCCCGGCAGACGCTTGGCGATCCGGCCGACATCGTAGCCGAGGAAGGACGGCAGGCCGGCATTCTCGGTGTTGGCGCGCGAGCGCGCGGAACTGTTCTCCATCGAGGCCGTGTCGGCAATGTTGATCGTGATGGTCACGATGTCGCCCACGGTGCTGGCGCGCTGATCCTTGAAGAAGGCCCGCGCACCGGGCTGCCACAGCGAGTTGGCCTGGCGTTCGACCGCGATCGGGGTCGGCATCGGCATCTGCACCGGCGGGCGCTTGCCGGCGGGATTGTCGATCGCGCTCTGCGGCGGTGGCGCACCGACATGGCTCAGGCGGTCGAAGGTTCCCGCGCAGCCACCAAGGGCGAGCGCGAGGGCGAGGACGGGGAGGGGACGGGGAGTCATTCTGGGTCTTCCGTTCCGATCAATTGAGGAGGGCGGGGCGAGCCCCGGCGATCACGAGCACCGTGTCCGGGCCGACGACCTGGGCTTCGACGGTCCGCTTCGTCTGGACGTTGATCACCCGCACGGTTTCGCCGCGGGCCCCTTCGTCGACGGCGCGGCCGAGCGCGCTCAGCGTCATGCCGCCGGATTTCAGGACGAGGGTGACGCTGGCGTTGCGGGCCACGAGGACCGGCGCGCGGACATCGCCCTCGCGCAGTGCCTCGCCGGCGCGCAGCGACCGGCGCGCGCTCTGTCCGACCAGCTTGTCGCCGTCGACGATCGCGTCCCGGCGCAGCGCGTCCTCGCCCATGTCCACGACGGTCACATCGTCGGCGCGGATCATCCCACCGGACTGGCCCGCACGCCGCACGACCGCGGCCCCGCGGGTCGCGATCGCCCGGCCGGCCACCGGAAGGCGCAGCGCCGTCGCATGTCCGGCGCCGATCACGAGCAGGGCGGAGAAGCGGCCGCTCGGGCCGTCCACCGTGAGCGACTGGACATCGATCGTGGGAGGCGCCATCGGGGAAATGGCGATATCCGGCAGGCGGCCGGTGAATTCCATCGCCAGGGCGCGGGTATCGCCATCCTCGCGGAAGGCGGCGCGCAGCGCATCGGCGATCGCGTCGCGGCCGATCTGCCGTCCGGCTCGCTCGACGACGATCCGGTCGAAGCGGGTGGACGGGCGCCAGGCAAGACCATGGGCCCGCGCCGTGTCGGCGAGCCATTCGGAATCGAGCGCGTAGCGGCGCCCCGGCAGCGGCGCGCGGGCGACGATGCTGTCGGCGAGGACACCGGCGTCCTCGAAGAGGTCACCGAGGCGGACGTTGTCGGAGTCGACGGTCGCGGCCGGCTTCAGGACGGTCGCGTCGGCGGCGCCGACGGACAGGGCAAGCAGGGCGACGGCGAGGAGGCTTCGCAGGGAGGTCATCGTCCGGCCCTCAGCGCATCTGGTTCAGGGAGGACATCATTTCGTCCGCCGCCTTGATGACCTTGGAATTCATTTCGTACGCGCGCTGCGCCGTGATCAGGTTGGTGACCTCCTGGACCGTGTTCACGTTGGAGGTCTCGAGGAAGCCCTGGAGCAACGTGCCGAAGCCCTGGCGGCCGGCCGTCCCGGTCACCGGGTCTCCGGAGGCGGTCGTGTTCTGGAAGAGGTTGTCGCCGCTTGCCTGCAGCCCGGCATCGTTGGCGAAGCTCGCCAGCTCGAACTGGCCGACGCGCTGCAACTGGGCCTGGCCTGACTGCTTCACGAGGACCTCGCCCGAGGTGTTGATCGTGATGTCGAGCGCGTCCCGGGGAATGGTGCCTCCGCCCTTCACCGTGTAGCCGTCGGCGGTGACGATCTTGCCTTCGGCGCTGAGCTGGAAGGAGCCGGCGCGGGTATAGGCCGTCTCGCCGCTCGGCATCTCGACCTGGAACCAGCCCTTGCCCTGGACGGCCAGGTCGAGGGAATTGCCGGTTGTCGTGAGATTGCCCTGCTCGGTGATCCGGTAGACAGCCGCTGCGCGAACGCCGAGGCCGAGCTGGATGCCCGAAGGCACGATCGTGTTCGCGTCCGACGACGCGGCGCCGGCGCGACGCTGGTTCTGGTAGATGAGATCCTGGAACTCGGCGCGCTGCCGCTTGAACGCCGTGGTGTTCATGTTGGCGATGTTGTTCGAAATCGTTTCGACGTTGAGCTGCTGGGCCAGCATGCCGGTCGACGCGATGCTCAGGGAGCGCATGGATCAATCCTCCGCGAATTCGGTCGGCGTCCGTCAGGACACGCGAGTGAGTTTTTCGATGGTGCGGCGCGAGCGGTCGTGTTCCTGCTCGATCATCCGCGACGCCGACTGGTAGCGACGGGTCAATTCGATCATCTGCGCGATCTCGAGGACGCTCTGGACGTTGGAGCCCTCCAGCATGCCCTGGGCGACCTTCGTCTTCTTGTCGTCCATCGGCTTGGGATCGGCGGTCGTCGTCAGCAGGTTTTCGCCCGCCCGGCGCATCGCCTGCTCGTTGTCGAAGGCGACGACGCGCATCTTACCGATCGTGCCCTCCTTGCCGGTGATCGTGCCGCGGCGGTCGATCTCGACACTCGTTTCACCGGGCGGGACCGTGATCGGCGTGCCGTTCTCGCCGAGCAGTTGCGCGCCGTTGCTGAGCGCGAGCCGCCCCTGGGCGTCCGGGCGGAAGGAGCCGGCGCGGGTGTAGCGGATGCCTGCATCGGTCTGGACCGCGAGATACCCCGGACCGACCAGCGCGATGTCGAAGGGGTTTCCGGTACGCTCGACCGGGCCGGGCCGCGTGTCGCGCCACAAGCCCTTGTCGACGGCGAAGGCGACCTTGCCGCCGCCGGCGCCGGCACCGCCGATGTCGGACATGATCGTCTCGAAGACGAGACGCTCGCCCTGGAAGCCGGCGGAGGTGGCGTTCGCGACGTTGTTGGCCGTGACGTCGAGCTGGCGACGCAAGGCGCCCATCTGGGCGACTGCGATATAGGATGGGTTCTCCATCGGGGCTCCGGACCTTTGCGCGGGTTCTTCCGCGGGACTGCCGGAGCGACGAGCCGCCCCGCCAGCACGAAGGGTTTTGCGAAAACCGTGCCAAGCGTCTTCGCCCGTGTTTTCAAGGAAAACGCACTGTCCCGACCGGTGCGCGCACCGCCCTCGCGGCAGAAACTGCCGGGTCGATTTTGCCAGCGCGCGGGATCGAAACGAGTTGTTAACCGTCCTCGCGCTACTTAACTCCGGCGACGAATTGCAGCGTTTCGCGCGAGGACCCGATGGCCGACGAGGACAAGGCAGCAGGCGAAGGCGGCGAGGATCAGGTGCCCGCCAAGAAGAAGCTCAGCATCGTCATGCTGGCGCTCATCGTGGCCGTGCCGCTGCTTCTCATCGGCGGCGGGGCGGCGGCGTATTTCCTCTTCTTCGCGAAGAGCGAGGATGCCGCGGCCGCGGCGGCCAAGGCCGAGGAGGCCAAGCCGCCCAAGGCGATGGTCTTCTACAACCTTCCGGAACTGCTGGTGAACCTGAACAGCCAGGGGCGCCGGTCGAGCTTCCTGAAGATCAGTCTCAGCTTCGAATTGGCGGACGCAGCCGACATTCCGCGGATCGAAGCCGTGCTGCCGCGCATCGTCGACGCGTTCCAGACCTATCTGCGCGAATTGCGGCCCGAAGACCTCAGGGGGTCGGCCGGGCTCTATCGCCTGCGCGAGGAGCTGCTCGCGCGCGTCAACACGTCGGCGCAACCGGCGCGCGTGAATGACGTGCTCTTCAAGGAAATGCTGATCCAGTGACGGCGAAGGACGGGGCCTGACCATGGCGGCTGACAACGACCTGAACAACGACGACCTCGCGGCCGACTGGGCGGCTGCGGCGTCGAACGACGCCAGCGGCGCCAAGGCGTTGAGCCAGAACGAGATCGATTCGCTGCTGGGCTTCGACGACGAGGGCAACTCCGCCGGATCCAGCGGGATCCAGGCGATCATCAATTCCGCGCTCGTCTCCTACGAACGCCTGCCGATGCTCGAGGTGGTCTATGACCGCCTCGTGCGCATGCTGACGACCTCGCTGCGCAACTTCACCTCGGACAATGTCGAGGTCACGCTCGACTCCATCACCTCGACCCGGTTCGGCGACTATCTCAATTCGGTGCCGCTGCCGGCCATGCTCTGCGTCTTCAAGGCGAAGGAGTGGGACAATTTCGGCCTGCTGACGGTCGACAGCGCCCTGATCTACTCTGTCGTCGACGTGCTGCTCGGCGGACGGCGCGGTACCGCCGCGATGCGCATCGAAGGGCGACCCTACACCACGATCGAGCGGCAGCTGGTGGAGCGCCTCACACGGGTGGTGCTGCACGACATCACGCTCGCCTTCGAGCCGCTGGCGAAGGTCACCTTCGTCTTCGATCGCCTGGAGACCAACCCGCGCTTCGCGTCGATTGCGCGCCCGGCCAACGCGGCGATCGTCGCGCGCCTGCGCATCGACATGGAGGATCGCGGCGGCCGCCTCGAACTGCTGCTGCCCTACTCGACGCTCGAACCGATCCGCGAATTGCTGCTCCAGATGTTCCTGGGCGAGAAGTTCGGCCGCGATTCGATCTGGGAAACGCATCTCGCGACCCAGCTGTGGCGGACGGATGTCGATCTCGAAGCGGTTCTCGACCAGCAGGTGATGTCGCTGCACGACGTGATGGAGCTGAAGGTCGGCAGCCGCATCCTCTTCGATGCGACCCCGGACAGCCTCGTCGACCTGCGCTGCGGCGACAAGTTGATGTTCAAGGGACGCATGGGGCGGCGCGGCAAGTACCTTGCGGTCGCGATCGAGGAAAAGCTGCCGGGGACGGAACCGCAATGAGCGGGACGTCCATCGTGGTCGACATCGTCGTCGCCGTCCTTCTGGTGGTCACCATCGCCTTCGTCTGGCGGCTGGAACGGCGCATCGCCGTCCTCAAGCGCGAAGAGGCGAAGTTCGCGGAGCTGCTCGGCGATTTCGCCCAGGCGGCCGCGCGGGCCGATCAGAGCGTCAAGGCACTCAAGCTCACCGCCGACAGCGTCGGACGCGACCTGGAATCGGTGATCGCGCGCGCGCAGGGGCTGCGCGAGGACGTGCAATACCTGCTCGACCGCGCCGGTCCGGTCACCGACCGCCTGTCGGACGCGGTGATGCGTTCGCGCATCCGGCCGTCGCAGAGCACTGCCGGATCGGAGCCGGGCGCCGCGCGCGCGCGCGAGCAGTCCCGCGGCGAGGGCGTGCGTAGCGACGCCGGGCGTGGCGAGGCAGGACGTGGCGACGTCGGACGTGGCGAGGCAGGACGTCGTGCGCCGGCTCCGGCCACTGCCACCGGTATTCCTGCCGGTGCCGATCCCGCCGATCTCGCCAGCCTTCTCCAATCGTTGCGATGACCCCGTCCGGCGGAGCATGACGATGGCCACACTCTCCTTCATCCGCTCACCGCGCCTGCTGCCGGCGCTGATGATCGGTCTGTGCCTGTTGCTCGCGCTGCGGCTCGTGGCCTTGGTGGGGGCGACCACGGACAGTCCGGCCGTGGACGCGGGCGCGCCGATCGCGACCTCCGGCGGCCTTCTGTCGCCGATCTCGCCCGCGCAGGCCCAGGAACGGCCCGCCCAGGCCAATGCGCCCGCGCCGGCGCGCAAACCCGCCGAGGCTGCCGGGTCGCGAAGCGCGATCGAAGACAGCAGCGGATTTTCCGCCACCGAAATCGAGGTGCTGCAGGAACTGGCGCAGCGCCGCGCGGCGATCGAGAAACAGGCCCGCGACCTCGCGGAACGCGAGGCGCTCCTGCAGGCCGCGGAGAAGCAGATCGATCGCAAGGTGCAGGAACTGAACCAGCTCAAGGCTTCCGTCGAGGCGACGCTGCGCCGCGCGGACGAACAGGACGAGGTGCGCAAGAAGAGCCTCGCGCGGATCTTCGAGGGCATGAAGCCGCCCGAGGCGGCACGGATCATGGAGCAGATGGAACTGCCGCAACTGGTCGAACTGCTCGAGCGGATGAAGGAGCGCAGCGCATCTCCGATCCTCGGGCAGATGCACCCGGTCCGGGCACGCCAGGTCGCAGCCGAGCTTTCCAAGCGACGTGGGCCGGGGGGGGCGCCGCAAGGGCGTCAGGGGTGAGCGGCCGGGAGGTCGGAACTGGAATTGCGGGAGGCTTCGTGCCATCACCGCATCGAGGCTTCGGCCGGGTCCATGAAAACGCTGGCGTTCGTCCGATGGCTCGGACCGTGACGCCCGCCTGAAGGAGATACAAATGGCTGTCGACATGTCGATGCGCGTCCTGATCGTCGACGACTACAAGACGATGCTCAACATCATCCGCAATCTGCTCGTTCAACTCGGGTTCCACAACATTTCCGAGGCGACCGACGGGGCGACCGCGCTTGCCAAGCTGCGCGAGCATAATTTCGGGCTCGTGATCTCCGACTGGAACATGGAGCCCATGAGCGGCCTGCAGCTCCTCAAGGAGGTGCGGGCTGATAGCCGTCTCAAGACCATGCCGTTCATCATGATCACGGCGGAGAGCAAGACCGAAAACGTCGTCGCGGCGCGCGCCGCCGGCGTCAACAACTACGTCCTCAAGCCCTTCACGGCGGCGACGCTCAAGCAGAAGATCGTCGCCGTGATGGGCGATTTCTGAACGTCACCAAGAGGGGCGGGATGCCGCGCCAGAGATCGCACGCTTCGCGCAGAGGGCTGCGCGCCCTTCTCGGCGGGCTTGCGCTGGCGCTTTGCCTCGCGGGCTGGGCCGGCCCCTCGGCGCAGGCCCAGGACCGTCTCGTCCCGCGCGTCGGCGCGCATGAAAGCTACGATCGTGCCGTGTTCGACTGGCGCGGCGCCGTCGACTATGACGTGGACGTCTCGGGCCGCGACCGCCCGCTCCGCTTCAGTCGGACCTCCGAGATCGATGTCGGCCCGATCGCCCGGCGGTTGGGAGAGCGCGCGACCGGTTTGCGCGCCACGGCCAGTCCCGGCGGCACCACGGTGAGCTTCACCCTGGCGACCGGCGTGCAGTTGCGGCACTTCCGCAACGAGCGCTCGGTCGTTCTCGATTTCGTCCGGACCACGGCGAGCGATCCGGTCGATCCCGCGAGCACGCGGCGTCTCGTCCAGGAAAAGGCATCGCGCCCCGCGGCCGCGCGCGCTGCGGCGTCGCCTCCGACGTCGCCGGCAGCCGTCACGCCCGCGCAGCCCCCGTCGTCGCCCGCGCCGACCCCGCAATCTGCGCCCGCGGCCGCATCCGTTTCTCCCGCGCCACAGCCGGCCCCCGGCGCCGTGGGCGTGCAGTCACCGCCAACGGCATCCGGACCACCGCCGCCACCGCCGTCTGTGGATCCGCCGCTCCCGCGACCGATCGCGCTCCCCGCGTCCGCGATCGCCGCGCCACCCGAGACGAGCGCGGCTCTTCCGCCCGCGCCGCCGCCGACCGAAACGCCATCCACGCCGTTGCCGGGGCTTCCGGCCGCGCCCGCAGGTCCGCCAGCCCAGGCCCAGCCGCAAACACCGGCCTCGACACCGGCCCCGTCGGTGGCCTCGGCTCCCGCTTCAGCCCCGGCCCCGGCCCCCGCCTCGGCCACTCCGCCGCAAGCGCCTGCAGCCGCGGCGCCCATCCCGGCTCAGCCCGCGGCAACGCAATCCGGGCGCCCGCAATCCCTGGCCGCCGTCGCCGCCGCGGTCGCGCCTGCATCCGGCGGCTTGACGGTCGGACCGCTGCCGCCGCGCATGGTGGGCGCAACGCCTCTGACGGTCGACATCGCCCCCAGTGCCGTCGGCTACCGGTTGCGTCTTGCACCTCGTCCGGCCGCCGGGGTCGCGGCCTTTGTGCGGGGGGCGGTGATCTGGATCGTCATCGACCGGCGGCATGCGCTGGACCTCTCCCAACTCGAGGTGCGTCGCCGGGAGATCGGAGCCTTCGACGCGACCATCATGGAGACGCCCGCTCCCGCGACCGTCCTGCGGATCGCGCCGCCGACGCGCTGGGACGTCGCCGTGATGCGGGACGGAGACGGATGGGCGGTCGAGATCGGGGTCAAGCCGCCGGCACCGCCGCGAAACGTGGAACCCGCCATTCGCGCGAACCCCGACGGGTCCGGTGGGCGGGTCGTGATCGACATGCCCGGGCTTCAGAGCCTCCTGCGGATTCGCGATCCCGACGCCAACGACGAGTTGATCGTGCTGCCGACGACCTCCCCCGGCTTTGCGGTGACGAGCAACCGCCCATTTCCTGATTTCCGCTTCCTGCCTGCGGCTCAGGGGGTCGCCATCCTGCCACGCTCCGACCGCGTGCAGGCCAAGCTGGACGGCACCCTCGTGGAATTGTCGGGACCTCAGCCGATCATCGGTGCCGACACGACGGTGATGGACGGCGCGGCGGCCACGCGCCGCCAGGAATTGCTCGACCTACGGAATTGGGTGCGGTCGCGGAGTTCCTTCGACGAGGTAAGGCAGTCGCTCCATCGCGCCATGGCCACGACGCCGGCGGAGCGGCGTGGTCCGGAGCGCGTCGCATTGGCGCAGTTTCTCCTGGCCAATGGTTACGGACTGGAAGCCCTGGCACAGATGCGCATCCTCGAGGTCGAGGCGCCGCGTCTTGCGGGACTCCCGTCGTCGCGCGTCCTGCGTGCGGCATCCGCATGGCTCGCGGACGACATCGAGGAGGCGGAGCGGAGCCTTGCTCATCCGACGCTGGCGTTGAGCAACGAGGCGGCGCTCTGGAACGGGCTCGTCAAGCTTCGCCTTGGTGACTATGCGGCGGCGAGCGAACTGGTCACGCGCGGGGTCGAGTTTGCGGAGCGCTACCCGCCTCCGGTCGGTCCCAGGGTATGGCTTGCCAGCGCGGAGGCGCAGCTCGCCGCCGGGCAGACCGATGCCGCGATGCAGTTCATGGAACTCGCGCAGAGGCAGCCGCTCACCGAGCCGCAGCGTCGCCAGCTGGCGCTCATGCGCGGGCGTGTCCTGGCACGGCAAGGCGACGTCGAGGCCGCCACCGGCATCTGGTTGCCGCTCGAAGAGGGCGGGCCCTCGCCGACGCGCGCCGAAGCGACGCTGGCGCGCATCGAATTGCGGCTCGGCGCCGGCAAGATGGAGCGCGCCGATGCCATCGAGGCGCTGGATCGCCTGCGCTTCGCGTGGCGCGGCGACCGGACCGAACTGCGGACGCTGATCCTTCTGGCCCGCGTCCATGGGGAGATGGGCAATCATCGCGCCGGTCTCCAGGTGCTGCGCGACGCCGCGGCTCAGTTTCCGGACGCGCGAGAGACGCGCGAAATCATGGCGGAGATGGACATCATCTTCGCGCGCCTGTTCCTGGACGGCGAGGCGGACAAGCTTCCCGCCGTGCAGGCCATCGCCCTGTTCGAGGAGTTTCGCGATCGCGTGCCGCTGGGGGCGCGCGGCGACGCGATGGTCCGCCGTCTCGTCGACAGGCTGGTCGAGGTCGACCTCATGGAGCGGGCGGCGGCACTCCTCGACCATCAGGTGAAGCATCGTACGACCCCCGCCGAGAAGGCCGAGGTGGCGGCGAAGCTTGCCTTCGTCCAATTGCTGGCCAACCAGCCCGACGCGGCATTGGCGACGCTGGCGGCGAGCCGAAGCGCGCCTGCCACGCCGGCCGTGGCGCGCCAGCGCGCCCGGATCGAGGCGCGCGCGCTTGCGGGCGCCGGGCGGATCCAGGAGGGGATGGCGCGGCTAGCCGGCGACGAGAGCGTGGATGCGCACCGGCTGCGCGCCGAGTTGCTGCGCCAGGCTCGCGACTGGGCGGGCGTCGCCGCGAGCTTCGCGCGGATCGTCGGTGATCCGCCGCCCGCCGGTACGGCGCTCGACGAGGCGCGCGCGCGCGATCTGCTCCATCATGCGACGGCGCTCGGGCTTGCCGGGGACATGGCCGGGCTTCGCGCGCTGCGCGAGCGGTTCGCCGGGGCGATGGACGCGACCGACTATCGCGATCTCTTCCGGGTGGTGACTGCCGAGACGGTCGACCGGCCAGGCGACATGTCGGCCCTGGTCCAGCGCATCAACGCGGTGGCTCCGTTCCAGGGTTTCCTGCAGAACTACCGCAAGCAGATGGCGGGTCGCGGCGCGTCGCCGGGCTGACCCGCGCGCGCCTTGCGCGTCACCCTGTGGCGGGGTTGAAGCTCTGGACGAGCGAGCCGGCCACCAGGTTCCAGCCGTCGACCAGGACGAAGAAGATCAGCTTGAACGGCAGGGAAACGACGGCTGGCGGCAGCATCATCATGCCCATCGACATGAGGACCGACGCGACCACCATGTCGATGATCAGGAACGGCACGAAGATCAGGAAGCCGATCTCGAAGGCGCGCTTGAGTTCGCTGATCATGAAGGCGGGTATCAGCACGCGCAGCGGCACCTCGGCCTGAGGTGTCGATTCCGGGAGGTTCGCCATGTCGGCGAACAGCCTGAGGTCCTGCGAGCGCGTGTGCTGCGACATGAATTCGTGCAAGGGCCGAGAGATCCTCGTGAACGCTTCCATCTCGTCTATCCGTCCCTCGACCAGGGGCGCGAGCCCGTCGCGATAGGCGGTCTCGAGGGTCGGCGCCATGACGAAGCCCGTGAGGAACAGGGCGAGGCTGATCAGCACCGCGTTGGGCGGCGATTGTTGCAGGCCGATCGCGTTGCGCAGGAACGACAGCACGACCACGATGCGCGTGAACGACGTCACCATGACGAGGATCGACGGCGCGAGGCTCAGGACGCCCAGCAGGACGAAGAGCTGCACCACGCGCCCCGTGCTGGTCGGACCATCGCCGAAATCGAGGGACAGGCTCTGGGCGCCCGCTTGCGTGGCGACGAAGGCGATGGCGAGCGCAAGCAGGCCGGTGCGGCCGGGGTTGAGCCTGGGAAAGGTCGTCTTCATGGCGTTGCGATATCCGGTGAGCGGGCAGGGGCGTGGGCGGGAAGGGGCGTGGCGAGGGGGGGCTCGGGGATGGGCGTCACCCCCCCATTGGCGCCGATGGCCAGGAGGTATTCGCGGTCGTCGCGGCGCAGGAGGACGATCCGGGTGCGGCTGTCGATGGGAAGCGTTTCGACGATCGAGAGGCGGCGCGGCGTGCGCAGGAGCAAACCGCCGCCGGTGGCGCCACGTCGGAGCCGGGCGAGCCAGGCGACACCCAGGATAAGTCCGATCACCGCCGCGAGCGCGGCGGCAAAACGCAGGAGTGTTTCGGTATCGAACATCGCGCACGCCTGGCCGGTTGGTTCGTCTTGTGTCGCGGCCTGGGGCGCGCGACCACGGCCGCAGGGCCGGTCTCGACCTTCATGCTAGGGCTGCATGGTTAACCGATCGCTAACCTCCCGGCGACGCCCATCGCTTGCGATTTACCGGTTGTTAAGCTTGGCATACGACACTGGCGACCGATCGCGGATT
This sequence comes from uncultured Acetobacteraceae bacterium, assembly GCA_964434345.1. GTDB lineage: Bacteria > Pseudomonadota > Alphaproteobacteria > CACIAM-22H2 > CACIAM-22H2 > CAIOSQ01. The sequence goes on from CAYSUY010000008.1 coordinate 26,506, forward strand.
GCTTGCGGAGACGCGGACCAGGCGATGGATCTCAGTCGGCTCAACCTGTTTTCGAAGTTCGTGCAGCGCATGAACTGGCTCGGCGAGCGCCAGAAGGTGCTCGCGCAGAATGTCGCGAACGCCGACACGCCAGGCTACGTGGCGCGCGACATCCGCCCCTTCGAGTTCCGGGTCTCCGGCGCGACGGGGCGCGGGCGCATCGGTCTCGCGCAGTCGAATCCCGCGCACGCGGGCGGCAGCGAGACGGGGATGGCTCAGGGCGGTCTTACCGCCAAGCAGAAGGAAACGACCCTGTCGGGCAATTCCGTGACCCTCGATCACGAGTTGATGAAGTCGGCAGACACGGCGATGGACTATCAACTCGTCACCAATCTCTATCGCAAGCAGATCGGCATGTTCCGCGCCGTCCTCACGCGCGGCGGCTGACGACCCAAGGGAAGGCGCAAACCCATGAACTTCTCGTCCATTCTCAAGGTGTCCGCGTCCGGCATGGACGCCCAGACCCTGCGCATGCGCATGGTGGCGGAGAACATCGCCAACGCGGACGTCGCGCCGAACCGGCCAGGCGAAGACCCCTATCGGCGCAAGATGCCGTCCTTTCGCAACGTCATGGACCGCGAGAACGGCGTCCGGACCCTGCGCGCGGATCGCGTCGTCCTCGACAAGCGCGCCTTCCAGACGCGCTATGAACCGTCCAACGCGTCGGCGGATGCCGCGGGCTACGTCAAGATCCCGAACGTCAACTCGGTGATCGAGATGATGGACATGCGACAGGCCCAGCGCAGCTACGAAGCCAATCTCGGCGTGATCGAGGTGGCGAAGAACATGATTTCGCGTACCATCGACATCCTGCGCGGCTGAGCCATGACGCGACGGGGTGGACGATGAAGGTCGGTTTCAACGCGGCTGCGGCCGCCTATTCGAGCGCGCTTGGGCGCGTCCCGTCGATCGGTGGGATCGACGGAGCGGCGGCAGCGCCGGGCGGATTTGCAGACCTGCTCAAGCAGGCGGCTGCCGGTGCGATGGGAACCGTGCAGGCCGGCGAGGCCGCGACCTCGCAGGCGTTGTCCGGCAAGCCCGACATGGCGCAGGTCGTGACTGCCGTGTCTAACGCCGAAGTGACCCTCCAGGCCGCCGTCGCCGTGCGCGACAAGGTCATTCAGGCCTATCTCGACGTCATCCGCATGCCGATCTGAGCGGACATGGAGGTCAACGACGTCCTGACGGTCTCGCGCGATGCGATGTGGGTGACGATCAAGCTGGCGGCGCCGATGATGGTCGTCGGCCTCGTCATCGGTCTCGTCGTCTCGTTGTTCCAGGCCCTGACACAGATCCAGGAGGCGACCCTGGCCTTCGTGCCGAAGATCCTCGCGATCTTCGCCGTCTTCCTGATCTCGCTGCCCTTCATGGTCGCCACCCCGCTCGGGTACACGCGCGAACTCGCATCGCGGATCGTCGGCGGGTTCTGATGCCCGGCGCGCTCGCGGAGCTGCTCGCCGGTCAGGTCTGGTCGCTGTTCATCGTCTTCGTGCGCGTCGGCGCCGCCTTCGCGGTCCTGCCGGGCTTCGCCGAGACAGTGGTTCCCGCGCGCATCCGGCTCGTGATCGCCGTGGCGATCACTGCGGTGATCGCGCCCGGCGTCTCGGCCGTGCTTCCGGCGCTGCCGGTCGAGCCTCTGGCGATGGCGGGGATCGTCGCCGTCGAGGCGATAGCCGGTCTGTTCCTCGGGCTCGTGGCGCGGCTGATCCTGGCGGCGGCGCAGGTCGCCGGCGTCATCATCGGGTTCCAGACGGCGCTCGCCAGCGCCTACGCCTTCGATCCGGGCACCCAGCAGCAAGGCATCATCACGTCGTCCTGGATGACCACGCTTGCGTTGGTCGTGATGTTCTCGGCCGACCTCCACCACGTCCTGATCCGGGCCGTGGCCGAGTCCTATGCGCTGCTTCCGGCAGGACAGATGATCGATCCCGGGGAATTCGCGGATGCCGCAGTGCGCTTTGTTGGGCGCAGCTTCCTGCTCGGTCTGCGCATGGCGATGCCTTTCCTTGCCTATGCCACGCTGCTCTTCGTCGGACTTGGCCTGATGCAGCGACTGATGCCGCAGATGCAGGTATTCTTCGTCGCCATGCCCCTCCAGGTGACGCTGGGGCTGATCTTGTTCGCGATGGGGTCGGGAACGGCGATGATCATCTATGTCGAGGAACTCGAGCGGACCCTCGGTGGTCTGCTGCGGTTGCGCTGAGCACGGGCGGGTCGCATGGCCGAAGACAACGACGAGAGTTCAAAGACCGAGGAACCGTCGCAAAAGCGGCTCGACGACGCGCGCAAGCGCGGGCAGGTCGCATCGTCGCGCGAGGTCAACAACTGGTTCGTGCTCTTCGCGTCGACCGTTGCGCTCGCGGGGTTTTCGCCGTGGATCGCCGAGCGTCTGCGCGCGCTCTTCACGACAACTCTCGCAGATGCCCATCTCATGCGCCTGGAGATCGGCGATCTCCAGGGCATGATGGGCGACTGGACGCTCGCGGTGGCGATGCTGTGCGGGCCGATCGTCCTGGCCGTGCTCGTGGCCGGTCTCGCGGCGGGATATGTCCAGGTGGGCTGGATGGTGGCTCCCGAGGCCCTCAAGCCGCAATTCAGCAAGGTTTCGCCGCTGAAGGGGCTGTCGCGGCTGTTTTCGCTGTCGGCGCTGGTCGAATTCGCCAAGGGTCTGGTGAAGCTCGCGGTGGTCGCGTGGATCTTCTGGATCGTCGCCGTCCCGGATTTCGAGACCTTGCCCCTGATGGTTCTTCACGAGCCGCAGCAATCGCTCGTCGAGACGGCCGATCTGACCCTCAAATTGCTGATCGCGACCGTCGCGGTGACGGCGGTGATCGCCGGCGTGGACGTCGTCTATCAGCGGCTCAAACTGCGCCGCGACCTTCGGATGACGCGAACCGAACTGCGCGACGAGTTCAAGGAGCAGGAAGGCGACCCGATGGTGAAGGCGAAGCTGCGCCAGATCCGTCAGGAACGATCGCGCCGCCGAATGATGTCGGCCGTGCCCAAGGCCGATGTCGTGATCACCAATCCGACCCACTACGCCGTCGCCCTCAAATACGATCGCGACGCGATGGAAGCGCCGATGGTGGTCGCCAAGGGGACCGACAGGATCGCGCTGCGCATTCGCGAGATCGCGACCGAAAACAAGGTGCCGATCATCGAGAACCCGCCGCTTGCCCGCGCCCTCCACGCGACGGTCGAGGTCGACCGGGTGATCGAGCCCGAGCACTACAAGGCGGTGGCGGAGATCATCAGCTATGTCTGGCGCCTCAAGTCGGGTGGTCAGCGCCCAAGGCCCCCATGACGTATCGGTTGGGTGAACCTGGCTGGCGGCCGTGCCGCGCGCGAGCGGCCGGGGATCGGATGAGCGGACGGACGGGGCCGGAGCAGCGATGAAGAAATCGGGACAAGCCTGGGCGACGACCGCCCTGGCGGGGGTGTGCGCGGCGGGTTTTCCGGCGATCGGTGTCTTCGCTGCGCAGGTCGTGATGCCGTCGGCGTCGGCGCTGTCGATCGCCGCGGCGGTCGTCGGCGGGGCACTGGGCGCGGTGGCGGCGCGGTTCGTGCTGGCGCGCGGGGTGAGCGGCTCCGCACGGCTCCTCGAACTTGTGGAAGGTGCCGAGACCCGCGCGCGGGTGGTCCTGGATCCGGCCGGCCGGGTGATCTGGTCGAACCGTGCCTTCCGCGGTGCGTTCGGTATGCCGGAGGCCCCGGGACTTCGCTGGCTTGCCGACCGGCTTGATCCTGACGATCCGGTGCGCGATGCCCTTGCCCAGGCATGGGATGACGCCCGTGGCGGAGCTGAGCGCCGGCTGTCCGTCGTCCTCAACGGCGGGCGCGACGAGGAGCGCTACTGGGACATCGTGGCCGACGGCTTTGGCGGTCGCGCCGGCTATACGTCGTGGGAGATCGACGATGTCACGGTGCAGCGGCGCACCGAGCGGATCCTGGCCGAGGAGCGCGCGAAGGTCGTCGACTTCCTCGAGCGCGCGCCCGTCGGGTTCTATGCCGTGGATGGGGAGGGGCGTTTCCTCTACACGAACGCGACGCTGGCCGACTGGATCGGCACCGATGGTGATGGTGCGCGACCGCTGCGCCTCCACGACGTGCTGCTGGATCCGCCACCGCCGGGAACACCGCCGCATGATCCGGTCGGCGGCGGCACCCATGCCATGGGCGAGGCCGTGCTCCGTGGCCGTCACGGGCGACGCATGCCGGTCTTCATTTCCCAGACCCCGGTGATCGGCCCCGACGGCGCCGTGACCATCCGCGCCGTCGTGCGTGATCTTGGACCCGAGCGCGCGATGGCGGCCGCCCTGGCGCGCACGGAGCAGGGCTTCATGCGCCTCTTCGAGGAGGCGCCGGTCGCGATCGCGCGGCTCGACGCCGCCACGCGGATCGACGCATGCAACGCCGCGTTCTGCCGCCTGACCGGGTTTTCGCGCGGCGCCGCGCGCGGTCGGGCGCTCGCCGAGTTTCTCCACTCCGACGAGCGCGCCGACATCACGGCGAGACTGGGACGCATCGCGCGGGGCGACGATCCGACAGGCAGCATGGAGGCGCGGTTCGTGGCGCAGGGCGGCCGCGAAGTCTCGGTGTCGCTCTACGCCGCCCGGGTCGAGCAGGCCGTGTCCGGCAGCGCCGAACTCGTGCTGCATTTCCTCGACGTGACCGACCAGAAGCGGCTCGAAGTCCAGTTCACGCAATCGCAGAAGATGCAGGCGGTCGGCCAGCTCGCCGGTGGCGTCGCGCACGACTTCAACAACCTGCTGACGGCGATGATCGGCTTCTGCGATCTGCTGTTGCTGCGTCATCGGCCCGGCGACCCGTCCTTCGCCGACATCATGCAGATCAAGCAGAACGCGAACCGCGCCGCCAATCTCGTGCGGCAACTCCTCGCGTTCTCGCGCCAGCAGACGCTCAAGCCGACCGTCACGGACATCACTGATCCGCTCAGCGAACTGACCCATCTGTTGCGGCGGCTGATCGGCGAGAACATCGCGCTCCAGATCGTCCACGCCCGGGACCTGCATCTCGTCCGCGTCGATCAGGGACAATTCGAGCAGGTCATCATCAATCTCGCCGTCAATGCCCGCGACGCGATGCCCGGGGGTGGTCGTCTGACGATCAGGACCGCGAACGTGACCCTGGAGCGTCCCGAGCAGCGTGGCGTCGAGACCGTGCCGGTGGGCGACTACGTGCTGATCGAGGTGGGCGACACCGGCATCGGGATCCCACCCGAGAATCTCGGGCGTATCTTCGAGCCCTTCTTCTCGACCAAGGAACTCGGATCCGGCACCGGGCTCGGGCTGTCGACGGTCTATGGGATCGTCAAGCAGACCGGCGGCTTCGTGTCGGTGGAGTCCGCCGTCGGGCGCGGGACGACGTTCCGTATCCTGCTGCCCCGCTGGAAGGGTGAGATCGCGAAGCCCGCCGAGACGGTCGCCGAGACCCGTCGGCCCGACACGACGGGGGCCGGCACCGTGATGCTGGTCGAGGACGAGGATGCGGTGCGCCTGTTCTCGGCGCGCGCGCTCCGCAACAAGGGCTACAAGGTCATCGAAGCGCGATCCGGGGAGAACGCGCTCGAATTGCTGGCGACGCATCCGCAGATCGATGTCCTCGTCACCGATGTCGTGATGCCGCAGATGGATGGAACCGAGCTCATCAAGCGCGTGCGCGAGCAGCGCCCGGCGATGCGGGTGATCTGTATATCGGGCTATGCCGAGGAGACGTTCCGCAAGCGCCTGGATACGGCAACCGATGTACATTTCCTGCCCAAGCCGTTCACGCTCGAGCAACTGGCCGGCAAGGTGAAACAGGTCATCGCGTGATCACGCGGCATCGCGCCGCGGGTGGGGATCACCGGTTCGAGAAGCGCATCTGCTGCTGCGCGAAATCCCAGGGCAGGGACGGCTCGGGCGTCGGCTTCCCGAAGTAATATCCCTGCGCCATCTCGACGCCGATTCCGCGCAGTATGTCGACCTGCTCGCGCGTCTCCACCATTTCCGCGATGGTCCCCACATTGAGATCCTCGCAGAGGCGCACGAGGCCCTTGATCATCGTGTCGTCGCGCTGCGACTGCCCCAGGCGCTTGACATAGGCTCCGTCGATCTTGACGAAATCGACGGTGAGGGCCTGGAGATACTGGAAACTCGCGGACCCGGCGCCGAAATCGTCGAGCGAGACCTTGAATCCTTCGGAGCGGATATCCTGAAGGATGCGGTTGGTGTCTTCCAGGTTCTTGAGACGCGCGCTCTCGGTGATCTCGATCGCGAGGCGCGGCGCCAGGGGCTTGTTGTCGCGCAGCAGGTCGAGGAAGCACTTCACGAAGACGGGATTGGCGAGCGAATTGCCCGAGACATTGATCGCGAAGGAGGTCCGGCGATCGAGGCCGGGGCGCCGCAATGCGTCGACCATTCGTGTCGCCACCGCGAGGTCGAGACGCTCGATGATGCCCACCTCTTCGGCGAACTGAATGATGTTCAACGGGCTTTCGTCCGGCTTGAAGCGGGTCAGTACCTCGAAATGATGGTAACGCCCGGTCGAGAGCAGGACGATCGGCTGATAGACGAGGGCGAATTGGGAATCCCTGACGGCATCGTTGAAGGTGCGAACCCTCTGGAGGGTCGTCTTGACCATCGAATTGAAGACCTCGAGGAGGTCCGTCGGCTTTTTGGGATCGATGCCGGATTTGGCAACCTGCTCGACGACATAGCGTATCGAGCGCACGGCGGTGCCGGAGGTCATGTCCGCGCGTGCGATATCCACCGAAGACTTGCTCACCTGGAGCGGGGTGCCGTCGGGCAATACCGCTACTTCCGAGACCTTTGACATCAGGTCGTCGGAACTCTGCGCTGGGTCATGGACGACGCCAAAACGTCCCGGACCGAGGCGTGCGGCGGTCGTGCCATCGATCGACGCCGCGCGCAGCATCGTGGCGACGCGGTTCACCAGGGCCTGTGTCTGGTCCTTGTTCATCACGCCGTCGGGATTCTGCAATTCCGGCAGGTCGAGGAACGTCAACTCGAGGGGCCTGCGGAGGTTGCGCGCCGCATCCGACAATTGGGCAGCCGCGGTGGTGAAGGTCCCTTCGTCGAGCAACTGCCCGTCCGCGCCAGTTCGCCTGGACGCGGCATGCATGGCGCCTGTGAGCGAAACTTGGCCCAGTGTCAGGTTGATCTTGTCGGGCGATGTCGGAAGCCGGCAGGCGTTGAGCAGGGCGTCGCGCGGCGATCCGTCTTCCCGCGCCATGGCCAGCCGGACCAGGACCGGTCCGCAGCGACTGGCGGGCTTCAGGCCGCCGAGCAGGGTGGAGATATAGCCGTGATCGGCCTCGGCGATGATCAGCTTTAGGGATTTGCCGGTCAGATGGGCATCCGACGTCGCGGTCAGGCCCTTGGTCGCGCCGAGGGCGAAGGTGATGGTGAAACTGTCATCCACCTCGATCAGCAGATCCGCTCCAGCGAAGGCAAAGGACATGAAGCGGTGAAGATCTGCGGACAAGGATCACCGGAAAACTTGCAGTGGGCACATGTGCGAGGACAAAGGCCAGTGTCGGCCAGCATACGCTGCGAAATCCAGAGATTTCCGAAGGTGCGGCGGGGCTTCCCACATGCCGGAGTTTATTGCGCGGTTTCGTTAATGACTCCTTACCTGCCGAGCGTCTCGGCGGTGCCTTCATCCCGAAGGTGGTACGTCCCGCAGACGCCGCTTGCGGACGAGAACAAAAAGTGTACATTCGCGGCTGTCGGTGGCCCCGGCTCGCCGGCGGTCGATCCGAACAAAACAGGTACAAAGCCCCGCGGGCGAAGCGCAGCCATCTATCCAGGCGGCGGTTTCGCGAATCGAGGCGACAGGATAAGAGGAGCCATCAGCGATGAGCGTCACCCCCCTGCGGTCGTCAACCCGCGAAAACGGCGAGAAGGATTCGATGGATCGGAATTCGGAACGTAACGAGCGGAGCCACGGCGAACGCGCGCAGGGCGATCGTAGCCAGTCGGATCGGTCGAAGGCGCTCGATGCGGCGCTCGGGCAGATCGAGCGGGCCTTCGGCAAGGGCTCGATCATGCGTCTTGGGCAGCGTGAGGCCGTCGACGCGGCCGAAGTCGTGTCCACTGGCTCGCTGTCCCTCGACATCGCTCTGGGGATCGGCGGTTTTCCCCGCGGGCGCATCATCGAGATCTACGGCCCCGAGAGTTCAGGCAAGACCACGCTCGCCCTGCATGCGATCGCCGAGGCGCAGAAGAAGGGCGGGTCCTGCGCCTTCATCGACGCGGAGCACGCGCTCGACCCCGTCTATGCGCAGAAACTGGGTGTGAATGTCGACGATCTGCTGATTTCCCAGCCCGATGCGGGGGAACAGGCGCTCGAGATCGCGGACACGCTTGTCCGGTCCGGAGCGATCGACGTCCTCGTCGTCGATTCCGTCGCGGCCCTGGTACCGCGTGCCGAACTCGAAGGTGAGATGGGCGACAGCCATGTCGGCCTGCATGCGCGCTTGATGAGCCAGGCTCTGCGCAAGCTTACGGGATCGATCTCGCGCTCTCGTTGCCTTGTCATCTTCATCAACCAGATCCGGTTGAAGATCGGCGTGATGTTCGGCAATCCCGAGACCACGACCGGCGGCAACGCGCTCAAGTTCTATGCCTCCGTGCGCCTCGACATTCGCCGGATCGGCGCGATCAAGGAGCGCGAAGAGGTGGTCGGCAACCAGACCCGCGTGAAGGTGGTCAAGAACAAGATGGCCGCCCCGTTCCGGGTGGTCGAGTTCGACATCATGTACGGCGAGGGAATCTCGAAGACCGGCGAATTGATCGATCTGGGCGTCAAGGCCGGGGTCGTGGACAAGTCAGGCGCTTGGTTTTCCTATGCTGGCCAGAGGATCGGCCAGGGGCGGGAAAATGCTCGTAACTATCTGAAAGAGCATCCGGAAGTGTCGTCGAGCATCGAGGCGGCGATCCGACAGAATTCTGGGCTTGTGGCCAATGCAATGCTGGCTGCCGGGGATGCGGGGAGCGACGGTTGACGAGATGGATGGAGCGGCCATAGGGTCTGGCCGCTGAATTCCGGGCTCTCCGCCCCCGCTGTTTTTCGCTGTCACAGTGGGTGTGCGTCGAGAGGCGAGGCGGAGTTCCGTGCACCCTACCGTCCCTACCGGTAACGCACGGGGCTCCGCCTCTCGTTTTTCGGCATCCCCCCTGTGGCCGGGTGCCGCGTCTACCGCGCCGAACCCCCGTGGCGCGGGCGTTGCGCTGATGCGCAGGACAGCTGGACTTTGATCTGCGCCGACAGACGCAAGGATCACGCGCCAGTTGTCCGTTTGTCGCGTGGATCATGTCTTTGGCGATCGCCCCCTGTCTCGGGGCAGGGCCGCTTGCTGGACAGGCCCGCGGTCGCAACGGTAAACCTCCGGTCGGTGCGATCGCGGTCAGGCGCGGCGGCGGCGTTCGACGCCCGGCCGCCTGCTGCGGCCGCGCCGGGCCGGATATGCATGTCGCTCCGGTTCATCAACCCGTAAAGACGAGGCGATCGGTCATGGCGTCTGCCAACGAGATCCGTTCAACCTTCCTGGACTATTTCGGCAAGAACGCTCACCAGGTCGTCGCCTCGTCGCCGCTCGTGCCGCGCAACGACCCGACCCTGATGTTCACCAATGCCGGCATGGTGCAGTTCAAGAACGTCTTCACGGGCCAGGAAAACCGCCCCTATCGTCGTGCCGCGACGTCGCAGAAATGCGTCCGTGCCGGCGGCAAGCACAACGATCTCGAGAATGTCGGCTACACGGCCCGCCATCACACGTTCTTCGAGATGCTCGGCAATTTCTCCTTCGGTGACTACTTCAAGGAGACAGCGATCGAGTTGGCGTGGAACCTGATCACGCGCAGCTACGGCGTCGACAAGGACCGTTTGCTCGTCACCGTCTATCATGACGACGACGAGGCGGCCGGGCATTGGCGCAAGATCGCGGGGCTTCCGGACTCACGCATCATCCGGATCGCAACCTCCGATAATTTCTGGGCGATGGGCGATACAGGCCCATGCGGGCCTTGCTCGGAGATCTTCTACGATCACGGCCCCGGCATCGCGGGCGGTCCACCGGGTAGCCCGGATGCCGATGGCGACAGGTTCATCGAGATCTGGAACCTCGTCTTCATGCAGTTCGAGCAGGTGGCGCCCGGTCAGCGCGTCGCCCTGCCCAAGCCCTCGATCGACACAGGCATGGGGCTGGAGCGCATCACGGCGCTGTTGCAGGGCAAGCACGACAATTACGACACCGATCTTCTGCGCCGGTTGATCCTGGCCTCCGCCGATTCGTCGGCGACCGATCCCGATGGTGCCCACAAGGTATCGCATCGCGTGGTCGCGGATCATCTTCGCGCGTCGTCCTTCCTCATCGCCGATGGGGTTCTTCCGTCCAATGAGGGGCGCGGCTACGTGCTGCGTCGCATCATGCGCCGGGCCATGCGGCATGCGCATATGATGGGGTGCAAGGACCCGCTGATGTTCCGTCTGGTTCCGGCGCTGATCGAGATGATGGGCCAGGCCTATCCCGAACTGGTCCGTGCGCAGCCGCTGATCACGGAGACGCTGAAACTCGAGGAGACGCGGTTCAAGGATACGCTCGACCGTGGCTTGCGGCTCCTCGACGAGGCGACCACGGCGCTCCCGGTCGGCGGCGTCCTTGGCGGGGATGTAGCGTTCCGCCTCTACGACACATTCGGCTTCCCCCTGGACCTGACCCAGGATGTGCTGCGTGGTCGCGGCCTGAAGGTGGACACGGACGGATTCAACGCCGCGCTCGGGAAGGCGCGCGAGGCGGCGCGCGCATCCTGGGCGGGCTCAGGCGAGATCGGGACCGAGAAGATGTGGTTCCCGCTGCGCGAGCGCGTCGGTGCCACCGAATTTCTCGGCTACGACACGGAGCATGCCGAGGGGCAGGTGGTCGCCCTGCTGAAGGGTGGCGCCGAAGTTTCGGAACTCGTGGCCGGTGACGAGGGGGTCGTCATCGTCAACCAGACGCCATTCTATGGCGAATCCGGTGGTCAGCTTGGCGATGCCGGGGCGATCCGGGCCGGGGCGGCGAGTTTCGTCGTCACCGACACGCAGAAGAAACTCGGCGACGTTCATGCCCATGTCGGGCGCCTGGAGAGCGGGCACCTCAAGGTCGGCGACGCGGTCGAACTGCTCGTGGACGGCGAGCGCCGAGCGGCCATGCGCGCCAATCATTCCGCCACCCATCTGTTGCATGCCGCGCTGCGGGCGCGTCTGGGCGAGCACGTGACCCAGAAGGGATCTCTCGTCGGGCCACAGCGGCTGCGCTTCGATATCTCCCATCCCACGGCTCTGTCCCAGGAGGATATCCGCGCCGTCGAGACTGTCGTGAACGCTGCGGTGCTCGCGAATGCCGAGGTCGTGACCCGTCTGATGAGCCCGGATGCGGCTGTCGAGGCTGGCGCGCTCGCGCTTTTCGGCGAGAAATACGGTGACGAGGTCCGGGTGGTGTCGATGGGCGAGGGCGACGGGCATGTCTCGACGGAGCTCTGCGGTGGTACCCATGTCCGGCGCACCGGTGATATCGGGTTGTTCAAGGTCCTTTCGGAAGGAGCCGTCGCGGCGGGTGTCCGACGCCTGGAGGCCGTCACGGCGAAGGGAGCGCTCGCCTATCTGGACGAGCAGGAGCGGCTGGTGCGCGACAGCGCTGCCGCCCTCAAGGCAGCGCCGGCCGATCTGCCGGCGCGCATCGCCGCGCTGGTCGAGGACAAGCGGCGGCTGGAGCGCGAACTGGCCGAGGCCCGGCGCGCCCTCGCGACTGGCGGCAGCGCCGCTGGACCGGCGATCGAGGAGATCGGCGGCGTCAAGGCGACGCTGCAATGCCTCGCTGGCGTTCCAGGGCGCGAACTCAAGCCGCTCGTCGATGACCTCAAGGCCAAGCTGGGCAGCGGTGTGGCGGCCGTCATCTCGGTCGAGGATGGCAAGGCATCGGTCGTGGTGGGGGTGACCGCCGATCTGGCGGGACGCATCGATGCCGTCGCGCTGGTTCGCTGCGCCGTTGCCGCGTTGGGCGGCAAAGGTGGTGGCGGGCGTCCGGACATGGCCCAGGGTGGTGGTCCGGATGGTGCGAAGGCCGAAATCGCCTTGGCCGCGCTGCGCCAGGCGCTGGCCGCCTCGTAAGCACGCCGGCGCGGGAGGAGAGATCTCCTCCCGCGCCGCGGCGCTCAGCCGCCGATCGCCCGGTGGTCGCCGGTCAGGAACGCGGCCATGAGGATCAGGCTGATCACCGACAGGATCGTCACCCACTTGGCGATGGTGCAGAACGTGCCCCACATCGCGACATGGTTTTCGGTGTAGGGATAATCCTTGCTGTCCGGGGTACTGGCCATCTGATCGAGCCTCTCCTGGGCGGTTCGTTGCGGTGCCGGCGTCGCTTATAGCCCAAAGGCACGGCGAGGCAAGCCTGTGGCCCGATTCGTGCGGCCGGGGCGCCGAGGCG
>CAYSUY010000008.1:39104-46780 GCA_964434345.1 uncultured Acetobacteraceae bacterium
CCTCCCGGCTCGATCGGAATCCGGCCATGACCCTGTCCGTGACGCTGCGTCGCCCTGATGACTGGCACGTCCATCTGCGCGACGGCGCGATGCTCGCAGCGGTCGCGCCGCTGACTGCGGCACGCTTCGCGCGCGCGATCGTCATGCCCAATCTGGTTCCGCCCGTGACGGACGCGGCGGCCGCCAGGGCGTATCGCGATCGCATCCTCGCGGCGCTGCCGCCCGGGTCGTCGTTCACGCCGTTGATGACGGCCTATCTCACCGATTCGACCGACCCCGCCGATCTCGAGACGGGGTGGCGCGAGGGCGTCTTCACCGCGGTCAAGCTCTACCCGGCGCATGCGACCACGAACTCCGCCCATGGTGTGACCGATCTCGCCCGGCTCGCGCCGGTCTTCGCCACGATGGCGCGGATCGGCATGCCCCTGCTGCTGCATGGCGAGGTGACGCGCCCGGGGGTCGATATCTTCGATCGCGAGGCCGTGTTCATCGACGACGTGCTCGACGGCCTGGTCGCCGCGAACCCGGCGCTCAAGATCGTCCTCGAGCACATCACCACACGTCGCGCGGTGGAGTATGTGCGCGGCGCCCCCGCCACCGTCGCGGCGACGATCACGCCGCATCATCTCGTGATCAACCGCAGCGACATATTCCGTGGTGGCGTGCGCCCCCATCTCTATTGCCTGCCGATCGCGAAGCGCGAGGAGGATCGGCTCGCCCTGCGCGCCGCCGCGTGTTCCGGCGACCCGAAATTCTTCCTCGGCACCGATTCCGCACCGCACTCCGTCGAGGCCAAGGAATGCGCCTGTGGCGCCGCCGGCGTGTTCAACGCCGAGACCGCGATCGAGGTCTATGCCCAGGTCTTCGACGAAGAGGGCGCGCTTGACCGCCTGGAGGCCTTCGCAAGCCTCAACGGACCGCGCTTCTACGGATTGCCGGTCAACGAGGAGCGCATCACGCTGGTTCGCGACCGGCGCGCCCCTCCTGGGCCGCTGGCCGCAGGCGGGACGCGCGTGATCGGGTTCCCCGATTCGCCGCTTGCCTGGCGCGTCGTCTGAATTCGGATGATACCTGACAGGGGAGCGTCTGCATGACTGCCTGCATCGTCGGCTGGTCCCATGGAAAATTCGGCAAGCGCGAAGGCCTCGACCTGGAGGCGCTGGTTCAGGAGGTCGCCGCGCAGGCCGTCGTCGATGCCGGGCTTGCCCCGGACGACGTCGACGAGATCCTGGTCGGGCATTTCGGCGGCGGTTTCGTGAAGCAGGATTTTCCCGCCTCGCTCGTTCTGCAGGCAGATGGGGCGTTCCGCTTCAAACCGGCGACGCGGGTCGAGAATGCCTGCGCCACCGGCACGGCAGCGATCCACCAGGGCATCACCGCGATCGAGGCGCGGCGCGCGCGCATCGTCCTTGTCGTCGGCGTCGAGAAGATGACGGAGACCCCCGGCGATCAGGTCGGCGCGATCCTGATGAAGGCGAGCTATGTCAAGGAGGAGGACCGCGACGGCATGAGCTTCGCGGGCGTCTTCGGGCACATCGCGCAGCTCTACGCGCAAAGATACGGCGACCAGTCCGATGCCATGGCCGCCATCGCCGCGAAGAATCATCGCAACGGCGTTGACAATCCGTTCGCCCAGCTGCGCAAGGATCTGGGTTTCGCGTTCTGCAGCACGGTGTCGGAGAAGAACCCTCTGGTCGCGGGGCCCTTGCGGCGCACCGATTGCAGCCTCGTTTCGGATGGCGCGGCGGCGCTCGTCCTTGCCGATGTCGAGACCGCACTGCGCCTGCGCAAGGCGGTGGCGTTCCGCGCGCGTGCCCATGTGAACGACTTCCTGCCGATGAGCCGCCGCGACATCGTCGCCTTCGAGGGCTGCGCGCGCGCCTGGCAGCAGGCGCATCGGGACGCCGGCACGCGGGTCGAGGATCTGCGCGTGGTCGAGACCCATGACTGCTTCACCATCGCCGAATTGCTGCAATACGAGGCGATGGGGCTTGCGGCGCCGGGGCAGGGTGGACGGATAGCCCTGGAGGGCGTCACGGCGAAGACCGGGCGTCTTCCCGTGAACGCGTCGGGCGGCCTCAAGTCGAAGGGCCATCCGATCGGTGCGACCGGCGTGTCGATGCATATCATGGCCGCGATGCAGGCGACCGGAGCGGCAGGCGACATGCAGGTCACCAACCCGGGCCTTGCCGGGGTGTTCAACATGGGCGGCGCCGCGGTCGCCAACTATGTCTCGATTCTGGAGCCGCTGCGCGCGTGACGCGCATGGCGTGCGGCACGCTGGCAGTGAAGGACAGGGCATGACGAACAGGAAAGCGGCGGTGCGCGTGACCAGCACCGAGGCGGCGCTCGCCGATCTCATCGACCGTCTCGCGACTGCGCGGGTCCTGTGCATCGGCGACGTGATGCTCGACCGCTTCGTCTATGGGCGGGTCGAGCGGATCAGCCCCGAGGCGCCGATCCCGATCTTCCGCGTCGAGCGCGAGCAGTCGATGCTTGGCGGGGCGGGCAACGTCGTGCGCAATCTCGTCAGCCTGGGCGTCCAGGCGCAGTTCGTCTCGGTCGTGGGCAGCGATCAGGCCGGCAACGACGTCATGCGTCTGGTCGGCGAGGCGTCGTCGCTCGAGCCGCATCTGCTCGTCGATCGCTTGCGCCCGACCACGATCAAGACACGCTTCGTCGCAGACGGACATCAATTGCTCCGCGCCGATCAGGAATCGACGGCGCCCCTGTCGGCCGAGACGGCGCGCGATCTCGAGCGCCTGGTCGAGGAGGCGGTCCGCGAATGCGACATCGTCGTGCTGTCGGACTACGCGAAGGGAGTCCTCGGCGACGCCACGTCGCGCGCGGCGATCGCGGCGGCGCGCAAAGCCGGCAAACCGGTCCTTGTCGATCCGAAGGGCAGCAACTGGACCCGATACAAGGGCGCGACGCTGTTGACGCCGAACCGTCACGAACTGGCAGTCGCCACGGGTATGCCCACCGAGAGCCTCGGCGAGATCGAGCGCGCAGCGCGGCGTCAGATCCGTGCCCTCGGTCTCGAGGCCATGCTCTGCACGCGCGGCAAGGATGGCATGGCGCTGGTGCGCCTCAAGGGCCGGACGATCACGCTGCCGGCGCTTGCCCGCGAGGTCTTCGACGTGTCGGGTGCCGGCGACACGGTGATCGCCAGCTTCGCGGCCGCCCTTGCTGCCGGTGCGGAGCCGGACAAGGCGGCGACGCTCTCCAACATCGCCGCGGGCATCGTCGTGGGGAAGGTCGGCACCGCTGTGGTCCATCCCGACGAACTGCGACGCGAACTCGTCCATGAGGCCAATGTGGCCTCGGAAGCGAAGATCTTCTCCGCCGCGCAGGCGCAGGAGCAGGTCGAACGCTGGCGTCGCCTCGGGCTCCAGGTCGGCTTCACCAACGGCGTCTTCGATCTGCTCCATCCCGGGCATGTGACGCTACTGCGCAAGGCGCGCGCCGCCTGCGACCGGCTCGTGGTCGGCGTCAATTCCGACGCCTCGGTCAAGCGTCTCAAGGGCAAGGATCGGCCGTTGCAGGACGAGGCGTCGCGCGCCACGGTCCTTGCCTCGCTCGCCAGCGTCGATGGCGTGGTGATCTTCACGGAGGACACGCCGCTCGCCCTGATCACGCAGCTGCGTCCGCATCTGCTGGTGAAGGGTGCCGATTACACGCTCGACAAGGTCGTCGGTGCGCGTGAAGTGGGGGCCTGGGGCGGTCGCGTCGTCCTGGTCGATCTCGAGCAAGGCCATTCCACGACGAGGCTGGTCGGCAAGGCCGCCGGCAAGCTCTGACGCGCGCATGCCCCGCGGGAGACTGTCCGCATGACCGCCACGCTGCGTTTTGGCCTGATCGGGGCCGGCATGATGGGGCGCGAACATCTGCGCAACCTCGCGCTGCTGCCGGGGTCCACGCTGGCCGCGATCGCCGATCCGGACGCGGGATCGCGCGCCGAGACCCTGTCCGAGGCGCGACGCCTCTTCGCCGCCGATCCGCTGCTCTTCGCCGATCACCGCGGCCTGCTCGCCAGTGACGCAGTCGATGCGCTGATCGTCGCGTCGCCGAACGATACGCATGCCGCCATCCTCGCCGACATCTTCGCGGCGCCGCGGTCGCTTCCGATCCTCGTCGAGAAGCCGGTCTGCACGCGTGCCGAAGACATCGCTCCGCTGGCGCGCGCCGGCGCTCTGCATCGTGCACCTGTCTGGGTCGCCATGGAGTATCGCTACATGCCGCCGGTCGCGGAGCTGCGACGCGAACTCGCGGCGGGGGCGGTCGGTGGCCTTCGGATGCTGTCGATCCGCGAGCACCGGTATCCGTTTCTCGCGAAGGTCGGCGATTGGAACAGGTTCTCGCGCCGGACCGGCGGGACGCTGGTCGAGAAATGCTGCCATTTCTTCGACCTGATGCGGTTGATCGTCGCCGACGAACCGGTGCGCGTCTACGCCTCCGGTGCCGCGGACGTGAACCATCGCGACGAGCGTTACGACGGTGAGGTTCCGGACATCATCGACAATGCCTATGTCGTGGTCGATTTCCGCAGCGGCCAGCGCGCGATGCTCGAACTCTGCATGTTCGCCGATGGCGCCTATTGGCAGGAGATCATCACGGCGACCGGCGATTGCGGTCGCGCGGAGATCTTCATTCCGGGGCCGTCGCGGTTCTGGCCGGGCGGGCTCGAGCGTCGCGCCGAAATCGAAGTGTCTCCGCGTGCCGACAAGGCGCCACGACGCCGGGTGGTCGATATCGATCCGGCACTTCTGGCCGCGGGCGATCATCACGGATCGACCTATTACCAGCATCTCGGTTTCCGGCGCGCGATCCTCGACGGCGCGGCCGTCGAAGTGACGCTGGAGGACGGTCTCAAGGCCGTGGCGATCGGTCTCGCCGCCGAGCTCTCGGCGCGCGAGGGGCGGGCCGTCGACCTGCCGATGTCGGGGCTCACCTGACCGAACGGCGGCGAATCGCCTCGCGGAAAGCTGGCATGTGCCGCGTCAGCATCCTAACCTGTTCTCCCAATCGATATCGGGAGGAAGACATGAAGGCTTCGTTGAAGACGCTGATCGCCGGGACTGCACTTGCCGTTCTGGCCGCCGCGGGGGTGGCACAGGCCGCCTGGCCGGAGCGCCCGGTCACCATCATCGTGCCGGCAGGCGCAGGCGGCGGCACCGACGGTACCGCGCGGCTCCTGGCCAAGCAGTTGCAGGACGAACTCAAGCAGCCGTTCAACGTCGTCAACAACGGCCAGGGCGGCGGCATCGTCGGTCATACGCAGATCGCGACCGCGCGTCCCGACGGCTACACGCTCGGCATCGTCTACAATTACTATCAGTGGAAGATGCTCGGTCAGGCCGACATCAACCACACCATGTTCACGCCGATCGCGATCTACAACGTCGATCCGGCGGCGCTGCTGGTGAACGTCAACTCGCCGTTCAAGACCGGCAAGGAAGCGTTCGACGCGCTCAAGGCGGATGCCTCGAAATACAAGATCGGCTGTGGCGGCTCCTGCGGTGGCTCCTGGCACATCCCGAACGCCGAATTGTTCATCAAGTACGGCATCGACCCGAAGAAGCCGGTGATGGTGCCCTCCGCCGGCGGCGCGCTGAGCAACCAGGACCTCGCCTCGGGCGGCCTCGACCTCGCCGTCGGCTCGCTGCCGGAAGGCAAGCCGCTGATCGAGGCCGGCAAGCTCCGTCCGCTCTACGTTGTCGCGGCGGCGCGCCAGGGAGCGCCGTTCCAGGACGTTCCGACCGCCAAGGAGGCCCTCGGGGTCGACATGGAAGGCGGAGCGTTCCGTCTCGTCGCCGGTCCGAAGGGACTGCCGGCCGACATCGTCAGCAAGCTCGAGGCGACGCTCGAGAAGATCTGGAAGTCCGAGGAGTTCCAGAACGGCATGAAGCAGCGCAATTTCGGCACCAAGTGGCTCAATTCGAAGGACACGGTGGCCTTCATGCAGGGGCATGAGGCCTCGATGACCGAGACCATGAAGGCGCTCGGCCTCGCCAAGTGAACGGGGGCGGGGGCGGATCCGTCCGGTCCGCCCCCGAAATCCAAGATGCGTTTCAACGATACCGTCCTGGGCGCGTTGTTCCTGGCGCTCGCCCTGTTCATCATCGTCAGCGCCAGCGGGTTCCACACGCCGCCCGGCCAGAAATTCGGTCCGGGATTCTTTCCGACGATCGTCGCTAGCGTCATGGCCGCGGCTGCTGTCGGTCTGATCGTGAAGGGGCTCGTCGCGCGCCGGGGGGCAAGGCTGGTCGAGGTCGATCCGTGGCTCTCGCAACCGCGTCTGATCGTCCAGGGCGCGAGCGTCTTCGCCTTCCTCCTCGGCTATCTCGCCTTCTCCGAGGAACTCGGTTTCCTGATCGTTGCGCCGCTTCTGCTCTGGGCGCTGATCTGGCTGCTCTGGGGGCACCCGGTGCGCGCGCTCATGATCGCGGCCGGGGCAAGCTTCGCGATCCATCAGTTCTTCGTCCAGGTCCTCCTGGTTCCGCTGCCTTGGGGAATCGTCCCCTATTTCAAGCTTTTCTGAGGGGTCGCCCATGCTCGACGGCCTCGTGAACACGGCCAATCTCGTCAAGGCCTTCGGGCTCGTCTTCGATCCGAAGACGTTGGCGATCATCTTCCTGTCGTCCTTCTACGGGTTGTTCTTCGGCGCCATACCGGGCCTGACGGCGACGATGGCGACCGCACTCCTGGTTCCCGTGACCTTCTTCATGGATCCCGTGCCGGCGATCGGCGCGATCATCGCTGCGACGGCGATGGCGATCTTCTCGGGCGACGTGCCGGGCGTGCTGCTCCGCATCCCCGGCACGCCTGCCTCGGCGGCCTACACCGACGAAGCCTATGCGATGACGATGAAGGGGCAGGCCGAACTGGCGCTCGGCGCGTGCCTTGTCTTCTCGGTCGTGGGCGGCCTGTTCGGTGCCCTCGCGCTCGCCCTGATAGCGCCCGCCCTGGCGGAACTCGCGCTCAAATTCTCGACCTTCGAGTATTTCTGGCTCGCCTGTCTCGGTCTGACCTGTGCCGTGTTCGTCGCGCGCGGCGATCCGCTCAAGGGGGTCATCGCGCTGTGCTTCGGGCTCGCGATCGCGCAGGTGGGGATCGACGTGGTCCATGGGACGCCGCGTTTCACCTTCGGCAGCATAAGTCTGACCGGCGGTATCGACCTGGTGCCGGCGCTCGTCGGGTTCTTCGCGGTGCCCGAGCTGATCCGCAACGTGACCGCCAATCATGGCCGGGTCGAAATCGTGGCGCAGAAGATCGGATCGGTGTTCCGCGGGCAGTGGGAATTGTTCAGGCGCTACCCGCTCAACTGTTTCCGCGGCAATCTCATCGGCGTGCTGATCGGCGCCTTGCCGGGCGCGGGCGCGGACATCGCCGCGTGGATCAGCTACGCCGTGTCGAAGCGCTTCTCCAAGGAAAAGGAGAAATTCGGCACCGGGCATCCGGAGGGGCTCGTCGATGCCGGCGCGGCCAACAACTCGGCGCTCGGCGGCGCCTGGGTGCCAGCTCTCGTCTTCGGGATCCCAGGCGACTCGATCACCGCCATCGTCATCGGCGTCCTCTACATGAAGGGCATGCAACCCGGACCGACCGTGTTCATCAACAGCCAGGATCTGGTCTACGCGCTCTTCATCGTGTTCTTTCTCGCCAACCTGCTGATG
>CAYSUY010000009.1:0-3950 GCA_964434345.1 uncultured Acetobacteraceae bacterium
ACTTGCCGGGGAAGGTCTTGAAGTAGGTGTCGATGAAGCGCTGGTGGTCGCCGAACACCGTGCGCATCTGGCCGGGCCAGGAATCGGCGATGCAGAGATTGCCCTCGCAGGCGCCCGCCAGTTCCTTGCCCTCGTTGTCGACGATCACCGGCTTGACCGCGAAGAAGGGTTTCGTCGCGGAGCCCGGCTTCTGCGCGATCGCGCCGGGCAGCGGCGTGATCAGGATGCCGCCGGTTTCGGTCTGCCACCACGTGTCGACGATCGGGCAGCGATGGTCCCCGACGACGCGATGGTACCAGAGCCAGGCTTCGGGGTTGATCGGCTCGCCGACCGAGCCGAGCAGGCGCAGCGATTTGCGGCTGGTCTTCTTCACGGGCGCCTCGCCCTCGCGCATCAGCGCGCGGATCGCGGTGGGCGCGGTGTAGAAGATGTTGACCTGATGCTTGTCGACGACCTGCCAGAAGCGCGAGGAATCCGGGAAGTTCGGCACGCCCTCGAACATCAGCGTGGTCGCGCCGTTGGCCAGCGGCCCGTAGACGATGTAGCTGTGGCCGGTGACCCAGCCGACATCGGCGGTGCACCAGTAGATGTCGCCGTCGTGATAGTCGAACACGTACTGGTGGGTCATCGACGCCCAGACCAGATAGCCGCCCGAGGTGTGCAGCACGCCCTTGGGCTTTCCGGTCGAGCCCGAGGTGTAGAGGATGAACAGCGGATCCTCCGCGCTCATCTCCGCCGGCGCGCACGCGGGCGACGCCGCGGCGACCTCGTCATGGTACCAGAGGTCGCGCCCCGCCTCCCAGGCGACGCTGCCGCCGGTGCGCTTGACGACCAGTACCGTCTTTACCGTCGGGCAGGTCTTGAGCGCCTCGTCCGCGTTGACCTTGAGCGGCACCTTGCGCCCGCCGCGCAGACCCTCGTCGGCGGTGATCAGGAAGTTGGATTCGCAATCCTGGATGCGGTTGGCGAGGCTGTCGGGGGAGAAGCCGCCGAAGACGATCGAATGCACCGCGCCGATGCGCGCGCAGGCAAGCATCGCATACGCGGCCTCGGGGATCATCGGCAGGTAGATCGTGACCCGGTCGCCCTTCTTGACGCCGCGCTTGAGCATCGCGTTGGCGAGCCGGCAGACCTGCTCGTGCAGTTCGCGATAGGTGATCTTGCGGTCCTCGTTCGGGCTGTCGCCCTCCCAGATGATCGCGACACGGTCGCCGCGCGCGGCGAGATGACGGTCGATGCAGTTCGCCGAGACGTTCAAGGTGCCATCGTGGAACCAGCGGATATGCAGATCCGCGGCATCGAAGGAGACGTCCTTCACCTGGGTGAAGGGCTTGATCCAGTCGACGCGCCGGCCATGCTGCGACCAGAAGCCCTCGGAATCGGCGAGCGATTGCGTGTACATCGCCCCGTACTTGGCGGCGTTGACCCAGGCGCGGGCCTCGTGTTCCTTGGCGACGGGAAAAATATTGCCCTCGGGCATGGCGGTCTCTCCCTGCATGACGCGGCTTCCGAGGCGCTCCGGGCCCCCCGGGTAAAGCCACTCTTTATCCACGGCCATCGCCGCGCACAAGACGCTGGGCCGATTTTGTACCCGAACTGGCGACGGCGGTCCGGCCCTGATAAACGACAGCCATGAGCATACCCATCCTCAGGCTCGGGACCCGCGGCTCGGCCCTCGCGCTCGCCCAGGCCGACCTCGTCCGTGGCGCCCTCGCCGCGTCCTGGCCCGATCTCGCCGCGCCCGGCGCCATCGAGATCGTCGTCATCCGCACGACCGGAGACCGGATCCAGGACCGGCCGCTCTCGGCGATCGGCGGCAAGGGATTGTTCACCAAGGAACTCGAAGAGGCGCTGGCCGCCGGTGCCATCGACCTCGCCGTCCACTCGGTCAAGGATCTGCCGGCGGCGCTGCCCGAACCCTTCGCACTGGCGGCGATGCTGCCGCGCGAGGATCCGCGCGATGCGCTGATCGCGCGCGTCCCGTGCAGCGGCCTCTCGACCCTGCCCGCCGGCGCGCGGATCGGCACGTCGGCCCTGCGCCGCCAGTCCCAGATCCTGGCGCAGCGCGACGACGTCGTCCTGTCGATGCTGCGCGGCAATGTCGACACGCGGCTGCGCAAGGTCGAGAGCGGCGAGTTCGACGCCATCCTGCTCGCCGCCGCCGGGCTCAACCGGCTCGGCCTCGCGGACAGGATCACCTGCCTGCTCGACGCCGACGAGATGCTGCCCGCCGTCGGCCAGGGAGCCGTGGGATGCGAGATCCGCGGCGGCGATGCGCGGCTCGGCCGCTATCTCGCGGCCATCGATCACGCGCCGACCCGTCTTGCCGTCGGTGCGGAGCGCGCGATGCTGGCCCAGCTCGAGGGCAATTGCCGCACGCCGATCGCGGGCCACGCCCGCCTCGTGGACGGGCTCCTCTCGCTCACCGGTCTGGTGGCTCAGCCCGACGGGCGTCGTGCCTGGCGCTTCAGCCTTTCGGCGCCAGCGGGCGAGGGCGAGGCGCTGGGGCGCGAGGTCGGGCTCGGCATCCTGGAGATGGCCGGCGACGACTTCCCGCGCGTGGCCTGACGCCGCCCATGCGACTTCTCGTCACGCGTCCGCTCGACGAGTCTCAGGCGCTGGCGGAGCGGCTGGAGGCGCGCGGCCATCAGGCGGCGATCGAGCCGCTCCTGACCATCGCGCCCGACCTGTTCGCGCCGCTCTCGCTCGAGGGCGTGCAGGCGCTGCTGTTCACCTCGGCCAATGGCGTGCGCGCCTTCGCGCTGCGCAGTCCGCGCCGCGATCTGCCGGTCTACGCCGTCGGGCCGGCGACCGCCGCGGCGGCGCGCGAGATCGGCTGTGCGACGGTCGAGAGCGCTGGCGGCGACGTGCGCGCGCTCGCATCCCTGGCCGGCACGCGGCTCGATCCGGCCAGGGGACCGCTGCTGCATGTCGCGGGACAGGTCGTCGCGGGCGATCTCGCCGGCCTGCTCGCCGCGCGCGGCTTCGTGGTCCGGCGTGCGGCGCTCTACGCGGCCGAGCCGGCGACGCGGCTTTCCGCCGCGGCCCATGACGCGCTCGTCGGCGGCATGCTGGATGGCGTGCTGCTATTCTCGCCCCGCAGCGCGGCGACCTTCGCCGCGGTGACGGCCGCGCCGGAGCTGCGCGCCGCGCTGTCGCGGCTGACCCTGTTCGCGCTCAGCCCGGCTGTCGCCGAGGCGGCGGCCGGTCTCGGCTGGCGGCGCGTCGCCATCGCGGCCACGCCCGACGAGGACGCCCTGCTCGCGCTGGTCGAGACCGCGGCCAGGACGACGGCGGGCGCGGAGCGGATTGAGGGGACGCAGACCATGTCCGAACCGACAGCGGCGCCCGAGCAGGTCCCCCCCACAGCCCCGCAGCCCGCTTCACCCGCCCGCCCGCGCGCCGTGCTCTGGCCGGTCCTTCTGGTCGGGCTGGTGGCCGTCGCCGCGCTCGCCCTCGATCTGCGTGTGCTGCTGAACGCCCCGGGTCGCGATGCCGCGCAGGCGGCGCGCGAGAACGCCGCGCGCGATCGTGTCGACCAGATGGAGCGCACGTTGGCTGCCCTGCAGCCTGCGCGCGGCGAGCGCGAGGCCGCCGCGGAACGGGATCGTCGCGTCGATGCGCGCCTCGACGCGCTGGCCGCGGCGCTGAATGGGTTCGGTGGCCGGATCGACGCCATCGACCGCGAGGTGCGCGCCGAAACCGCGCGCGCCGCGTCCGCAGCGGCCGCCGCCGTCGCCGCGCTGCAGGCCTCCGCCGCGCCCGGTCCGGAACCGAAGTCGGCGACGGAGGAGGGGGCTGCGGCCGCCGCTCTCGCGGCCCTCACCGACGACATGCGGCGACTGCGCGCGGAGATCGAGACGCTGCGCGCCGCCGCTCCGTCCTCCTCGTCACCGCCGCCGCCTCCGCCGCCTCCGCCTCCGCCCCCGCTCCCATCGTCGCCCGCGCCG
>CAYSUY010000009.1:3960-46506 GCA_964434345.1 uncultured Acetobacteraceae bacterium
ATGGTCGACACGCCGGCCGTGGCCATCGCCGCATTGCGCGCGGCGCTCGCCGGCGGGGCATCGCCCGCCCAGGCCCTCGCGCCGCTTCGCGACCGCATTGCCGCCCATCCGTCGCTGGCCGATGCGCTTGCGCGTCTCGAGGCGGCACTCGCCGTTTCGCCGCCCGACCGCGCGGCCCTGCGCGCCGAGTTTCCGGCCCACGCCGCGGCGGCGCTGCGCGCGGTGCGACAGGATCAGCCCGCCGGCTCCTGGTGGGCGCCGCTCGCCGAAAGGCTTCAGGCCCTGGTCGCGATCCGCCGTGTCGGCGAGCGCCCCGGCGAGGACGACGAGGCGCTGCTGGCGCGCGCCGAGCAGCGACTCGCCGCGGACGATCCCGCCGCTGCCCTCGTGCTGATCGCCCGGCTCTCGCCCGCGGCGGCGGCGGCCCTGGCCCCCTGGACCGGCCGCGCACGGGCGCTGGAGGCGCGCGAGGCCGCGCTCGCTCAACTCCTGCACGCCGGTGGAGCGACACCATGAGGACGATCCGCCGCATCCTCGGCTTCCTCGTCGTCGCTGCGGCGCTCATGCTGGCCGTCGCCTGGTTCGCCGACCGTCCCGGCGAGGTGTCCGTCGTCTGGCAGGGCTGGCGGATCGACACCTCGTTCGGTGTCCTGGTCTTCGGTGCGGGCGTGCTGGCTCTTGCCGCCATCGCGCTGGCACGGCTCTGGCAGACCCTGGTGTCCGGACCGCGCCGCTTCCTGCGCTGGCGGCGCGACCGTCGCCGCCGCCAGGGCTATGCCGCGCTGACCAGCGGCCTGGTCGCGGTCGCGGCCGGCGATCCGCGCGAGGCCCGTCGCCATGCCCGCCGCGCCGACGTGCTGCTCGACGAGCCGCCGCTCACCATGCTGCTGGCGGCGCAGACGGCGCAGCTGCTCGGCGACGAGGACGAGGCGAAGCGCCATTTCCGGCGCATGCTCGACAATCCGGAGACCGCCTTTCTCGGCCTGCGCGGGCTGATCACCCAGGCGCTCAAATCCGGCGACCGGATCGAGGCGCTCATGCTGGCCCGGCGTGCGCGCGATCTGCGGCCGCGCACCGCCTGGGTCCAGACCACGCTGCTCGACCTCGAGACGCGCATCGGCGACTGGCCGGCGGCACAGGAGACCTTGCGGCAAGCGGTGAAACACGCCGCGCTGCCGCCGGCCCAGGCAAGCCGGCACGCCGCGGCGATCGCGCTCGAACGCGCGCGCCGCGCGGTGCTGGAAAACCGGCCGGAAGAGGCGCTCGCGCAGGCCGAGCTCGCCTGGAAATCCGATCCCGACCATGCCGCCGTCGCGCCGTTCCTGGCGGAACGCCATCTCGCCGACGGTCGCGCACGCGCCGCGCTGCGCATCGTGGAGCAGGCCTGGGCACGCGGCCCCCAGCCCGAACTCGCGGATCTCCACGCCCGTGCCCGCGGTTGCGTCGACGCCCTGTCCCGGGTCAAGGCCGCCGAGCGCCTCGCCGCCCTCGCGCCCGCGCATCCGGAAAGCCATCTCGCCCTCGCGCGCGCGGCCCAGGCCGCGCGGCTCTGGGGCGAGGCGCGGCGTCATCTCGCGGCCGCGATCGCTGCCGGCGGCGGCGCCGCGACGGCGGGGATCGCGCGGCGCATGGCCGAGATCGAGGAGGCGGAGAAGGGCGATCAGGCTGCCGCGCGCGGCTGGCTGGAGCGCGCCGCGCAGGCCCCGGAGGATGCCGGCTGGATCTGCGGCGCCTGCGGCACGGCGCATGCCCGCTGGCAGGCGGTCTGCGGCCAGTGCGGTGCCTTCGACCGGATCTCCTGGACGGCGCGCGCGCGCGTCGCCGCCCTGCCCGCCGGGACCGCCGTCGCATCCGCGCCGCCCCCCCAAGACGGATCGAAGACGACATGACCGACCGCATCGCCATTCTGTCCTGGAACATCCAATACGGCCTCGGCGTCGATGGCCGGGTCGATCTCGCGCGCATCGCCGCGACCTGCCGCGCGCTTGGCGACGCGGACGTGCTCTGCCTGCAGGAGGTCTCGGTCGGCTTCGGCGAACTCGCACCGGCGGCCGAGGTCGATCAGGTGGCGGCGCTGGCTGGGCTTTTCCCCGGCTACGAGCCGGTCTTCGTCCCGGCCATCGACCGCCCCGGCGTGCCGTCGCGTCGCCGCTTCGGCAACCTGATCCTGTCGCGCCTGCCGGTCCTCGACGTCGTCGCCCATGCCCTGCCGCGGCCCGCCGAGCCGGCGGTGATGACCATGCAGCGCCATGCGCTCGAGGCGACCGTGGCGGCCGGTGGAGGCGCCCTGCGCGTCGTCACCACCCATCTGGAGTTCCATTCCCTGGCGCAGCGCGGCGCCCAGGCGGAGCGCCTCGGCGCTCTCGGCGCCGAATGGCGCGCCCGCGACGCGGCGCCCTCGCCCGCGGGCAAGGGGCCCTATGCGGCGCTGCCGCCCATGCACGGGACGGTGCTGTGCGGCGATTTCAACTTTCCCCTCGACGAGCCGTCCTATGCCGCGCTCACCGGGCCGGCTGCGGGCTTCGTCGACGCCTGGCCGGCGCTGCACGGCACCGCGGCGCATGCGCCGACCTGTGGCGTCCATGACCGGCACCAATGGCCGCAAGGGGCGCATGCCCGGGATTTCGTCTTCGTCTCCGCATCCCTGGCGCCGCATCTGCGCGCACTGGCGGTCGATACCGAGACCGGCGCCTCCGATCATCAACCGCTGCTGCTGACCCTTGGTGGCCTCGCCGCGGCGGGAGGCCGGGCATGAGCCCGCTCGCCGATCGCGAGGCGGTGCTCTTCGCCAACGAGGCCTTCTACCGGGCCTTTGCCGATCGCGACATCGACGCGATGGACGCGCTCTGGGCGCGCGGCGAGCCGGTGCTCTGCATCCATCCGGGCTGGCCGCCGCTCTTTGGCCGCGCGCCGGTGCTGGCGAGCTGGACGCGTATTCTCGCGAACCCGCAATCGCCGCGCGTCGCCTGCGTCGCGCCGCGCGCCTTCGTCGCCGGCGATCAGGCAGTCGTGGTCTGTCACGAGGCGATCGCCGGACAGGCGCTGGTCGCGACCAATCTCTTCCGCCGCGAGGCCGGGGGCTGGAAACTCTTCCATCATCAGGCGAGCCCGGCGCCGGGCCTGCCCGAACGCGACCCGGACGAACCGCCGCCACGCCCGCATTGAGGGCCGTTCCGCTCAACCCTTTCGCGCGGTCGCGACCACGTCAATGGCGTCGCGGATCTCCGGACTAGCATCGCAGAGGCGCCGGAAATCCGCTGTGCTGAGACGCAGCAATTGACATGTCGTAAGGGACGAGACGCTCGCCGACCGCGGCAATCCCGTCACCAATGCCATCTCGCCGAAGAACTCGCCAGCGCCAAGCCTGACCGGGTGTGGCTGGAGTTCGACCTCGACCTCGCCCTCCACGATGAAGAACATGGCATCGGCGCCGTCGCCTTGGCGTATGATCAGGCGTCCTGGTGGTACAACGGCGGGGCGTAGCATCTCCGCGATCTCGCAGACGCGCCCCGCGTCGAGTCGTGCGAAGAGGGGCACCCGCGCTACGGTCTGCCAGGTTACGACGGCTTCGCGCTTGCGCAATTCGTCGGCAAAGCCCGTCGCGATGATGCCGGCGGGGACCGCGAACATCGCGATCCCTAGAGTCATTGTGAGCCCGCCGAAGATACGCCCGGGCAGGGTCACCGGCGCCATGTCGCCATAGCCCACGGTTGCCATCGTCACGATGCCCCACCATAGCGCATGCGGGATCGAGCGAAAGACCTCCGGCTGAGCCGCGCGCTCAAGATGGAACATCACCGTCGAGACGAGTACGAGCAGGACGAACATCGCCGTGAGCGCGGCGGCCAGGGCGCGGCCCTCGCGCTTGAGGACGGAGCCGAGGATCGCGAGCGCGGGCAGGAATCGCCAGAGCTTGAGCAGGGCGAGGATGCCGGCGAGTTCGGCCGCCGTTGCGATCCCGCCACCCGCGAGGCCGGCCCAACCGGGCAAGATGGCCGCGATGTCGATCGCGCCGGCCGCGGATATCGCGTAGGCGCGCCAATTGCCACGCTGCGCCGCTGCCCATGATCGCAGCGCGAACTCCGCGGTGAATACGGCGAGCGCCCACAGGACGCCGTACGCGGCGAGGGTCGCCGCTGCAGTCGATGCGTCAGGGAGGCTAGTCACCATCGCGCCGAGCGCAGCGGCCAGGATGGCGGTCGCAAGCAACGCATCCGTCGCTGCGCGATGCCATGCATGCGGCATCCGATCCCAGGTTCGAGCCATTCCCCGCGGTCTCTGACAGCGGCGCATCCGGCGGAGCGCTGCGCTAGATCAATGTTCGACACCGGACGCGACGATTGGCAAACTCGATCTGCACCCCTTTGAAGCAAGTCCAGGGGTCAGGCGTCGCCGAGCGCGGCGAGTTCGGCGGCGAGGAAGGGCTTCGCCGCCAGGACGCGGCGCACGTAATAGTCCCAGCGCAGGGCGAGCACGCGCGGGGAGAGCAGGAAGCCCTTGGCGTCCCTGGCCGTGGACGCGTCGACCGCATGCAGCGGCCGTCCCGGCGCCGCGGCCATCGCCTGGATCTGGATGCGGCACGCCTCGGCCAGCATGATCGTCGCGTGGACCGCCTCGCGGATGGAGGACCCGGCGACCAGCGTTCCGTGATTGGCGAGCAGCAGCGCGCGGCGCGGGCCGAGCGCGGCGGCGAGGGCGCGGCCGCTTTCCGCCGTCTCGACGATGCCGTCATAGTCGCGATGGGTCGTGATGTCGTCCGCGAAGAGCAGCGCGCTCTGGTAGAGGGGCAGCAACTCCGCTCCGGTAGCGGTCAGCGCCACCGCGGCCGCGTCGTGGGTGTGGACGATGCAGGCGACATCCGGTCGCGCGCGGTAGATCGCGGCGTGGATGGCGAGCGACGGACCGATCCGGCCCGATCCCGTGCGTCGCGCGAGATCGAGATCGGCGCAGTTCAGATCCGTGGCGCGCACCTCTTCGAAGCCGAGGCCATGGCTGTGGCACCAGAATTCGTCGCCGCCGGGCCGCCGCGCGGTCAGGTGGCCGGCGATTCCGCTGTTCTGGCCCGCGAGGTCCAGGATGTGGAAGGCGAGCAGCAGCTCGCGCCGGAGGGTCGGCTCCGTAGGCATCGCATGCGGCTGGGTCATCGCTCAGCCCCGCCGCAGCATCAGCTTGCCGAGGCCGTGGAGCGCGGCGAAGAGCTCGGCGAACTGGGCCATGAACATCGCCTCGTCCAGCTGCGGATCCTGCGCGCGGAGCGCGGCGTGGAGCGCGCGCAGGCTGGTCCGGCCGTCGATGCGGGCGAGCATCGCGCCGGCGCGTCGCGGCAGACGCATGCGAAAGGGCAGTCCGTCGACGGTCGCGGAGATGCTTCCCGAGGTCCCCGCCGCCTTGGCGAGCGCTGCCGGGTCGGCGTTGACGACGACCGGGATCAGATTCGGGTCGTCGGGCTGCGGCGGCGCCACCGGATCGCCGGCGCGCACCGCGTAGAAGGCGTGGCTCTTGATGTTGCCGGCCAGCGCCTCGGCGAGCGCGGCGCGCGCACGTGGCGTCAGCGCCTCGGCGCGGCGCAGCAGCACGGGGTCGGAGATGTAGGATCGCGGTTCGTAGCGCGCCGCGGGCACGAACCCGGCGAGGCGCAGCCCCGCTCCGGCGAGGAAGTCATGCACCGCGTCGACGCTGTAGGCGCGGTCGCGGGCATGCAGCAGCAGGTCGTGGAGTCCCGAATCGCCTTCGACCAGATGGTCGGTGACGAAGGGGTTGCGCTTGAGCCAGTTGGTCGCTGGCAGCGTCGCCAGCAGGCGCTTCGCGTCGGCGACGCGCGCGGCCGGCGTGCCGCCGCCGTCGAGCAGCCGCAGCGCATGCTGCACCGGATAGACGCCGGTCCGCCCGAGCGGCGCATAGAGCATCACGCCCATTCCGCCGCCCGGCGCCAGCGCGGCGGTCAGTGCCGCCAGCCCGGCCTCGGGATCTTCCAGGTGATGCAGGACGCCGCAGCAATCGATGTAGTCGAAGCCGCCGAGGCCGAGCGCGCCGAGCTCGAGCAGCGAGCCCGACACGAACTCGAGATTGGCGAGGCCGCGCGCCGCGGCCCGCGCCTCCGCGATGCGACGCGACGCGGCTGAGCGATCGAGATAGACGACGCGCGCGGCCGCCGCGCCCGCGTCGGCGAGCTGCTGCGCGAGCATGATCGCGGCATCGCCGGTCCCGCCGCCCGCGATCAGGGCGCGGAAGGGGCGGCCGGGATCGAAGACACCGCCACGCACGTGATGGACGAGCTCGCCGAGATGGCTCGGGCTGCCCGTCACCAGGCGCCTCGCCTCGTCGCGCGGATCGCGCGGGGGATAGGGATAGGATTCGTACTGGACCGCGACGGGATCGGGTCCGCCGGAATGCGCCGGTCCGGTCATCGGCCGCTCACCAGCCGGGCGCGGGGGCAAGGCCACCGACGGCGCGGCCGGCGGCGTTGAGCAGCGGCGGCGCGCGCAGCCCCTCGAGCCGCGCCTGGGCCGTCGCGTCGAGCGCGCCATGGACGCGCAGCAGATGGCCCATCGCGACCTCGGCCGCGCGCGCGGCGCCGTCGTCGATCTTGAGCGCGATGCCCAGCCCCTGCGCGGGAAGCGCGGCGACATAGACGCCCTCGGCGCCCGTCTTGATCACCGCCTTGCCACCGCAGGCCTCGATGGCACGGGTGCAGAAGCGGCCGGTCCCGGCCAGCATGAAGGGCTCGGCGAGGATCGCCGCGGCAAGACGCCGGCAGGCATCGGCGCGCGCCGACGGCAGCTTCACGGGCGCGCCGAAGCGCGCGATGCCGGCGGCCAGGGCGGCGAGGGGGATGCCGATCTGCGGCAGGCCGCAGCCATCGACGCCGCGCGGGGCACGGTCAAGGTCGAGTCCGAGCATCGCCTCGAAGGCGGCGACCACGCGGCGCTGCTGCGGATGTCCGGGCGCGATATAGCCGCGCGTCGGATCACCCACGTGAAGGCAGGTCGCGAGCATGCCCGCATGCTTGCCCGAGCAGTTGTTGTGGAGCGCGCTGGGCTTCGTGCCGGCGCGGATCAGGGCCTCGGCCGCCGCCGCCGCGGAGGGCATGTGCGCGCCGCATTCGAGGTCGTCGGGGCCGAGGCCGATGCGCGCCAGCCATGCGGCGACGGTCTCGACATGGCGGGGTTCGCCGCCATGGCTCGCGCAGGCGATGGCGAGTTCCGCCGCGCCGAGGGCGAAGGCATCGGCCGCTCCGCTTTCGACCAGCGGGAGAGCCTGGAGGAACTTGATCGCCGAGCGCGGAAAGACCGGGGCTGCGATGTCGCCGCCTGCGGCGACGATGCGGCCGTCGATGTCGGCGACGACGTACCGGCCGCGATGGCGGCTCTCGACCATCGCGCCGCGCGCGACGTCGACGAGGAAGGGATTGGCATCCATGATGCGCGGCACCTTGCCCGTGCAGCGCGGGCGGCGCAATCTCCGCGGCGTTTCGGGTGGAGGAGTCGGATTTGCGCGGGTATTTCGCGATCGGCGTCGAGGGC
Source organism: uncultured Acetobacteraceae bacterium (assembly GCA_964434345.1). Lineage (GTDB taxonomy): Bacteria > Pseudomonadota > Alphaproteobacteria > CACIAM-22H2 > CACIAM-22H2 > CAIOSQ01. The sequence goes on from CAYSUY010000009.1 coordinate 11,484, forward strand.
GTCACCAAGTCGATGAATGTCGGTGCGCTGATGCGCACCGCGCATGCCTTCGGCGCGTCCTTCGTCTTCACCCTGGCGGCCAACTATGCGCGCGCGGAAGGCCGGCTCGCCGACACCTCCGACACGCCGGGCAGCCTGCCCTTCTACGAATTCACCGACATCGGCGACTTCGCCCTGCCGCGCGAATGCGTCCTCGTCGGGGTCGAATTGATGGACGAGTCGATCGAATTGCCGTCCTTCCGCCATCCCCATGCCGCCGCCTACATCATGGGGCCGGAGCGCGGGTCACTGTCGCCGGCCGTCCTGGCGCGCTGCGCCCATGTCGTGCGGATCCCGACGCGTTTCTCGATCAACCTGTCTCTGGCCGGGGCGCTCGTGATGTATGACCGGCTGATCAGCCAGGGGCGTTTCGCACCGCGGCCGGTCGCCACGGGCGGGCCGACGGAAGCGCTGCCGCGTCACGACTTCGCGCCGCCGAAGATCCGGCGGCCGAAACTCAGCGCGGCAGGAACGGGTTGAGCAGACGCATCAGCGGTCCGGTCAGGCGGATCGGGGCCGATGTGACGACGAGGCACAGGCAGTCGCGCCCCCGGCCGGCCACCGGTTGATGCTCGATGGTCGGGTCGGTGATGCTGAGATCGCCGCGACCGTAACGGCCGCCCTCGTCGGCGAAGTCGCCGTCGAGGACCAGCGTCATCTCGTTCCCGCGATGCGTATGTCGCGGGATCGCGCGGCCAGCGGCGATGCGCAGCAGCGTCGCGCGTTCGCTGCCGGGTCCGGCGAGCGGCAGGGCGGCCTCATGGACGCCACGTGTGACTTGGCGCCACGGCAGCGCGTCGATCCCGCCAGCGACATGGCCGCGCAGCGGCGCCGGGAGGTCGGCGATATTCCCACCGCTCGTCTCGACCACGGGCGCGGTCGCCATCGTCGTGTCCGGCTGATCGCGCGGGGCGTCGATGCGGGCCATCAACCGCTCGAATGCGTCAGGCGCCACGGCGACCGGATCGATCCGGTCGAGCATCGCCCCGCCCAGCGTCTCGAAATCGCGGTAGCGGCGCCGCGCGGCGGGGTTGAGCGCGATGTGGGTCGCGAGCAACAGGCCGACCGGCGGCGAGCTGGCGCCCGCTGCGTGGTCGAGGAGGAATTCATCGGTTGCGATATGGGGCATGGCTTCAGTCCTGGGACCCGAATCTGGATCGCAATCGCGCCATGGCCAGACGCAATCGCGATTTTACCGTTCCGAGCGGCACGCCGATCCGCGCGGCGATGTCGCTGTGGGAGATGTCTTCGTAATAGGCGAGGCGAATGATTTCGGCCTGTTCGCGCGGCATGGCGGCGACCGCCTCGGCGATCGCGCCCTCCCACTGCACGGCATCGGCCTCGTCGTCCGGGCTGCGCGGCGGTTCCGGCGCCAGCGCCGGGTCGGTGGGGTCGAAATCCGCGCGCGGGCCGCGGCGGAGCGCGTCGATCCGCTTGTTGCGCGCGATCGTGAAGATCCACGTCGCGACACCCGCCTGTGCCGGGTCATAGGTTGCCGCGCGGCGCCACACCGCCAGCATCACGTCCTGGACCAGATCCTCGGCGAGGCCACGGTCGGCGCCAAGCTTGAGCAGGTAGCTCTTCACCCGCGGCCCGTAATGGTCGAACAGCGCGGCGAAGGCGGAACGGTCCTGATGCTGCGCCACGCGCCGCACCAGCACGACATGAGCCGACGCCGTCGCCCCCGCCACGGCCCCCGCCAAGGATTGAACCCGCCCGTCCCCCTGCATGCCGTCTTGGTAGCGCCTGAACGCGCCGCCCTCAAGCGTCGCAAGACGCGCGACCGGCGGCCGTTGGCCCCCCGCGACATCCATGCTCCTCAGGCGATTGACGCTACCCATGTGCCATGCGATACGCGGGAGGTCGGCGCGCGGATCACCCGCGCCGAGGATCGCTTTCCAGGACAGGGGTTTCGCCGTGGGCCGCGCCCGGAGCATCGCCGTTTTCGTCGCCCTTCTGGTGGTCGGATGCACCAACGCTCCCGACATCGCCCGGGCTCAGGCCAAGGCCCCCGCCCAGGCCCCCGCCGCCCAGACCCCTGCCGCCCAGGCCCCCGCTCAGACCCCGGCGGGGACGAAGGTGCTGCATTCCTCCGATATCTGGAGCGCCTGGGAAGTGAGCGGGCCGAGCGGCAAGCTCTGCTATATCAGCGCGCGCCCCACCAGCACGCAGACCAAGCCGCCTGGGGTGAAGCGCGGCGAGGTCTACGTCACCATCAGCCATCGCATCGGCGCGACCTCGCAGGTGCGCGACGAGATCAGTTTCCACGCCGGCTACCCGATCAAGGCCGATCGCAATGTCGGCGCGGCGGTCGACAAGACGAAGACCTTCGACTTCGAGCGTCGCGCGCCGGCCACCCCCGAACTCATCTGGAGCAAGAGCCCCGAAACCGACAAGGCGATGGTCGCGGCCATGCGCAGCGGCCGTGAACTCGTCTTCACCGGGACGTCCCAGCGCGGCACGACGACCGTCGACGTCTTCAAGCTCGACGGCTTCGTGAAGGCTCTGGACGCGGCCAACAAGGCCTGCGGTTCGCGGTGACGGCCGACCCTGGGATGGATCAGCAAGCGCAGGCGGCCCTCGTCAAGCCGGAGATCGACACCGCCCAGGCGCCCCTGGCGCCGCGCGGCGACGGGCGCCGCAACCTCGTCGGCCTGACCCGGGCGGAGATCGCCGCCGCCCTGGTCGAACTGGGCGAGAAGCCGTTCCGCGCCGGCCAGCTCTGGCGCTGGATCTATGTCCGCGGCGCGACCGATTTTGCGGGCATGAGCGACATCGCCAAGGGTCTGCGCGCGCGGCTCGAGGAACGCTTCTACGTCTATCGCCCGGCCATCTCGCGTCATCAGACCTCGATCGACGGCACCCAGAAATGGCTGCTCAAGATGGAGGATGGCGCCGAAATCGAATGCGTCCATATCCCGGAGGCCGAGCGTGGCACGCTCTGCGTGTCGAGCCAGGTCGGTTGCACCCTGACCTGCAAGTTCTGTCATACCGGAACCCAGCGCCTGGTGCGCAACCTGGAAGCCCACGAGATCGTGGCCCAGCTGCTCTCCGCGCGCGACGCCTTCGGCGAATGGCCGCCGCCCGAACTCGGCCGCAAGCTCACGAACATCGTCATGATGGGCATGGGCGAGCCGCTGTTCAATTACGACAACGTCGCGCGCGCGCTCACCATCGCGATGGATCAGGACGGCTTCGCCCTGTCGCGCCGCCGCATCACGCTCTCGACCTCGGGCGTGGTGCCGATGATCCGGCGCTGCGGCGAGGAACTGGGGGTCAGCCTCGCGATCAGCCTGCACGCGGTCACCGACGAGCTGCGCAGCCGCATCGTGCCGATCAACAAGAAATGGCCGATCGCCGAGCTGCTCGACGCCTGCCGCTCCTATCCCGGCGTGTCGAACGCGCGGCGCATCACCTTCGAGTACGTGATGCTCAAGGGCGTGAACGATTCGCTGGCCGACGCGCGCGGCCTCGTGCGGCTGCTGACAGGCATCCACGCCAAGGTGAACCTGATCCCCTTCAATCCCTGGCCGGGATCGGGCTTCGAGTGCTCCAGCTGGGAGCAGATCGAGGCCTTCTCCGACGTGCTCGCCAATGCCGGCTTCACCACGCCGGTGCGCCGGCCGCGCGGCCGCGACATCCTCGCGGCCTGTGGCCAGCTGAAAAGCGACACCGAGCGTCAGCGCCGCGCCACCATGGCACCCGCCGCGCCAGAGGCCTGAGCGCTCAGCGCTTCTGGTACTGCGTCGCGCCGAACAGGTTCTCGCGCGCCTTGGCGTCGGGCGGACCGACGCGGCGGCGCTCGGCCAGCATCGCGCACCCCGCCTGCACCGCCGCTCGCGCCTCCATGACGGCGCGCCAGCGCAGCACATGCGGGAAATCCTCGATCGTCTGTCCCAGCCGGTCGGGAAAGCGCAGCCAGGGATAGACCGCCATGTCGGCGATCGAATAGGTGTCGGCCGCGATCCATTCATGGGCGGCGAGACGGCGGTCGAGCACGCCGAGGATGCGCCGCCCTTCGTTGACGTAGCGGTCGACCGCGTAGGGGAGTTTTTCGGGCGCGTAGTTCAGGAAATGTCCCGCCTGGCCGAACATCGGTCCAAGGCTCGCCATCTGGAACATCAGCCATTGCGCGACGTCGTATTTGGCGACCGTGTCCTGTGGCCAGAAGCGGCCATGCTTTTCCGCGAGGTACATCATGATCGCGCCGGACTCGAAGATCGCGAGCGGCTTGCCGCCCGGTCCATCACCGTCGACCAGCGCCGGCATCTTGTTGTTGGGCGATATCGCCAGGAATTCCGGCTTGAACTGATCGCCGGCGCCGATGTCGACCGGCACGACCGTGTAGGGCTGTCCCAGTTCCTCGAGCAGGATGGAGATCTTGTAGCCGTTGGGCGTCGGCCAGGCATGCAGCGTGTACATCGTGCGGTCTCCGGATCGGGAAGCGTGGGGCGCGGCATCCATTCAACGCCAACCCGGCGCGAATGGCGAGTGCCGCGCGCGGCTCGCGTCGCGGCCGCTCCAGCGCGTCGGGTCTCGCGCGCGGGCCGCGCGACAGACCCGCGCGCGGCACAGGGGCGCGCGGGCGTGGAGGTCTGGTAGAAGCTTGGCGGTCATGGCGCCGCATCCGCTCCTCGCCCGGCCGATCCTGCCGACGCTGCTGCGTCTCGCGCTGCCCAACGCGCTGGGCATGCTCGCGACCGCGCTCGTTGCGATTGCCGAGACGTCCTATGCCGGACGGCTCGGCACGACCGAACTCGCCGGCATGGCGCTGGTCTTCCCCTTCGTGATGCTGCAGCAGATGATGTCCGCCGGCGCGATGGGCGGCGCGGTCTCGTCGGCGGTGGCGCGTGCGCTGGGCGCGGGCGACGAGGCGCGGGCGCGTGCCCTGGTGTTCCACGCGGCGCTGATCGGCATCGGTGCCGGGCTCTGTTTTTCGGCGCTGTTCCTGACGCTCGGGCCGGCGATCTACCGGGCGCTGGGCGGCAGCGGTGCCGTGCTCGAGGCCGCGCGCGGCTACGGTGCGGTGGTCTTCGCGGGTTCCGTGACGGTGTGGCTCGCCAACACCCTCGTCTCCACCATGCGTGGCACGGGCGACATGCGCCGTCCCGCGATCGTCCCCCTGGGTGCCTCGGTCCTCCAGGTCATGCTCGGCGCCGGCTTCGCCTTCGGCCTCGGTCCCTTGCCGCGCCTCGGCCTGCCGGGTATCGCGCTCGGCCAGGTCCTCGCCTTTGGCTGTGGCGCGCTGGTGGCCTTCGCGCATCTGCGTGGCGGCCAGGCGCGGGTGCGGCTCGTGGCGCAGACGCCGCGCGCCGATCTGTTCCGCGACATCCTGCGCGTCGGCGCGCTCTCGGCTTTCTCGCCGGTCATGTCCGTCGCGACGGTCCTGGTCCTCACCCGCCTCGTCGCCGGGTACGGCACCGAGGCGCTGGCGGGGTACGGGATCGGCGTTCGGCTCGAATTCGTCCTCATTCCCATCGCCTTCGCGGTCGGCATCGCCGTGGTTCCGCTGGTCGGCACGGCGATCGGCGCCGGGGACGTGGCGCGGGCGCGCCGCGCGGCCTGGATCGCCGGTGGCGTGTCCGCGGGGGCGATCGGCGTGTGCGGCGCGCTGGCCGCGCTGGTGCCGGGCGCGATTGCCGATTTCTTCACCGACGACCCCGCCGCCCTGGCTGTCGCGGCGCGGTTCTTCGCCTGGGTGGGACCTGCCTACGGGTTCTTCGGCCTTGGCCTCACGCTCTATTTCGCCTCGCAAGGCGCTGGCCGCATGTTGGCCCCCGTGCTCGCCGCATGCCTGCGTTTCGCGGTGGCGGCTGTCGGCGGCTGGTATGTCGCGGTCTTCAGCGGCGGCACGGATGTCGGGGAACTCTTCGCGGTCATCGCGCTTGCCCTGGTCGCCTATGGAACCGCCTCGGCACTCGGCATCGCTGCGGTGCGCTGGCACGCGGCGCCGCGCGCGACGGCGCGCTAGCCGTGGCCGAGGATCGCCTTCATCTCCGCGTCCGCTTCGGCTAGTTTCCCCGCGTGCTGACCCCGTAGCTCAGCAGGATAGAGCAACAGTTTCCTAAACTGTGGGTCGGAGGTTCGAATCCTCTCGGGGTCGCACGCGCGCCCGGCGGGGCGCGAAGTAAACGTCGCGTTAACCGGATTCGCTTCATGGTCCAGGGATCGTTTCTGGCTCCATGGATGCGTGTCTTGCCGCCGATCCTTTGCGCCTTGGCCCTCGTCGCCGCGCTGCTCCTGCCCCCGCCCGCCGTTGCCCAGAACACCCCGCTCGAGCGTTTCATCGAGAGCCGCGCGGATATCCCCGCCCTCGACCTCGTCCTGCTGGGCCGGGTCTCCGGCGGCGGCGTGCTCACTCGCACGATGTCGGGCGACTGGACCCTGAAGGAGCCGTCGCTGTGCGTCGACCTCACGGCGGTGACGCGCAACGAATCGCGGGACATCCCGCTGCGTGTCCTTGGCGACCCGCCCCCCGGAGTTCCGGCGACGCTGCGCCTGCGGACCATCTACGCGATGCTCCGGTTCGAGCCGGCCCGCAATCCGGGCGAACTGATCGCTGGCTCCGGCCTGCTGACCCAGGCCGGGCGCGAGTACCGCGACGACCTCGTGGCGGCGCTCGCGATCGAATTGACCGACATGTTCGGCGCCGACGTCGCCGTGAAGCCCCATCTGGACCTCACCTCCGATCGCTGCCGCCCCGACGCCTTCCTCGTCCCGCGTATCCTGCTCGATCCCGCCTTCGAGACGCGGCCCGTCCAGGGCAGCTTCAAATGGCGGGTGGATGCGGGCGAACTCGGCCACGTCACCGAGGTCACCGGTCCCGACCTGCGCGTCGCGCGCGTCGCGCGGCTGGAGGAGCTGGAGGACGGCAAGCGGGCGTGGCGGGAATTCCTCGACCGGCTCGCCGCGTCGCCGCCGCGTGGCGCCCAGGCGCTCTATGGGGCGCTGTCGACGAGCAGCGGGCGCGTGCGGCCGTGCCTCGTGAACCCGACCCCGGAGGACGAGCCGCGCGGCGGCCTTGACCTGCGGGCGCTGATGACGTCCGAGGAATTCAGGCGCTTCATGACCGGCAGGCCGGAGGCCGCGCGCGGCTTCGCGACCGCCGACGAGCTCTTCGTGGATCTGAAGAATCCCAACGGATGGTGTTCGGTCGTGCTCGGCAACGGGCCGCTGCTGGCGTCTCTCCATCGTGCGCTCGAACGCGACCGCGTCTCCTCGACATTCCTCCCGCGGGCCTTCTCCGAGGATGCGCTCGCGATCCTGCATGCCGAGTCCCTGGGGTTCCGCGGCGCCGATGGGCGGGCCGCCGTCCAGGCCTGGCTCTTCTCCCGGGCGATCGGCGGCGCGACGCCCGACGAGGTCGAGGCGTTGCGCGCGCTGGGCGTCGCCACGCGCGAGGCGCATGGCGAGGCCAAGGCGCGGTTCCAGCGCAGCGGGCTCGGCGGTGAAGCCGACACCGCGACGCTGATCGCCTTTCTACGCGACGAGCGCGAGGCCGCGCAGCGCGGCATCGCCGTGCCCCGGCTGCGCGCGGAGCGCGAGGTGGCGGCGCGCAAGGCGGCGGCCGAGGCCGAGGCCGCGGCGCGCGAGGCCGAGCGTCGTCGTGCCGCCGAATTCCCCTTCGTGGCGCGGATCACCTGCACCGTCGGCCAGACTGGCGCACCGATCCAGGCCTGCATGTCGGATGACGGCTTGACGACCGAACTCGAGCTCAGGAACGGCGGCGACTACCGGATGTACAAGATCCACGACGTCGCCCAGGCCGGCCGGCAGGGATCCGGAACATTCGAGATCGACCTGCGGCGCAGCTTCGAACTCAAGGTCCAGAACGCGAGCGACACCCTGCTGCTGACCCTGGTCGTCGTCGGTCGCACCGATGGCCGCGAGATCTATCGCCGCTCGGTGGCGCGCTTCGGCGTTCTTGCGGTGCGCAACTGAAGCGCGACGCGCGCTCAGCACTCGGCCCAGACGAAGGGGCGTGCGCGCTCCCGGTCCAGCGTCACGCCCAGGCCCGGCCGCCGCGGGATCGGCATGCGTCCGCCGACGACCTTCGCGTCCGGCGCGTCGTCGACCAGGGCGAAAAGCTCGCGCGGGCGGTAGGGATAGAGTTCCTGGATCATGAAGTTCGGGATGCAGGCGTCGATCTGCAGCGCCGCCGCCGTCGCGATCGGCCCGCCGCAGATATGCGGCTGGACACGCAGGCCGTAGGTCTCGGCCATCGCGGCGATCTTCTTGGTCTCCATGATGCCGCCGGTGTTGCCGATGTCGGGCTGGGCGATGTCGAGGACCCGCTGTTCGAGCGCGTCGCGGAAATCATGGCGGGTGTAGAACCGCTCGCCGGCCGCGATCGGAATCGATATGGCCTGGGAGATCCTCCGCAGGGCGCCGATATCGGCGGGATCGGCGGGTTCCTCGACGAAGAGGATGTCGTGCTCCTCCCAGCGCCGGCAGAGCCGGATCGTCTCGTCCGGCGTCAGCCCGCCGCTGAGATCGAGCATCAGCCGCACGTCCGGCCCCACCGCGGCGCGCACCGCCGCGACACGTCGCACGGCCTCGGCCGCGAAATCCGGGCCGATCATCCGCCGGTCGACATGCTTGATGCCGCTGCCGGCGATCGCGTTGCGGTCGGCTGCCGCGCGCACGCGCGCGAGCGGATAGAATTTGAGCGCGGTGTAGCCGTCGGCGACCGTCCGCTCGGCCGCGCGCGCGAGCTCGTCGACCGTCGTCGCGTCGGCCCACCAGCCATTGGCGTAGACCTCGACCTCGTCCCGGAAGGCGCCGCCCAGCAATTCGTACACCGGTACGCCGAGCGCCTTGCCCTTGATGTCCCAGAGCGCCGTCTCGATCGCGCTGATCCCGGCAAAGACGATGGCGCCGCCACGCTTGCCCCAGAACGAATGGTCGTACATCTCGCTGTAGAGTTCCTCGATGCGGAACGGGTCGCGGCCGATCGCGAAGCGCCGCGCGAGGTCGAGGATCATGCCGGCCGCCGCGGTGCCGCCCTGGCCATAGGCGATGCCGGCCTCGCCGATACCCGAGATGCCCTCGTCGGTCTCGATCTCGATGAAGACGGGATGCAGCACCCCGATGCTGGCGAGATGGATCCTGGCTTTCGTGATCTTCATGGCGCGTGGTCCCGTCGGTCGTTGCTGCGCCGACATTAGGTTCCGGGACGCACCGGGTCATGCATCGTTTCGCCATCGCCACGCCGCGCGGCGTGCGGGACGACGGCCGCTCGTATAGGCTTCGCTGCGCACGCCCGGAGGGAAGACGAGGATGGCCGCGCCGACAGTCCTGCAGACATTGACCGCCGTGCAGGCGGGCATCGAGGTCGCGGCGATGGCCGCCTTCGCCGCGTCCGGGATCGTGGCGGCCGTGCGCAAGCGCCTGGACCCCGTGGGCGTCGTCGTCGTCGCCTGGCTTGCCGCGTTCGGCGGGGGCACGCTGCGCGATCTGCTGCTCGACCGGCGTCCCTTCTTCTGGGTCGAGCAGGGATGGCAGGTCTGGGGCGTGCTCCTGCTCTGCATGCTGGCGCTCGGCGTGATGCGTGCGCGCCATCTGCGCCCGACCGAGCGCGCCATGCAATGGCCGGATGCGCTCGGCCTCGGGCTCTTCGCCGCCAACGGAACGCAATTCGCCCTCGCTGCCGGCATGGCGCCGCTCAACGCCGTGGTGATGGGCGTGATCACCGCCTGCTTCGGCGGCGTGCTGCGCGACATCGTGTGCAACGAGATCCCCGCGACGCTGCGCGATCATCGCCCGTATGCGCTCTGCGCCTTCGCGGGCGGCTGGGTCGTCGTCGGCGCGGGCCATGCGGGTTTCTCGCCCGAGGTCGCGCTGATCGCGGGTGCTGCCACCGCGAGCGCCCTGCGCGCGGCCGGCCTCGTCTTCGACTGGCGCCTGCCGGGCTGGCGCACCGACGGCTGATCGTCACCCGGGACCGTGTCCCGGGCCGGCTCGGATCGCGCCATGCGCGTCGGGCGGGACAGGCAATGGAAACCAGGGAAATCGCGATGCAACCGCTTGCCACACCAACCCTGCCGCAAGGCATTCGCTCCCGCTTCCTCGACGGCATCAACGGACTTCGGGTGCATGTGCTCGAGGCCGGATACGAGACGGCCGGCCGGCCCTGCCTCCTGCTACTGCATGGCTTTCCGGAACTCGCCTATTCCTGGCGGCGCGTGATGCTGCCCCTGGCGGCGCTCGGCTATCACGTCGTGGCGCCGGATCAGCGTGGCTATGGCCGCACCACGGGCTGGAGCGCCGATTATGACGCCCCCTTGGCGCCGTTCGGCATGACCAACCTGGTGCGCGACGCCCTGGGCGTGGTGGCCGCGCTCGGCCACCGCGAGGTCGCGGCCGTGATCGGGCATGATTTCGGATCGCCCGTCGCCGCCTGGTGCGCGCTGACCCGTCCGGATGTCTTCCGCCGCGTGGCGCTGATGAGCGCGCCTTTCGCCGGCGGGCCGGAATGGCCGAAGCCGGGGCAGGGTTCGGACGGTGCTTCCGCCATGCCGGGGCTGGATGCGGCGCTGGCCGCCCTGCCGCGTCCGCGCAAGCACTACCACGCCTATTACGCCACACGCCCGGCCAACGCCGACATGATGGGCGCCGCGCAGGGGCTGCAGGCGTTCCTGCGCGCCTATTATCATCACAAGAGCGCCGACTGGGCGGCGAACAGACCCCATCGCCTGCGCGACTGGTCCGGCGAGGAAATGGCGAAACTCCCCACGTATTACATCATGGATCGCGCCGAGACGATGCCCGAGACCGTCGCCCATGAAATGCCGGGCGCGGCAGAGATCGCGCGCTGCGCCTGGCTGACGGACGCCGAGCTGGCGGTCTATGCGCAAGACTATGCCCGCACCGGTTTTCAGGGCGGCCTCAACTGGTACAGGGCGCGCTTCGTGCCGGAGGTCAATGCGGATCTCGCATTGTTCGCCGGGCGCAGCATCGACGTGCCCTCCATCTTCATCGCTGGCGCATCGGATTGGGGCATCTTCCAGGCCCCGGGCGCCTTCGAGCGCATGCAGGGCGTCGCCTGTACACGCATGGCGGCGGCACATCTGATCCCCGGCGCCGGACATTGGGTGCAGCAGGAACAGCCCGCGCGCACGGTCGAGCGGCTCGGCGAATTGCTGGCGCTGCCGGCGTCGTGAGGCGCGTCTCGCATGGCGGCGACGCCTATGCCCCGGTCCATTGCCGTGAAATGCCGGGTGCAAGCCGGTGACGGATCTGTAGTGTTGGTCAGGGGGACGCGGTTCCGACCCGGCTTGCGTCCGGAGGAGGCGGTGAGATGTTGGACCGACGCATGGCGTTCTTGCTCCTGATGGGAGCGGTCCCTGCGGGCATGATCGGATCTCCCCGCCGGGCGGCAGCGGCCGGGCCGGAGCCAGCGGACGGGTCGTCCCTCGACGCCCGGGACGCGATGCTCGGATCCTGGCGCGTCGTGGTGGAGGGCGAGAAGCGGGCGCGGCTCCTGATCGTCGATGCGGTGGAGAGCGGAGCGGACGGGGCGCTGAGGATCTCGGCGGGCTATGGGTTCGAGGGCAACGCGCCGGCGCGTATCGCGCCCGCGACGCTCGCGCGCGAACGCGACGGGGCGGTGCTGCGTCTGGTCACCGGTGCCCGGAGCATCGTGGTCTGCACATGGAGCGAACCTGGGCGCTTCGAAGGCACGATCGAGTATCCGCAGACCGATGGCCGCGCGCGCAGCGGCAAGCCCGTGACGATCACGAAGCTCGAGGGCGAGGCCGACGAAACGGCGCCGATCCGGACCCGCGCGCGACCCGGCGCCATCATGGTGCTCTATGTCGGGGCGTGGAACTGCACCTCCTGTATCAGGTGGAAGAACCGTCACGTCGGGGACGACGAGCGTGCGCTCCTGAATCGCGTGACGTTGCGCGAGGTCGATGCGCCGACCTACGCCGACCTCGCCCATGATCCGGCCTGGCCCGAGGATCTGAAGGCGATCCGCGACCGCTACAAGATCAGGTCGGGTTCGCCGCGCTTCTACGTCTTCGTCGGCGGCAAGCTGGCGAAACGGGCCTTCGGCGGCCTGGCCTGGCAGCGTGACGTCCTGCCGGTCGTGCGGCAATTGCTCGACGGGTCGTCGGGATGAGCGCCGCGCGCGCGACATTCGTCTACCGCGCCGTCGCCGCCGCCGCGTTGTCCGTCGCCTGCGCCACGCAGGCGGTTCGCGCCGCCGACGCGCAGTCGCCCTGGGGGGCAGGCATCCTGGCGCAGGCGCGGCTCATGCTCGCGCGGGACGGGCTGTCGTCAACGGGAACGGCCGAGGGCGCCATCGAGATCGCGCTGCCGCCGGGTGCCGGAACCTATTGGGCTTTTCCCGGCCCCAACGGATTCGAGCCCACGATCGTGACGACGGCCAGCATCAACCTTGGCCGCTTCGACCTCGGTTGGCCCACGCCACGCCTGCTCGCGGCGCCGCAGACGCCAGGACACGAAAGCCCGGGCTATCGCGACCGCGTGATGCTGCCTTTCGACGTCGCGGCGGTGGATCCTGCGCAACCCGTCGTGCTTGCGCTCGAGATCGAGATCGGCGTCTGCGCCGACATTTGCGTTCCGGATTTCGTCGCCCTCGATCTCGTCATCGTCCCCGGCACCGGTGCGCACAGCCAGCATGCCGACCGCATCGCGAGTGCGCGTGCCGGTTTGCCGGCTTCAAACGCGACCGCAGGCCTGCGGGTCGTCGATGTCGCGCATGCGTCGTCCGCCTCGTCCTTGATCGTCCATGCGTATGCCGCGCACGGCTTCACCGATCCGCTGCTTTTCGTCGAAAGCCGGGCGCCGGACTGCAGGACCGTCGTCCCGCCGACGTCGCTGCGCGATCACGAGGCCGATTTCCATGTCGCCCCCGCCTGCGGCCACGGCGGATCGCTTGCCGTGGTCCTACTCGACGGCGCCGCTTCGGTCAGAGCGGATCTGCCGATCCACCGCTAGATCCCGGGAGGCACGCCGGCCGAGACGTCGGTGCCGCCGGATCCGCGCAGACGGGGTCGCGAACATGATGATGACGCCTGCTCGCGCGCGCGCCGGATCCCGGGCAGCGCCAACTTCGAAGACCCGAAAACCTGCGCGCGCGTCGCGTGCTCAGGCACACATCGCCATCGTTTCGCAGGCAGTCGGTCTCGCGCTGATCGCGATCCTGACGCTTGCCAAGCGAAACCGTATGGCGTTTAGTTTCGACGTCGGGGCCGTGCGCACGTGTCCCGCCCGCAAAGCCGGGCGCTTCTCGTATCGCACCGCGAACAATTATCGGGAGACTTGTACGATGTCCGGTCACCCGGTTGCTCCCCGGACCGCAGCATTCGCCATCCGCATGCTCTCGGACAGGTTCGGTGCCGAGATCGACGGACTGGACCTTCGCGAGCCGCTGGATCCCCGCACGCGCGAGGACGTGCTTGCGGCATTGGCGCGATATCAGGTGATCTGTTTTCGCGACCAGTCACTCGACGGAAAACAGCAGGTCGCGTTTTCGCTTCAGTTCGGTCCGTTGGAGCTTTTCACCATCGCGAACCGGGGGACGGACAACTCCCTGCCGCTGCTGAATATCGTCAGCAATCTGGGACGGGACGGCAAGCCGACAGGCAAGCTCGAGACCCGACGCTGGCATACCGACAAATCCTTCCTCGCCAGGCCCTGCTTCGCCACCATCCTTCATCCGGTCATCCTGCCACCGTGCGGAGGCGAGACCTGCTTCGCCGACATGCATGCCGCCTACGAGGCGCTGTCGCCACAGGAACAGGCCACTCTCGGGAAACTCCGCGTGATCCACAGCCGGGAATACTCCATGCGACGGGCCGGCAAGGTTCCAACGCCTCAGGAGATCGAGGATGCCGGTCCGCCGATGGCCCATCCGCTGGTCCGCATGAATCCATTCTCGGGACGCAAGGGATTGTTCATGGGGGAGCATGCGTCGCATATCGAAGGCCAGGAAGACTCCGGGCGCGCGCCGATAGATGCCTTGGAAGCCCATGCGACCCAAGAGCAGTTCGTCTACCGGCACGCCTGGCGCCGGGGCGATGTGTTGATGTGGGACAATGGCAGTCTCCTGCATCGCGGAGACGACAACTTCGAGGTCGACATGCAGGCGCGTGTCCTGCATCGCACGTGCGTAAGCTCCATGCCTGCCAAGAGCGAGGCGGAGTTGGTCTCCTGATGCGGAAATCCGCCGTCGCTCCATCGATCCGTGCAATCCGACCCATAGTGCTGCGGCGTGCGGCGCATCGCCCGTCGACGATGTTCCCTGGCTGAAGGAGAGACCGAAGTGAAGCCAATCGCGAACTTGACCCGCCGCGGTCTGCTGTCGATGGCCATGCTGACAGGCTTCGCATGCGTGGCGCATGCGCAGACGTATCCCAGCCGCGAAGTCACCCTTGTGGTCCCCTTCGGCATCGGCGGATCGACCGACATCATCGGCCGCCAGTTCGCCGGCGAGCTGGGGAAGGTCATGGGTGCAAAGGTCAACGTCGAGAACAAGCCCGGCGGAACGGGCACCATCGGCAGCACCCAGGTGATACAGTCGAAGCCCGATGGCTACACGATCGGGTTCGTCGCGAACGACGCGCTGGTGTTGCAGCCTTTGCTGAATCCCGCGCTGGTGTTCAAGTCGCCCGACGATTACCAGCCGGTCGTGAAACTCGGCTACCGCTCTGACGTGCTCTACGTTCGGGCCGACGCTCCGTGGAAGACTTATGCCGACTTCGTCGCAGACGCGAAGCAGAACCCCGGCAAGATGCGTGTGGCGATACCGGGGGTCGGCACGCTGGGCGAACTCACGGTTCAGAAGTTGAACAAGGTGGCGGGCGTGCGCATGGTGACGGTCCCCTTCAGCGGCGGCGGGGCCGAAGCCACGTTGGCCGTCCTGGGCGGACGCGTCGAAGCCAGCGCCGGTTCCGTATCGGTCGGTGCCGGCCATGTCGCTGCGGGCAGGTTGCGTGCGCTTGCGGTGTTCCAGCGGGGCAAGCACGCGGTCTATCCCGACGCGGCATCGATCGACGACGCCCACGGAGACGTTTCGATCCTGGCCGAGTTCTATGTCTTCGCCCCGAAAGGGTTGCCCAAGGACGTTCTCGACAAGCTCGTGACCGCCTCCACGCAGGTTGGCCGCAGCGAGGACTGGGCAGCCTTCGCGAGAAAGCAGGATTTCGTGCCTGACGTGAAGGGCCCCGATGCGACGAAGCAGGATCTCTTGCAGCAGGGTAGGGACTTTGCCGAACGACTGAAGGAGAGCGCGTCCAGGTGACGCGGATATCCAGCCCGTCATGAAGGTCGCGCGTCTTCAGAAGCGCCAGGGTTACCTCGTCGTCGGTACCTGTGGGCTGGCGCTGTCCGCCGGCTACATCGGCATGTCGTTGCACTTGCCGTTCGGGGAACTTGCCCGGCCGGGGGCCAGCCTTTTTCCGATCCTGGTCGGCGTCCTGCTCGTCATCGCGAGCCTGAGCACGCTGAGGGAAGCCTGGCGAATCTCAGTCGCCGAGCAGGTGGAGTTTCCCGCCGGGCAGGACTGCAGGCGCCTCCTGGTCCTGGTCGCGGCCCTTTTCGGGTACATCCTCGCGCTGCCCTGGCTGGGGCAGATCATCGCGAGTTCGCTGTTCATGATCCTGGTCATGCGCGTCCTGTCCGACGCCGCCTGGCCGCGCGTAATCGGCTATGCGCTGATCATTTCGGGCACGCTCTACGTCGTATTCGTGCGTCTGCTCAACGTCCCGATGCCGCGCGGGCTTCTGGACTTCTGAATGGGTCTGACCCGACATGGATCCCATCGACGGACTTTGGTACGGGCTTAGCCTCGCCTTCACCTTCCAGAACCTGTTGGCCGCATTCGCGGGCGCCTTCGCCGGCACCGCAATCGGCGTGCTTCCGGGTTTCGGCCCGACTGCCGGCCTCGCATTGCTGCTTCCATTCACCTATGCGATGGGCCCGACCACCGGGCTCATCATGATGGCGAGCATGCTCTATGGCGCGATGTACGGCGGTTCGACCACTGCCATCCTGATGAACATGCCGGGCGAAGCGGCCTCGGTGATGACCTGCATCGACGGGTACAAGCTGACGAAGAAGGGGCGAGCCGGCGCGGTCCTGTTCATCGTTGCCGCAGGCTCCTTCGTCGGCGGCTCCATCTCGGTCGTGGGCGTCATGCTGTTCGTGCCGACGCTCGCCGAACTGGCCATCATCTTCGGGCCCGGCGAGTTCTTCGCTCTGACTGCGGGCGGCCTGCTGCTGCTGTCCCGCATCTCGGCTGGTTCAGTCGCGGCAGGGTTGCTGCCGATGGCGATCGGTCTCCTGCTCAGCACCATCGGGCAGGAAGCTGTTTCGGGGCAGTACCGCTTCACATTCGGCTTCAACGATCTGAGCCAGGGGCTGGAGTTGGCGGTTCTGGCCGTTGGCATCTATGGCATCGCGGAGATCATGGTGGTGGTCGAGTCGCTCGCCCGCCAGGCCAAGCCCATGCAGGTCAGGATCCGCGAGATGCTGCCCACGCGCGAGGAGATGCGCCGCTCCTGGGCGCCGATAGGCCGCGGCACGATCGTCGGTTTCCTGTTCGGACTGATACCCGGTCCCGCAACGACGCTGTCCACGTTCTCGGCATACCGGCTCGAGAAGGCGGTCTCGCGGTACAAGCACGAGGTGGGCGAAGGGGCCATCGAGGGAGTTGCCGCACCGGAGACGGCCAACAACGCGGCTGCGACCTCGTTGATGGTTCCATTGCTCGGGCTCGGCATTCCGTTCAGTTCGGCGACCGCGCTGATGCTCGGCGCCATGATGGTGCACAACGTGCAGCCTGGTCCGTTGCTGATGACCAGCCATCCGGAAATCTTCTGGGCCGTCATCGCGTCGATGTTCGTTGGAAACATCATGCTCGTGGTGATCAACGTGCCGATGATCGGGCTTTGGGTCAGCATGCTGCGCATCCCGCCCTACATCCTGCTGCCCACCATCCTCATGATGGCCATCATCGGCTCCTACAGCCTGCGCAACAGCATGTTCGACGTATCACTGCTGCTTGTGCTCGGCGGTCTCGGCTATCTGCTTCGGAAACTGGATTTTCAACTCGCACCGCTGGTAGTCGGCGCGGTGCTTGGGCCGATGATCGAAAAGCACTTCCGCGAAGGGCTTTTCATGAGCCAGGGCGACCTCTCGGTGTTCTGGAGCAGTCCGATCGCGATCGGGATCTGGAGCGCGGTCCTGATCGTCGTCGCTCTCGGTGGAACGACGCGCCTGTGGAGGCGTTTCGTCCCGTCCGGCGACCAATAGGGACGTGAACGTCTGCAGCGCGATCCGGCACGGATCTCGCTATCTACTCGATCTCCTCCCGGCGGACTGCGCCAGGTCCAGCCGATCCATCGCTTTCGCCGCTCCAGTGGCGGGCTTCCGGCAAAACAGCCCCGCCGGTCGGGCCCGGGGCTGGGGCCGTGTTTCGAACAGCGTCCATTGCGTCGCTGCAACCCCCTCGCAACCCGATGCGAGGTGGCAGGGCACACGCGCGGCGGGACCTCGTCGTTTGAGGCATCCCGGGCGGGATCGACATCAAAACCCTGCGCGCATGGCCACGCCCCGTCTCCGCTTGCGCTGGATCTTCAAATGTTCATACATTTAGACAACACACCGGGGGGTGGGGATGCGCGACGGCGCCAGCCAGGGGAGATCGGCGAGCGACGGCAAGGTCGGGGCAGGGCAGGCGTCGGGGGGCGCCGCGTCCATGTCCGGCCCGCCGGCGCCGGTCGTGCTGGCGCCGTTCGCGCGGATCCCGCGTGTGCCGCTGCATCACCAGATCCGCGAGGATCTTGAGCTCAATCTCAACTCCGGTCGCTTCCAGCCTGGAGCCGAACTGCCCGGCGAGGCCGCGCTCTGCGCCCATTACGGGGCGAGCCGCGGCACCATTCGCCATGCGCTGGCCGATCTGGCGCGCGAGGGCATCGTCGAACGCCAGGCCGGGCGCGGGTCGTTCCTGCGCCGCCCGAAGATCGAGGGCAGCGTCGTCGGCTCCTATCGCCGCTTCCGCGTCGAGGGGCCGCCCCTCGATCCCGGCGGCAAGGTCCTGTCGCTGACGCGGCGCAAGGCCGACGCGAACCTGGCCGGGTTGCTCGGCCTGGGTGCCGAGCGCGCCGTGCATGTGCTGCAGCGCCTGCGTTTCGCCGACGGTCTGCCGGTCACGCTGCAGACCAGCTATCTGCCGGTGGCGCTTTGTCCTGGGCTGCGCCGCCAGGATCTCGACGCACGCCACCTCGTCGACATCCTGCAGCAGGACCACGGCGTCGTGCTCAGCCGCGCCGAGGAGCTGATCGCGCCGGGCATCGTCGACGAGCACGACGCGCGGCATCTCGCGATCGCGCCGGGCGCGCCGGTCTTCCGCATCGAGCGCCGCACCTATCTCGCCGACGGCCGGATGGGCGAGTTCCGCCGCGCCGTCATGCGCGGCGACATCTATCGCTATCGTCTCGACCTGAGGTGACGCATCCATGAGCGGCCTGCCCATCGCCACCGACCTGTCGGGACATCTTGGCGCCGCGACGCTCGACGGGCCCGACCCCGTCATCGCCGGCGCGCGCGGCGAGTGGACGCTGCGCTTCGTGACGGGGCCCGCGGGATTGCCGGCCGGCAGCGCGCTCGCCCTGGTGCGCCGCTGGCCCAGCGACTGGGACGTGCTGCAATGTCGTTCGCCCACCGAGCCTGGCTATGCGTCGGTCGAGATCGGCGCGCCATGCCGGCATCGCTGGCGCACGCGCCGCTCGATCGACTGGCATCCCTTCGACCATGTCTTCGAGGTCGAACTCGTGGATCCGTTGCCGCCCGGCTGCGCGATCGTCGTCGCCTTCGCTTCGCGCGCCCAGACCTTCATCGAGGAGGCCTCGCCGCTGGCCGTGCGCGTGCGGTCCGGCGACGGCATCTGGACCGAGATCGCACGACCGGTCATGCGCGTGGTCGGCGCCGCCGCGAGCCGCGGCGTGCTGATCGCGCCGAGCGACGTCGTCGCCGGCGAGACCTTCGAACTCGCATGGCGCGTCGAGGACGAATGGGGAAACCCTGCTCTGCCTCCGGACCGGCCGGCGATCGCCGGTGCACAGGTGATACCGCGTCTCGACCTGCCCGGCGTGCTGCGCTGGAGCGCGCGCATCGATACGACCGGCATCGTCAGGCTCAGCGCGACGGGCGCGCTTCCATCGACGCTGTCCAATCCCGTGCGGGTCCATGCGCAGGCGCCGGAGCGGCGGCTGCGCTGGGGCGACATCCACGCCCAATGCCTCATCGGCTGCGGGGCACGGACGATCGACGCGTTCTTCGTCCATGCCCGCGACTTCGCGCGGCTCGATTTCGCGAGCCATCAGGCGAATTGTTTCCTCGTCTCCGGCGAGGAATGGCGCGAGACCGAGGAGGTGACCGCCGCCCATGACGAGCCCGGTCGTTTCGCGGCGCTGCTCGGTCTCGAATGGTCGGCCGACACCGACAAGGGCGGCGACCGAAACCTCTATTTCCCCGGCGATCGCGCGCCGATCACGCGCTGCAGCCACGAATACGTCGCCGATCGCTCCGACATCGCGAGCGACCTGCCCACGGCGGAGGATCTGCACGCGCGCTATCGCGGCACGCGCACCATCATCGCCCTGCATGTCGGTGGACGGACCACCGACCTGTCGCGCCACGCGCCGTCGCTCGAGCGGCTGATCGAGGTCCACTCGACCCATGCGACCTCCGAATGGTTCCTGTTCGAGGCGTTGGAGCGCGGCTACCGCATGGGCGTCACCGGCGGCAGCGACGGCGTCGACGGACGCCCGGGCGCCAGCCATCCCGGCCACCAATCCGTGCGCAACGTCCGCGGCGGACTGGTGGCCGCGCCGTTGCGGCGTCTCGATCGCGACGGTTTGTGGGAGGCGCTCTGGGCGCGCGACTGCTACGCGACCAATGGCGAGCGGATTCTCCTCGAGCTGACCGGCGACGGACGGCCGATGGGCAGCGAGTTCGATGCCGACGCGCCGCCGGAACTCGCCATCGCGATCGAGGGCACGGATGCGCTGGAGAGCGTCGAGATCTTTCGCGGCACGACGGTGATCCACACGGTCGCGCTGCGCCCCGCGGACGCGGCGCTGTCGGATCGTGTGCGCATCGCCTGGAAGGGCGCGAGCGCGCCGGGCAATTTCTCGCGCGCCCGGATGCGCTGGGACGGCGCGGCCACGCTCAGCGCCGGCAGCTTCGCGGATGCCGCGGGTCACGCCTTCGACACGCCCGACGAAGGTCTCACGCGGGTAGAGCCGCAGCGTCTGGAATGGCGGTCGATGACCGGTGGCGACTGGGATGGCGTGAGTGCGCGGATCGACGCGCCCGGCGACGCGGTGCTCGCGGTCGAGACCCCGCAGATCTCGGTCCGCGTGCCGGTCGCGTCGCTCGCCGCCGGCCCCGCGCGCTTCGCGGATGCGCGACCGGCGCGCGAACTCGAGATCATGCGCCTGCCGGCTGATCTCGGACCGATGGCGTGGCGCGGCGTCTTTCGCGATCCCGACGCACGGCCGGGATGGAACGCCTATTGGGTGCGTGTCCGGCAATGGAATGGCGGCTTCGCATGGTCCAGCCCGATCTTCGTCCGGCTGCCCCATCGCGATATGGCCAGGGGAGAAGAGACATGACGATGCGTTTCGCGATGATCGGATGCGGCGGGTTCGCTCGCCGCTACCATGTGCCGACATTGCTGGCGGATGCCGGCGTGCGGCTCACCGGGATCTTCGATCCGCACCCCGCGCCGGCGGTGCGCGACCTCGCCGCCGCGACCGGCGCGAAGCTCGTGGATCGGATCGAGCACCTGCCTGACGCCGACGCGGCGCTGGTGACGACGCCGCATGCGCTCCATGCGGCGCACGCGGATCACGCATTGACGCGCGGTTGCGCGACGCTGGTCGACAAGCCCTTCGTCATGACATCCGCGGATGCGCGCCATCTGATCGAACACGCCGCGCGCGCGGGGCTGGTCAATGCGGTCGGGTTCAACCGCCGTCTCGACGCCGGCTGCCTGCGCGCGCGGGAGATCATCCGTGCCGGCGGCATCGGCGCGGTGCGTTTCGTCGAGACGATCCAGCTCGGCTACGAGCGCGGTGGCTGGTTCATGGATCCGGCGCTCGGTGGCGGCGGGCCCTATACCGGCCGCGGAACCCACATGGCCGATCTCGTGCCCTGGCTTGTCGAGGCGCGGCCGGTCTCGCTGCGCAGCCGCGTCCGTCCCGGACCTGCGGGGCGCAGCGATCGCGGCGGTACGGTCGACATCCTCTTCCCCGAATTCGAGTACCGCATGACCTGCATCGAGGAAGGCTGGCATATGTGGGACGAAGTGCGGATCTTCGGAGAGGACGGGCTGATCGAACTGCGCCGGCCGCTGACCATGCCGACCGGATGGGGCCTGACCTGGCTGAGCCGCCGCGGTGCGGCGCGTGAAGAGCGCGCGGCGGAGCCGAACGAGGGACAGATCACCACCCAGTTCCTCGCGGCGTGCCGGAGCGGCGGCCCGGTCGCCTGCAGCTTTGCCGATGCCTTGCTTTCCGTCCGGATCGTCGAGGCGGCCTTCGCCTCGGCGGCCGCGGGCGGCGCGTCGCACGACCTCGGCTGACGGGGCCGGAGAGATGGCCGCTGCGATCGAGATCTCCGGGCTTGCGAAGAGCTTCGCGCATGATCCCGGTCCGCCGGTCCTCGGCGCAGTCGATCTCGGTATCGAGGAGAATGAATTCGTCGTTCTCCTCGGGCGCAGCGGCTGCGGCAAGACCACGCTGCTCAACCTCGTGGCCGGGCTGGAGACGCCAAGCGCCGGCCGCATCCTGGTCGGCGGTACGCCGGTCACCGGCCCCGGCGGCGGCAAGGGCATGGTGTTCCAGCAAGGCGCGCTGTTTCCCTGGCTGACCGCGCGCCGCAACATCGCCTTCGCCGCGCGCAACCGCGGCGTCGCTTCGGCCGAGGCCGACCGCCTCGCCGACGAGCTGCTTGCGCTGGTCGGACTCGCGGGTGCGGGACACAAATACCCGTTCGAGCTTTCCGGTGGCATGCAGCAGCGCGTGGCGATCGCCCGCGCTCTGGCGCTCGATCCGAAGATCCTGCTGATGGACGAGCCCTTCGGCGCGCTCGACGAGATCACGCGCAACGAGATGCAGGACGAGCTGTTGCGCGTCTGGGCGCAGCGGCGCAAGACCGTGGTCTTCGTGACCCACTCGATCTGGGAAGGACTGATCCTCGCCGACCGGATCCTCGTGATGGCGCCGCGGCCCGGGCGTTTCGTGCTCGAGCGCCGCATCGACCTGCCGCGCCCGCGTCGGCGCAGCGATCCCGCCCTGATCGCGCTCTACGACGAGATCTGGGCCTGTCTGCGGGGTGACGCGTGAGGGTGCGGGCGGCGGAGATCCTGGTGCCGCTGGCGGTGCTGGCGGCGTTCCTCGGCACCTGGGAATACGCCGCTGCCGCGGGGTGGCTGCGGCCGATCCGCTTTCCGCCGCCCAGCCGACTGGCCGGGAGCTTCGTGGATCTGGCGTTCCACGGATTTCCGGAGGGCATCACGATCTGGGTCCATGCCGCGATCACCGTGCAGCGGATCCTCGCCGGTCATGCGCTGGCGCTGGCGCTCGCCATCCCGCTCGGCCTGCTGATCGGCAGCCATGCGCTGCTCGACCGGATGACCGCGCCGGTCGTCGCCTTCTGCCGGTCGGTCGCGACGCTGAGCCTTCTGCCTCTGGCGCTGGTCTGGTTCGGGACCGGCGAAGGCGCCAAGATCTTCCTCATCGGCTATGGCTGCTTCTGGGTGATGCTGTCGGCGACCATCGCCGCGGTGAAGCTGGTCGATCCGGTGCTGATCCGCGCGGCGCGTACGATGGACACCGGCGGCTGGGCGATCTTCCTGCGCGTCGTCCTGCCGGCGACGCTGCCGCGGCTGCTCTCGGGGGCGCGGATCGCCCTGGGCGTCGGCTTCATGGTCATCGTCGGGGCCGAGATGATCGGCACGATCCGCGGCCTCGGATCGCTGATCATGGAGGCGCGGACCTTCTACCGCACCGACATCACCATGGTCGGCATGCTCTGCATCGGCGCCTTCGGTCTCGCGGCCATGGCGGCGCTGGAATGGCTCGAAGCGCGGCTCGTGCCCTGGCAGGCGCGCGCGGAGGCGCAGACGCGATGACGCGGCTCGAACGCCATGCCGGCGCGATCGGCGTCGTGGCCTTCCTGCTGCTGTGGGAGACGGCGGCGCGGCTGGGCTGGCGCAACCCCGCGATCATGCCCGCCCCCAGCGAGGCGGCGCTCGCGGCGCTGACGACCATTCCGCCGGGCGTTCTGGCCGCGCATGTCGCGACCAGCCTCGGGCGCGTGCTCGCCGGCTTCGCACTGGGCGCCGCCGCCGGCGTCGCGCTCGGCATCGCCGCGGGCTGGTACAGGCCGGTCGCGCTGGTCTGCCGGCCCTTCGTCGAGATCCTGCGGCCGATCCCGCCACTTGCCTGGATCCCGGTCGCGATCGTCTGGTTCGGGCTCGGCGAGCCGTCGAAGATCTTCGTGATCTTCCTCGGCACATTTTTTCCCGTCTTCACCGCCGCCGCGCGTGGCATGGCGTCGATTCCGCCGGTGATCCTGCGCGCCGCGCGCAGCATGGATGTCGACGGGCTGCGGTTGTTGGCCAAGGTCGCCGTGCCCGCGGCGATGCCGGACATCGCGACGGGATTGCGCATCGGCTTCGGGCTCGGCTTCGGCGTGCTGGTCGCGGCCGAGCTGATCGCCGCCGAGCGCGGCATGGGTCATCTGGTGATGGAGGCGCGCCAGCTGGGCCAGCTCGGCATCTCCGTCTTCGGGATCTTCCTCATCGGCATCGTCAATCTGGTCGCCGACCACCAGCTCGCCGCGGCGATCCGCCGGACCGTCGGGCGCTGGCACCGCTTCTGAAACCAATGACAGGGAAGGAAAACACCATGCGTCGTCGTCTGTTCCTCGCCACCACCGCGGGCGCGATCGCCGCTCCCGCGATCGTCCGCGCCCAGGCGCGGCCGGAGATCGCCAAGCTCGGCATGGGCTTCGGCCTCGACCCGGTCTTCGCGCCGCACATCGTCGCGATGCAGAAGGGCTGGCTGCGCGAAGCCGGATTTGCGGAGATCGCGACGCCCAGCTTCACCAGCGGTGCGCTGGCCGGCGAGGCGCTGATCGCTGACCAGATCCAGCTCTGGACACCGGGCAACCTGCCGCCGATCTCGATGGCGAATTCCGGCGTTCCGGTGGTCGTGCTGGGCACCAACTGCATCGCCACCAGGGCCGAGCAGCTGGTCGTGCGCAACGACGCCAATGTCGCGAAGCCCGAGGATCTCTACCGGATCCGCATCGGCCTGCTCGCAGGCTCCACGGCCAGCGCCTCGCTGCACAATCTCGCCAAGGCCTATGGCCTCGACGAGACGAAGCTGCAGGTCGTCAACATGCCGCCGCCCGAGCAGCTCGCCGCGCTGACCAGCAACAACATCCAGGCGCTGCTGTGCTGGCAGCCCTGGGCGCACAACGCGCTCAAGCTCGGCAACACGACGATGCTGCATTCGGGAACGCAGAGCGGCTTCGCCCACAACAAGGGCGCGGCGGTCGCGATGTCGGCGACGCGCTCGATCTTCGTCGCCAGCGCCGAGTTCGTGCGCCGCAATCCCAACGCCACGCGCATCTTGA
This sequence comes from uncultured Acetobacteraceae bacterium, assembly GCA_964434345.1. Taxonomy (GTDB): domain Bacteria; phylum Pseudomonadota; class Alphaproteobacteria; order CACIAM-22H2; family CACIAM-22H2; genus CAIOSQ01. Next base: position 36,204 of record CAYSUY010000009.1, read on the forward strand.
TGGCGGTTCTGGTCCGGGCGCAGAAATACGTCGCCGACCCGGCCAACGCGCAGGAGGTCCTCGACCTCGTCGCCGCGCAGACGAAGCAGGACCGTGCGCTGGTCGCGGCGATCTGGGGCGATTACAGCTTCAACCCCGCCTTTGATGACGCTTATGTCGCCGACATGGAGTCGATGAGCGGCTATCTCGTCGCCTCGGGCCGCGTGCGCGCGCCCAAGCACCCGCTGGACTACACCTTCACCGACCCGGTCGCGGCGGCGGATGCGTCGCTGGTCAAGCTGCCCGGCCGCTGGAAGGCCTGATCCATGGATCGCGTCGGGATCGCGTTCCTCGGCACCGGCTCCATCGCCGATTATCACCTCGCCGGGCTGAACGCGGTCCCGCGCGCCGATGTCGCCGTAGTCGTCGGGCGTGACCCGGCGAAGGCGGCGGCGGTCGCGCGCCGCCATGGCGTGCGCGCATCGAGCATCGATCTCGCCGCGACCCTGGCGCGCGCCGACATCCATGCCGTCGTCGTGGCGACGCCCGACGACACGCATGAGGAGATCGCCGTCGCCGCGGCTGCGGCGGGCAAGGCGATCCTGCTGCAGAAACCCATGGCCGGCGACAGCGCGGCCTGCCGGCGCATCCTGGCTGCGGCGCGCGCGGCGCGCGTGGATCTGCAGGTCAGCTTCATGCACCGGCATTTCGAGGAGGTTTCCGCCGCGCAGGCGCTGATCGCCGCGGGCGCGATCGGCGCGGTCACGAGCCTGCGGATGCGCAACGCGACGCCGGGTCCCGACTGGGCCGACTGGTTCTTCGATCGCGCGCGCGTCTCGGGCGGCGTCGTGCATCAGCTCGGTGTGCACGGCATCGACCTGCTGCGCGTGTTCTGCGGACCGATCGACAGCGTCGCCGCGACGACCGCGATCCTGCGGCCCGCGCGCGTGCTCGCCGATGGCCGGCGCGTGCGGGTGGAAAATCCGGACAGCGCCTGGGCGACCTACGGCTTCTCCTCCGGAGCGATCGCATCGCACGAGATGTCGATGATCGAGGCTGCGGGCTGCGACCGCTTCCGCCTGGAGATCTACGGCAGCACCGGCACGATCTGGCTGCGCAGCGAACGCGGGCCGCTCGCCTGGACGCGCAGCGGTGGCGCGGGCTGGCAAAGCACGCCGCTGCCTGCCCCGCCCTTCGGCCAGCGCCACCACCAGCGCTGGATCGACGGCATCACGGGCGTGGCACCGCCCGAGGACACGGCCGAGGACGCTCTGGCCGGGATCCTCGTCGCCGAGGCGATCGCGCGGTCTGCCGCCGCCGCGGGCGCACGCAAGACGGTGGAGGTCTCATGATCAGCGTCGCGATCCTCAGCTTCGCCCATTACCACGCCAATTTCTGGACCGAGGCGTTTCTCGAACTGCCGGATATCCGTGTCGTCGCGATATGGGACGACGATGCGGCACGCGGCGGCGAGGCGGCGCAGCGTTTCGGCGTCGCCTTCGAGCCGGATCTCGACCGCGCGATCGCAGCCGCCGACGCGGTCGCGATCTGCAGCGAGACCGTGGCGCATGCGCCGCTGATTGCGCGCGCCGCCGCGGCGGGACGGGCGATCCTCTGCGAAAAGCCGCTCTCGACGGATCTCGACGGCGCGGAGCGCATCGCCGCCGCAATCGACGCCGCTGGCGTGCCGTTCATGCAGAGCTTTCCCAAGCGCTTCGATCCGGTCTCGCACGAACTCAAGCGCCTCGTCGACACGGGCGTGCTCGGTCAGGTCCGCCAGGCGCGGATCCGCCATGGCCATTTCTACGGTCTGGATCCGGAATTCAAGCAGCGCTGGTATGTCGATCCCGCGCGCTCCGGCGGCGGCGCGCTGCTCGACGAGGGCGTGCATGCGGCCGACCTGCTGCGCTGGCTGTTCGGCATGCCGGCGGGCGTCGTGGCGCGCGCGTCGTCCACGCTGGGCCTCGCGGTCGAGGACCAGGCGATCGCGGTCTTCGATTACGCCGGCGGGATGCTCGCGGAGATCTCGTCCAGCTTCACCTTCGTCGCGGCGGATATCTCGATCGAACTGTATGGCACCGAGGGTACGGCCCTGCTCGGTGGTGTCGATCTCGCCTCGCGCGACATCACCCAGGCCGGTTTCCTGCGCGTCTACCGGCGCGGCCAGGAACCGCGTGGCTGGGACGTCTCACCGATCGTGCCACGCTTCAAGCAGGGGCGTTTCCATCATCAGAACGCGATCGCCTTCGCCCAGGCATTGACCACCGGCGCACCGCCACCGATCGGCCTCGCCGACGGCATCGGCGCGCTGCGCATGATATGCGCGGCCTACGAGTCGATTCGCGTCGGTGCGCGCGTGGCGATCGCGCCCGGCTAGGCGTCGGCGGCGCGGGCGATCGCCAGGGCGTCCAGGATGCGTACGCCCGTTCCGGCGGCGCCCACGCTGACGGGGTTGAGGTCGATCGCCTCGAGCAGCGGCGCGTAGGCGTCCACGAGGGCTGCGAAGCGCACGACGAGATCGACGAACGCCGCGTGGTCGCATGGCGGTGCGCCGCGCCAGCCGGCGAGCAGCGTCGCCGCGCGCGTCGTCGCGATCAGATCTTCGGCGTCCTGCGCGTCGAGCGGCAGCAGCCCCAGCGCGGTGTCGCGCAGCATCTCGACCATCGTTCCGCCGGACCCGAGCGCGATCACCGGCCCGAAAGGCGCATGGCGGGCCATGCCCAGCAGCATCTCGACGCCCCCGCCGACCATCTCCTCGACCAGCACGCCATCGATGCGTGCCGCCGGTGCCGCCGCGCGCACGGACACAAGCATCTCGCGATAGGCCGCGCGCAGATCCGCGGCGTCGGCGAGCCCGAGCCGCACGCCGCCGACCTCCGTCTTGTGCGGCAGGTCTGTCGAGTCGATCTTGAGCGCCACCGGATAGCCGACGATATCGGCCGCGGCCAGCGCGGCGTCGAGGGTTCCCGCAGCCATGGTGCGCGTCACCGGCAGCCCATGCGCCGCAAGAAAGTGCTTCGACTCGCGCTCGCCCAGCGTGCCGCCGCGCGCCAGCCGCGCCCGCCAGGCGTCCTGCGGCGCGATGGCGGCAGGCAGCCGGGCCCGTTCGCGCGCGGGTGGCGCCGCGAGATGTCCGAGGGCGCGCAGCGCCGCGCGCGTGCCTTGCAGTTGCATCGCGCCACGCGCCTGAAGCCGCGCGGCGATATCCGCGTGGACGCCGCCGGCCAGATTGGCGACCAGGACCGCCGGCTTGCACGCGCGCGCCGCGAAATCCGCGAAGGCGTCGGCGATCCCCGCGTATTCGGCCGCTCCGGCCGCGTCGAGCCCCGCCGGGATGTCCTGGACCGCGGCCACGATGTCCACCGCGGGATCGGCGTCCAGCAGATCGAGGGCGCGGCCATAGACGGATGCGTCGCCGAAGGCGATGCCCGTGACGTCGAGCGGATTTTGCGGCGTCGCGTAGGCCGGCAGAAGCGCGCGCAGCGCCGCGGCCGTCGGCTCGGACAAGGCCGGCACGTCCAGGCCCGCCTCGGCGGCGATGTCGCAGACATGCGCGGCGCTGCCGCCGCTGACGGCCACGACGCCGACACGGCGCCCGGCCGCGCGCGGCAGCAAGCCGGCCAGGAGCGTGGCGGTTTCCGCGAGGGCGTCGAAATCAGCGACCTCGATCACGCCGATGCGGCGGAAGAAGGCGCCGAAGGCCGCGTCGGATCCGGCGACGTTGCCGGTATGCGCGGCGGTCGCCGCGGCGGCCCGCGCGGAACGTCCGACGCGCAGGGCGACGACCGGCTTCCCGGCGGCGTGCATCGCGTCGACCGCCGCGGCGAAGGCCTGAGGATCGCGGACCTGCTCCATGAACAGCGCCGCCACCCGGACCTCCGGCGTCTCGGCGCAATGGCGCAGATACTCCGCGAGATCCGCGACCGCGGCATTGCCGGCCGAGACGACATGGCTGACCGCAAGCCGCCCGGAATTGGCCAGCGTGATGGCCGCGGCACCCGAATGCGAGAGCAGCGCGACGCCACCCGGGCGCATCGCTGGCGACAAGCGCGAGCTGTAGAGGGCCGCGCCGGTCGCCATGTTGACGAGACCAAGGCAGTTCGGCCCGCAGACCGCCATGCCCGCGCCGCGGGCGATCGCGACGATCTCGTCCTGTCGCTGCCGTCCGGGCGTGCCGGTCTCGGCGAAGCCGCTGGCGAGAATGACGGCGGCCGGGATCTTCAGCATCGCGGCTTCGCGCAGCGCGTCGGTGACGCGTTCGGCCGCGACGGCGATCACCACCGCGTCCGGATGCGTCGCGACATCGGCGAGGCGCGACGCCGTCGGCAGGCCGAACACCGGGCGCCCGGCGGGATTGACCGGCAGGATCGCACCCGCGTAGCCCGTCGCCAGCAGATTGCGGATCACGAACCCCGAGGCCGCCCCTGGCCGCTCGGTGGCGCCCAGCACGGCGACCGCGCGCGGCGCCATCAGGCTCCGCATCGCGGCCGGCGGCGGCGCATGGCTCATCGCGCGGTCAGTCGAGGCCCCGGAACGGTGCATCGCGCACGGCCAGGTACTGCTTCAGGTCGAGATCCTGCAGCTTGCGCATCCAGTCGCGGCCGCCCTTCGACGTATGCAGCGCCGCCATCGCCTCGACATTGTACTGGAACGAGGCCGAGAGCCCGGCCAGCATCTGCTGCTGGTTGATCGAGGCCTTGGCGAACTTGATCGCGGGAACCGGCATGCGCGCCAGCTTGCGCGCGAGCTTGAGCGTCTCCTCCATCAGCCGGTCCGCGGGGACGACCTTGTTGACGAGATGCATGCGCAGCGCCTCGGCGGCGTCGACCAGGTCGCCCGTATACATCAGCCAGCGCACGTCGCGGGTCGCGAGCAGCCAGGGCATCATCAGGGTCGGTGGGCCGGAATTGTGCCGCACTTCCGGTTCGCCGAACTTCGCCGTGTCGGCCGTGATCGCGAGGTCGCACGACATCATCAGTTCCAGTGCCCCCGCGAGCGCATAGCCATGCACCGCGGCGATGACCGGGATCGGCGCGTTCCAGATCTCGAGCCAGGCTTGCGCGTTCTCGCTCATGTCCTCGCGCCAGGTCTCGACATCGACGTCGAAATCGGATGCCACCATGTCGTAGCCCGACGAGAAGGCCCGGCCGGCGCCGCGGATCACCAGCGCGTTGATCTCCGGATCGGCGGTGCAGGCCTTCACCGCGTGGACGATCTCGCGGATCGTCGTCTTGTTGATGGCGTTCAGCTTCTCGGGCCGGTTGAGGGTGAGGATGGCGAACCGGTCCTCGGCATCGCGCTCGAGCAGGATGGTTTCATAGGTCATGACGGGCTCCCAGGGCTGCCCGCCGCTGACCGCCGGGCGGCCAGCGCGACCGCGATGCGCGCGGCGAGGCGGGCGTTGTTGCGCACGAGCGCGATGTTGGCGGCGAGGCTGCGGCCACCCGACAGCCGGTTGACGCGCGCGAGCAGGAAGGGGGTGACGTCCTTTTGTCCCACGCCGGCGGCCTTGGCGTCGCGCAGCGCATCCGCGATCACGGCCTCGATGGCGTCGCGGTCCAGCGCGTCGGCCTCGGGGATCGGATTGGCCACCAGAAGACCCGAACCGGATCCGAGGTCCAGATGGAGGTCGATCGCCGCCGCGATCTCGGCTGGCGTGTCCATCCGGTGATCGGCGCGGCACCCGCTGTCGCGGGTGAAGAAGGCGGGGAACGCATCGGTGCCGTAGGCGATCACCGGCACGCGCATCGTTTCCAGGTATTCGAGGGTCTTCGGTATGTCGAGGATCGACTTCACGCCCGCGCAGACGACCGCGACCCCGGTCGCGCCGAGCTCGGCCAGATCGGCCGAGATGTCGAAGCTTTCCTCCGCACCGCGATGGACGCCGCCGATGCCGCCGGTCGCGAAGACGCGGATCCCGGCGAGCGCCGCCACGCGCATCGTCGCCGACACCGTCGTGCCGGCGCTGCCCTTGCGCACCATCACCGCGGCGAGGTCGCGGCTGGATGCCTTGGCGACACCCTCGGCGCGGGCGAAGCCCTCCATCTCGTCGTCGCCGAGGCCGACGCGGATCGTCCCATCGAGCACGGCGATGGTCGCCGGCACCGCCCCTTCCGCGCGCACGATCGCCTCGACAGAGCGGGCCATGGCGACGTTCTCCGGATAGGGCATGCCATGGGAGACGATCGTCGATTCGAGCGCGACGACCGGATGTCCCTGCGACAGCGCCGTCGCGACATCCGCGCGGAGGACGATCGGCAGTCGGGAGCCGCGGGCCGTCATGCGCGTGCCTTGCGGGGCGCGCGCGCGCGCCGCCGGCAGGTCTCGGCCACGAGCTGGGGAGAGAGGTTGGGAAGCACGGTCGCCTCGCTTTCGGTGGTCATCGCGGCCATCACCAGCCCGCTTCCGGCCGCGTCGTGCAGGCTGGCGCCCGACAGGAGGCGGTAGAGCGTCACGGCGATCATCGCATCGCCGGCTCCGGTGACGTCGACCGGGGTCGCGGCGACGGCCGGGCGATGCGTGATCCGGCCGCCGCTCGCCAGCAGGACGCCCTCGGCCCCGCGCGTGAGCACCACTTCCCGGGCGCCGGCCTCGCACAGCGCGCGTGCCGCGGCCTCGGGCGTCGCGGGTCGCCTGCGCCGCGTATGCGCGAAATAGGCAAGCGCCTCGTCGAGGTTGAGGAACAGCAGATCGACGCCCGACAGGTCGCGCGGCAGACGCTCGGCCTTGTGGGTGGACACGGTGTCGATGGCCAGCTTGAAATGCGCCGTCGACCTGCGCGCGGCCAGCGCCGCGATCAGATCGCCGGGCAGGTTGCAATCCGCGAAGACCCAGCTGGCCGAGGCGAGATGCGACCAGACACGGTCGAGGTCCGCGGTCCCGAGGAGATCGAAGATCGCCATGTCGGCGACCCCGAGAAACAGATTGCTGTCCGGCGAGAGGATGGCACCGTATTCGGCGGTCATGCGCTCCGGCGTCACGGCGATCTGCGTCGTGTCGACGCCGAGGTCACGCAGCTGGCGCAGGATCGACCGCCCGTTCTCGTCGTCGCCGACGATCGTCATCAGGCTGGTCTCGACGCCGAGCCGGGCGAGTGTCTCCGCGACGTTGCGGGCGACGCCGCCGAAGCTGCGATGACCGGTCACCGGGTTCGAGGTTCCCCGCACCAGAGCCCTTGGCGCGCAGTATTTGCGGTCGATGGTCGCGCCGCCGCAGCAGAAGATGCGCTCGGCGCGCGGAAAGACGTAGCCGCGGCCGAGGATACGGCCCTTGCGGATCAGCGCGGCGATGTGCGCCGCGACCGTCGGCCGGGCGAGGCCGAGCGCCGACGCGATCTCCTGCTGGCCGGCGAAGGGATTCGCGGTCAGGAGCTCGAGGATCGCGCGCTCCTGCGCGCCGAGGTCTGTGCGGGATCGGTCGGCCATCGGGGTCCGGGGAAGCCTGCTCGCATTCTGCAACACCGGACTAGCTTGTCAACAAAGGTTTAGTATGCTTCGGTCCTGCCCATCGGGGATGCAGGGCTTGCCGGGGGAGGCACGTGGCGCCGAATTCGACCATCGCGATCGGACGCGACGACGATCCGGGCATCGCGATTCCCGTGATCGACATCGGACCCTTCCGGCGCGCGGAGAGCGGCGCGGGCGCGGTGGTCGCCGCGGTCGAGGCGGCGTGCCGCGACACCGGTTTCTTCCTTGTCCGCGGCCATGGCGTCGCATCCGAGCGGACCGCGCGTCTCTATGATGCCGCGCGCGCCTTCTTCGACGAACCCGAGCCCTGGAAGCGCGTGCAGGGCCAGGGCACCGCGGTGCCCGGCGGGCTGTCCTTCGCGCCGCTCGGGGCGGAGACACTGGCTGCCACGCGGGGCGACACGACACCCGGCGACTACAAGGAGAGCCTGAATTTCGGGCCGCGCCTGCCTGGCGGGTCCTGGCCGGACCGTCCTGTGGGTCTCGCCGACGCCTTCGCCGACTATTTCCGCGCCATGGAAGATCTCGCACTGGTCCTGCGCCGAATCCTGTGCAGCGCCATCGGTCTGCCCGCCGATCATTTCGAGCCTGCCTTCGCCGAGCATCTATCCGCGCTGCGCGTCATCGACTATCCGGAACAGCGCGCCGCGCCGTTGCCCGGGCAGCTACGCGCCGGAGCCCATACCGATTACGGGTTCATGACCATCCTGCGCTCCGAGGCGTCGTCCGGCGGGCTGCAGGTCCAGACGCGCGACGGCAGGTGGATCGACGCGCCGTCGATCGACGACGCCTATGTGATCAACATCGCGGATGCGCTGATGCGCTGGACCAACGACACCTGGGTCTCGACGCCACACCGCGTCGTCAACCCGCCGCGCGGCGAGACCGCCGCGACGCGGCGGCAGTCGATCCCGTTCTTCGTCAATCCCGGCCGTGACACGCTGATCGAGTGCCTGCCGGCCTTCCGCGGCCCCGGGCGCCCGGCGCGCTACGCGCCGATCACCTATGGCGACTACATCGACATGCGCACGCGCCAGGCTTTCGACCGATGATCCGCGCATGAGGCCGGATCGCTCTTTCACGAACGAACGACAAGGAGAGGGGACACCCATGACGACACTCGACAGACGCCGCATGCTCGCCGGGCTCGGACTCGCCGCCGGCGCCGGGCTCTTCGGCGGCGCGCCCGCCTTCGCGCAATCGCCGCTGGTCATCCCGACGCTCGGCGGCGTGTGGGAGCAGTTCTGGCGCCGCACCATCGTTCCGGAGTTCCGCAAGCGCGTGAACGTGGACGTGACGCTCGATGTCGGCAACGGCCGCGTATGGGGCGCCAATCTCCGTGCCGCCGGCGTCGCCAAGCCGCCCTATTCGGTCGTCATGACCAACGAGGTCTTCGGTTCGGCGCTGCGCAAGGAAGGGTATTTCGAGAAGCTCGACCTGACCAAGCTGCCGAACTACGCCGATCTCTATCCGGTCGCGCAGATGGGCGACGGCTGGGGGGCCTGCGCGACGCTGCTGCCGATCGGCATCGGCTACCGCACCGACCTCGTCAAGAAGCCGCCGCGGTCCTGGAAGGACCTCTGGGACAATCCGGAATTCCGCGGCAAGACCGGCCTCTACACCTTCGCGAACAGCGCCGGGAAGATGGAACTGCTGCTGTTCTCGAAGATCTTCGGCAAGGACCAGTACGACGTCGACGCGGGCTTCGACGCCCTCAAGAAGCTGGGCAAGGTGATCCAGGTCGATTTCAACCTGTCGACTGCGCTCGCCGCGGGCGAGATCATCGTCGCGCCCTTCGACTTCAACGAGGTCGCGCGGTTGCGTCGCCAGGGCCTGCCGGTCGATTGCGTCATTCCCGAGGAGGGAATGATCATGTTCGACCAGACGATCAACATCTGCGTGAATTCGGCGATGAAGGATATCGCGTACCAGTACGCGAACTTCCTTCTCTCGGCCGAGATCCAGGAATTCCTGATGAAGGAATTCTTCGTCTCGCCGGCGAACCGCAAGGTCGTGGTCCCCGACGCGCTCAAGAAGGACATCGGTGCCTTCGGCGCGGACCTCGACAAGATCCACAAATGGGACTGGGACTTCGTCAACAAGAACAGCGACGCGCTCGCCGAGCGCTGGACCCGGACCTTCTCGTGACCCGAGGCCGGCCGGGCATGGCACGTCGCCATGCCCGGTCTGCCGTCGCTTGCCAACGGATGCCCCACGGATGACACGCGTCAGGATCGCGTCGCTGACGAAGACCTATGGCGCCGTGCGCGCGGTCGACGACATCTCGCTGTCGATCGACGCGGGTACCTTCGTCTCGCTGCTCGGTCCCTCGGGATGCGGCAAGACGACGACCCTCAAGCTGATCGCCGGCTTCGAGGATGCCGATGGCGGGGCGATCCTGTTCGACGACCAGGATGTCGCGCGCGTGCCGGCGGAGAAGCGCGACATCGGCATGGTGTTCCAGAACTACGCGCTGTTCCCGCACATGACCGTGGCCGGCAACATCGCCTTCGGCCTCGAAGTGCGGCGTACCCCCAGGCCGGACATCGAACGGCGCATCGCGCGCGTCCTCGACATGGTGCAACTCGCCGGGTACGGGGATCGCTTTCCGCGTCAGCTCTCGGGTGGCCAGCAGCAGCGCGTCGCGCTCGCCCGCGCGCTCGTGATCGAGCCGCGCATCCTGCTGCTGGACGAGCCGCTCGCCAATCTCGACGCCAAGCTGCGCGAGGAGATGCGCCAGTTCATCCGCGACCTGCAGCGGCGCGTCGGCATCACCACGGTCTACGTCACCCATGACCAGGCCGAGGCGATGGCGATGTCGGACCAGATCGTCGTGATGTTCGGCGGGCGCATCGCCC
>CAYSUY010000010.1:0-41611 GCA_964434345.1 uncultured Acetobacteraceae bacterium
GGTGATCGCCACCGCGTTCGACACCGTCACGGTGCCGGAGGTCGCCCCGCCAATCGCGCTCAGCGTCGTCGCCGTCAGCGCTGTCGCGGCCGCGTCGTTCACCGTCGCCGTCGCAGTCGCGGCGATCACGCGCGTCGCCTCGGTCACCAACGCCGCCGTCAACTCGGCTGCCGAACCGGTGATCGTCACCGCGTTCGACACCGTCACAGTGCCGCTGGTCGTTCCGCCGATCGCGCTCAGCGTCGTCGCAGTCAGAACCGTCGCAGCCGCGTCGGAGATCGTCACCGTTGCCGTCGCCGCGACCACGCGCGTCGCGTCGGTGACGAGGGCCGCTGTGACCTGCGCCGCCGTTCCCGTGATCGCGATCGCGTTGGACACCGTCACTGCGCCGCTGGTCGCGCCGCCGATCCCACTCAACACAGTCGCCGTGACGGCGGTCGCGGCCGGATCGTCGATCGTCACCGTCGCCGTGGCCGCGACGACGCGGGTCGCGTCGCCCAGCGCCGCGAGTTGCGCCGCCGTACCCGTCAGCTGGACGGCATTCACGAACGTCACGACGCCCGTCACGCGGTCATCGAGATCCGCAAGCGCGGCGCCCGTCACGGCCGTTCCGGAGGCATCGGTCACGCGCACGGCGATCGCCCGGTCCTGGGCATTACCGCGCGTGCCGAGTTCCACGAGATCCGCGACCGTACCGGTCACGACGACCCCGCCGACATAGGTCGCGGTCACGTCGACCGCCGTGGCGATCCCCGTCACCGTCACCGCCGTGCCGCCGCGCGTAACCGTGTTGGCCACGAGATCGACCAGCACTTCTTCCGTGCCACCGCCGCGGATCGTCAGGACCCCGTCCTGAACGCTCGCCGAGAACTGCTGCGCCGTATTGAGCGCCGCGACCGTGGCGGCGGTCTTGAGCGCATCGTTCTGCGCCGCCGCGCGCTCGATCGCCGCGTCGGCGCCGGACAGCGTCGTGAGGCCGGGATTCTCGGCCGCGGCCGCCGCGATGGCGTCGCGGATGACGGTCGCGGAACTCAGATCCAGGGTCTGGTTCGCACCGAGGGCGCCGATCGCCTGGGCGAGCTTGGCCGCCACCGCGCTGCCGGCGGCACCGCCACCCACCGCGGACATGATGTTCGCGACCTGGACACCCGCGCGCGTGAGCGCGACGTTGTTTGTCGCGATCGGATCGACCGTCAGGATGTCGACATTGCCGAGACCCAGCGCGGAGCGTATCTGCGCCTGGGTCACCGCCCCGGTGCTGAGCAGCGTCGTGAGCGGCGTGACGACCGTCGCGCCAGCCGGCGCAACCAGGACGCCCGTGAAGGCGGACCCGGTCGAGACATCGATGCCACCCGTCGCGACGATGGTCTGGGTCAGGTCGCCCGCGAGGGTGAAACGCCCATTGACGTCGGTCGTGGTCGAGGTCTCGCCACCATCGAGCTGGCGATTGCCATTGGCGTCGCGGAACACGGTCGCGTTGCGGACATAGCCGTCGATGACGAAACCCGTCGTCGAGGGCGGGCCTGGCGGCAGCGCCACGGTGCCGGAGCCACCGCCGCCGCCGCAGGCAGCCAAAGGAAGAAGCAGAAGGCTGATCGCAGCACCGCGGCGGGCCACCGAATTCTGGGCCGACCAGGACGCGAAAAAGGCCTGCCGCGCTGTCGGGTCGGCCGGAAGCTCGATCCGGCGCACGCGATCGGCGCCCTCCGCGAAACGCGCCGCGCAGGCGCCGTCCTCTGCCTCCACGAAGACCGCGTCGAGCAGGATCCCGGCCTGGAACCCGCGGCGGACCGCGATCGGCTCGGCTGACGGATCGAACAGCAGGTCGAGATCCCGCACTCCAGGCCCGGAGGCGGGGTTCGCCATGGCGGTTGCGCGGCGCTCATGATCCAGAGAGGAACCGAGGGTCTGGGTCGCGTCACTCATGGGATCACCGTCATGCTGAAAGAATGAAAAATTGAACGCATACGAACCTGTCCCGTCCCGGTATCGTCCCCTCAGCCGCGGCCGAAACTGCGGCGCCGCGCCCTAAAAAACTCGATCCGGTCGGCCAGATCCGCGCATCGCCTGCGTCCACGTCAAAGCCCGTATAGCGAAAATTGAATCTACCCGTTCGGGAGCCCCGCTTCAATCGCGATCCCCCCCGCCCGGACGTCGATATGACCACCGATTCCGCCCCGCCGCGTCCACCCAAAGGATGAGACCGGGCACACTGGCAGACGGGTCGGGATTCGCGTCGGGCTAGCCACCCGGCCGCGGCTGGGGCAAAACCCGTTCCTGGCGGCGCCGGCATGCGGCGGCAGCCGGATCAGGAAAGGCAGGGCCATGCGCAGTTTTCATCTTCCCGGACGTTCGACGGTCCATGGCGCCAATGGCGCGGCGGCGACGTCCCATCCCGCCGCGACGCTGGCGGCGATCGACATCCTGCGGGCCGGCGGCACCGCGGTCGACGCGGCGGTGGCAGCCGCGGCCGTCCTTGCCGTGGTCGAGCCCGGATCGACCGGGATCGGTGGCGACGTCTTCGCGCTCTACTGCAAGGGCGGTACGGGCGAGGTGATCGGCTATAACGGCTCGGGACGCGCCCCGGCCGGACTGACCCCGGAGGTCTTCCGTGCCGCCGGCCTCAAGGACATCCCCCTGACCTCGCCGCATGCGGTGACCGTGCCTGGCGCGGTCGAGGCCTGGGACAGGCTGGTGCGCGACCATGGCCGCAAGACCCTGGCCGAGAACCTCGCCGCCGCGGCCAGCTATGCAGAGGACGGCTATGCCATCTCCCCGCGTGTGGGCCATGACTGGGCCGGCGCGGCGGGCAAGCTGGCCGCCAATGCCGCCTCCAAGGCGATCTTCCTGCCCGGCGGGCGCGCCCCGGCGGTCGGCGAACGGCATCGCCAGCCGCAGCTGGGCGCCACGCTGCGCGCCATCGGCCGCGACGGCGCCCGGGCCTTCTACGAGGGCGACGTGGCCCAGGACATCGTCGAGGCGCTGCGCGCCCTGGGCGGCACGCATCAACTGTCCGACCTTGCGACGCATCGCGGCGAATACGTGACCCCGATCACCACGACCTATCGCGACCACACCTGCTTCCAGATCCCGCCCAACGGCCACGGCATCACGGCACTGATCCTGCTCAACATCCTGGAAGGCTTCGACCTCAAGGCGCAGGGCCCGCTGTCGGCCGACCGGCTGCATCTCTACGCCGAGGCGAGCAAGCTCGCCTTCGGGCTGCGCAACCGGTATGTCGCCGACATGGCGAAGGCCGACGTGCCGGTCGCGGCGCTCTTGGACAAGGCGCAGGCTGCGCGCTGGCGCGCCACGATCTCGCCGAGCCAGGCGAGCGCCGCCAGCTGGTCGAACAACGCGGCGCTGCACAAGGACACGGTCTACCTCACCGTGGTCGACCGCGACCGCAATGTCTGCTCGTTCATCAATTCGCTGTTCCACGGTTTCGGCTCGGGCATCTGCGCCCCGCGCTCGGGCGTGATGCTGCAGAACCGCGGCGCCGGCTTCACGCTGGAGGACGGGCACCCCAACCAGGTCGCGCCGGGCAAGCGCCCGCTGCACACCATCATCCCCGGCATGGTGCAGCGCGACGGCCGCGTCTTCGCGTCCTACGGCGTCATGGGCGGTCAGTTCCAGCCGGTCGGCCATGCCTGGGTGCTGGGCAACGTGATCGATTTCGGCTGCGACCCGCAGGAAGCGATCGACATGCCGCGCGCCTTCTTCGCCGACGGCGTCTACGGGCTGGAGGAAGGCGTTCCCGAGGCGGCGGCGCAGGAGCTCGCGCGGCGTGGCCACCCCGTCAAGCGCGTCGACAGCCCGTGGGGCGGCGGCCAGATGATCATGCTGGACTGGAAGAACGGCACGCTGATGGCCGGCTCGGACCCGCGCAAGGACGGCTGCGCGCTGGCCTATTGACGGTCCACCACCGCGACGAAAACGCGGCGCGGATCCTCCACCGGGATCCGCGCCGCGCCGCGATTCAGAAGCCGCCGAGAAAGGCGATCGTGACCGGGCTGCGCGTCGACACGCGCGCCCCGGTCGGGGTGAGCGTGCCGGTCGCCGGATCGATCGCGAAGACGACGATGTCGTCGCTGTTCTGGTTCGCCGCGTAGAGGAAGCGGCCGGTCGGATCGGCCCCGATGAAGCGCGGCTCGGCGCCGCCGGTCTTCTGCCAGCCCGCGCTGCTCAGCCTGCCGCTGGCGGGATCGATCGCGAAGATCGCGATGCTGTCATGGCCGCGATTGGAACAGTAGAGCACGCGGCCTCCGGCACCGAAGGCGAGCTCCGACGTGGTGTTCGACGCGAACACGTCGTCCGGCAGCGAACTCGTCACCTGGAGCGGCGTCAGCGCCCCCTCCTCCGCGTCCCAGCGGAACGCCGTCACGGTGCTGTCGAGTTCGTTGCAGACATAGGCGTAGGGCAGGCGCGGATGGAACGCGACATGGCGCGGCCCCGCCCCGGCCCGCGACGGCACACTGCGATGGAGGCCAAGACGGCCCGCCTCGGCGTCGAAGCCGAGCACGAAGACCGCGTCGAGCCCCTTGTCGGGGATGATCACGAAGCGGCGCGCGGGGTCGAAGGCGACATCGTGCGGCTGCGGCCGCGCCTGCTCCGTGCGATGGGGTCCGAGGCGGCCGCCGAGATAGAGCACATCGTGATGATCGGCGAGACGACCTTCGGCGCCGATCGCGAGCACGGAGACGTTGCCCGACACGTAGTTCGCCACGACCATGAACCGTCCGGCCGCGTCGAAATCCTGCCGGACGCCGTTCATGCCGCCGGTCGATGCCCTCCCGAGCGGCGCCGCGCGCCCCGTCGCGGGATCGAGGGCGAAGGCGCTCGCATAGGCGCGACCGCCATGCACGGCATAGAGCACGGGAGGCGCGCCGGCGATCGCCAGGAAGGACGGGTTCTCGAGCCCGCCCAGCGTCTGGACGAGCGACAAACCGCCATCGGCAGGGTCGACGCGATAGACCTCGATCCCGTCGCCGCGGCCATCGCGGTCCTGGGTGGTGAAGGAACCGACATAGGCGAACATGCGCGCACTCCTGGGGGGATCGCTTTCGGGATGCCGCGGGACGGTGACAGACCCGGCCGCGCGGTGCGATCATCTTTCCCGCCGCGCGGAGGAGCATGCAATGGCCGAGATCGTCGTCGATGCGCATCATCACGTCTGGGATCCCGCCCGCGGGCATTTCCCATGGATGGCCGGCGAGGCGATGGCGCCGCTGCGCCGCGTCTTCGCGCCCGCGGATCTCGCGCCGCTGCTGCGCGACTGCCGGGTCGACCGCAGCGTACTGGTACAGACGCAGTCGAGCCTCGCCGAGACCCGTGACTTCCTCGCCCTCGCCGCGGCGACGCCCTTCATCGCCGGCGTGGTGGGCTGGGTCGACCTGACCGATCCGGATATCGACGCCGTGCTCGCGGCGTTGAAACAAGGACCCGGCGGCGGTCATCTGGTCGGCATTCGCCATCAGGTCCACGACGAACCCGATCCGGAGTGGCTGCTGCGCGCGGATGTCCGCCGCGGCCTCGCCGCCGTCGCGCGCGCGGACCTCGTCTACGACCTGCTGCTGAAGCCACGGGAGATCCCCGCCGCGCTCGCGACGGTGCGCGATCTTCCGCAGCTGCGCTTCGTCGTCGACCACATCGCCAAGCCGATGATCCGGCGCGCGGTGTTCGCCCCCTGGGCCGAGGCGATGCGCGGCTTCGCGGATCATCGCGACCATGTGTGGTGCAAGCTCTCGGGCATGGTCACGGAGGCGGACTGGCACGGCTGGACCGCCCGCGACCTGCGTCCCTATGTCGACGAGGCACTGGCGATCTTCGGCATCGCGCGCTGCATCTTCGGCAGCGACTGGCCCGTCTGCATTCTTGCCGCGAGCTACGCGGAAACGAAGGCCGCGCTCGACGAGTGCCTGTCCGGCCTAGACCCGGCGGCGCGCGCGCGGATCTTCGGCGCCAACGCGATCGACCTCTACCGCCTCGCTGCGACGCCCGGATGGTCGCGCTGATCCTGCGTCGGAGGTTCCACCAGGGCTCGCGAAAACGCCTGTCCGATCCACGCAGGCCGACGGGAAGCGGCGGCTCCCGGTCCGGCTGAGACGCGCGGGGTCAGGCCGAACGACGCGGCGATCTCGGCTCCACGCCGCCCTCGCCGCGCTTGACGGGTGCGCCAGGCTGGATCTCTCCATTCGTGCGCAGCGCATCGGCGCAGGCCTTCATCATCCGCGCGCCATGGCTCTGCGCGTCCAGCGCATCGGCGGCCACCCGGCTCACCGATCCGGCGAGCCAACGCTGATACGCGCCCATGGCCTCGGTCGCGTCGTTGCAACGCGCGATCTCCCGCGCGGCCTCGAGCGCCGCCTGGGCACCGCTGTGCCGGCGCGCGAACCAGCCATGCGTCATGTCCTCCCACTCGCGGAGGACCTGCTGCTGCGCCTGGGCCATCTCCGCGATCTGGGTGGTCATGCGCGCGCGCATCTGTCCGGATCCGTCGAGGGCGTTGCGCATCATATCCATCATGTCCACGGGCCGGGGTTCGGGTTGGTTCATGTCGGGCATGGTCGTCTCCTGGTCAATGGGCGCGCATCGCCGCGCGCGCCGGGGCGCGCCTTCTGGCATCGCACAGCGCGGTGCACGTTGCGTGCGATCAATGCGCAAGCAGCGTCGGGATGCGGCACGTGCGCAGGACATGCGCGGTGACGCCGCCGAAGACGAGCTCGCGCAGACGGCTATGCGTGTACGCCCCCATCACGAGAAGATCCGCGCCGCTCGCCGTCACGGCGCGATCGATCGTGGCGGCGACGCTGTCGGTCCCGCGCGGGATGAGGCGTCCGGCCGCGGCGATCCCATGCCAGGACAGATAATCGACGAGTTCGGCGGGATCGGCCGCCCGTCCCGTCTCCTCGATGGTCATCACATCGACCGCGGCGGCACGGGCCAGAAATGGCACCGCGGCAGCGATCGCACGGGCGGCCTGCTGGCTGCCGTTCCAGGCCACGGAGATCCGGCCGGAAAGCGCCAGCGGCGGCGCCGGCGCCAGCAGGACCGGCCGTCCGGTGTCGATGAGCGCGGCCTCGACGGCGACGGCAGCGGCGACGTTCGCCTCCGCGCCCTGCGCGGCGATGACGACGAGGTCGGCGAGCTTCCCGCGCCGCGCGATCCAGGCATCCTCCGCGCCTTCCTCGCTGCGCCACGCGCATGAGGCCACCCGCGGACCACCCGGCGCGTCGCGTATCGCGAGCCCGCGCGCGCTCGCCCAGGCGTCGAAAGCGGCGCGCGCGCGCGCCTCGGCCTCGCGCGCGCGGCCCTCCGCGTCGGCGATCAAAGCCTCGACCGCGCCGGGCGACATCCCCTCGCCGAGATAGGGCACGAAGGCCGCGGGGTCCGGTCGCGCATGCAGGACCTCGACGTGACTCGCGAAGGCGGTGGCGATCGTGGCCGCGGCGTCGAGTCCGCGCCGGTCGCCCGGCGCTCCAGAGACCGGACACAAGAGACGGGCGAGCATGCGACGATCCTCCGGCACTGCGACGATCCGTGATCACACCGCGACCGCCGCCGCCGCGCCATGCGCCCGCTCAAGCGCGGCGTCGCGCGATGATCCGTCCCCTGATGCCGCCCGCCGCAAGCCGCAGCAGCGCGTCGGGGATCGCGTCGAAGGCGACGATCTCCGCCGTCAGCGGACGCAGGTTGCCATTGGCGAGGCGACGCAGAAGCGCACGACCGACGACGGCGAGATCGCGCAGACGCGCCGGGTCGGCGGACCGATAGACGGCCGCGGGCGCAATCTCGTGCAGGGTCATCGCGGCAGCCAGCGGATCGCGGCCACGCAGCGACGGCAGACCCGCGACGCAGGCGAGCGCCCCTTCCGGCCGCAGCAGCGCGAGACAATCCGTGGCGTGCGCGCGGCCCACGACGTCGAGCACCGCGTCGACGCCAAATCCGTCGGTAAGCGCGCGCACCATCGCGGCGATGTCGTCGCCGGTGCGATCGAGCGCCTCGGTCGCGCCAAGCGCCAGCACGTGATCGCGGGCATGTCCGGAATGGACCGCGAGCACGCGCGCGCGGCGCGACGCCGCGAACTGCACGGCGAATCCGCCGACGCCGCCGCTGGCGCCGAACACGAGCACGCTCTGGCCCTCGCGCGGCTGCAACCGGCGCTCGATGGCGTGGAAGGCCGCGAAGGCGGCGCTGGGCAAGCCCGCCGCCGCCACATCCTCGACGCCGCGCGGCACAGGCGTCAGCGCGAGGGCCGGCACGACGGCGTAGTCGGCGAAGCCGCCGCCGCGTGCGGGGTCGAGCAGCGCCATGACGCGCGTCCCGAGCCGCCAGCCGCGGACGGCGCCGCCGGCGGCCTCGATCCGCCCCACCACGTCGACGCCGGGAATGCGCGGCCAGGCTGCGTCCCCGTCGCCACCGATGAAGCGCAGGTCATGACGGTTGAGTCCCACGGCATGAACGGCGATCCGTACCTCCTCCGGACCGGGCTCGGGCAGCGGCGCATCGCCCAGCCTCAGGTCGCCTATGCGGCCCGGCCGATCGATCATCCAGGCCGTCTGTCGCGCGAACGCGGTACCCACATCGCCCTCCTGCGGAAATAGCGAAATGCGGGGATCGCATGCGCCGCGGATTCCACGCCATGCGGGCGCGCGACGCGCGGCACGGCGCCACGCCCGGACGCTTTCAATCCTGCAGGACGTAGCTGCCTGGCGCCTCGCCGAAAGGCGAACGGGCCGGACGCGGCGGCGCGACGGGGCGTCCCGAATGCGCCGACAGCCAGGCGGCGAAGGCCGGCCACCATGACCCCGCGTGGCGCGGCGCCGCCGCGGCCCAGTCATCGGCGTCGAGATAGGGCGCGTGCGCGACGCGGCTCAGGATCTGGTGCGAGCGTCCTGTGTCTCCCGGCGGCGCGACGATGCCGACATTATGCCCGCCCTCCGCGAGCACGAAGGTGACGTCGGTGTCGGCGAGCAGGTGGATCTTGTGCACCGACGGCCACGGCGCGACGTGGTCGCGGGTGGTTCCGACCGCGAAGAGCGGGACGCGGATGTCGGTGAGCGCGACGGGCTTGCCGTCGGTCCGGTACCGCCCTTCGGCAAGATCGTTGTGCAGGAACAGGCGGCGCAGATACTCGGTATGCATGCGGTAGGGCATGCGCGTCGCGTCGGCGTTCCATGCCATGAGATCGGTGAGCGGTCGACGCTCGCCCATCAGATAGTCCCGGATCGCCCGCGACCAGACCAGATCGTTGGAGCGCAGCATCTGGAACGCGCCCGCCATCTGCCGCGCGTCGAGGAAGCCCTGCTCCCACATCAGGTCCTCGAGGAAGGTGAGCTGGCTCTCGTTGACGAAGAGCATCAATTCGCCGGCCGCCGTGAAATCGGTCTGCGCGGCAAGAAGCGACAGGCTGCGCAGGCGCGTATCGCCGTCGCGCGCCATCGAGGCGGCGGCGATCGCGAGCAGCGTCCCGCCGAGACAATAGCCGACGCCATGGATCCGTCGGCCTGGCACCAGCGCGGCGATCGCGTCGATCGCGGCCATCGCGCCCATCTGGCGATAGGCCTCCATCCCGAGATCCCGGCTTTCCGGACCCGGATTGATCCAGGACACGACGAAGACGTCGAAGCCACGCGCCACGAGATAACGGATCAGCGAGTTCCGGGGCGAGAGATCGAGGATGTAGTACTTCATGATCCAGGCCGGGACGATGAGCAGCGGCTCGGGCCGCACGCGCCGCGCCGTCGGCGCGTAACGGATCAGTTCCATCAATCCGTTGCGATGAACCACCTGGCCGGGGGTGCACGCGACGTCGCGCCCGACCACGAAGGCCTCGGAGCCGGCAGGCCTCCGACCCGAGAGCGCCCGGTCCCAATCCTCGACCAGGTTCTGCATGCCGCGCAGGATGTTGGCACCGCCCGTGCGCGCCGTCTGCTGGAGCAACTCCGGATTGGTGACGACGAAATTCGACGGCGAAACCGTGTCCAGGATCTGCCGCGCGGCGAAGGCGACGACGTCCTCGTGCTGGCGCGTCACGCCGCGCACGCCGGTGGTGGCGTTGTGCCACCATTGCTGGTGGAGCAGGAACGCCTGGTAGACGATGTCGTAGGGCCATTGCGACCAGGCCTCGCCGGCGAAGCGGCGATCCTGGGGCAGCGGCTCGATGCAGGGCGGAACACGCGCACCGAGCTGTCTCTGCAGCGCGTGATGGGCGAGGCGCATCGACTTGCGCCGGCCCTTCTCGATCAGTTGCAACTGCTTGCCGGGCGCAATCGCAAGATGGGCCGCCCAGTCGAGGCAGGCGGCGGCCAGGGCCGCCGGGGACAACCCGTTCGTGAAACGCGCGATCGCCGCGTGGATGGAGCGATCGACGACATCGCCCAGCGCGGTCGACCCGTAGCTGTCCTGCGGCGGCGGCGGCGGATGCGGCGGCGCAACAAGCACCGGCCCGGCGGCTACCGTCACCGGTCTGCGTCGCGGTCGTTTCGCCCGGACCATGTCCATGCCGCCCCCTTGCGCCCGGGGATCAACGCGGCGGATGGCTCCGGGTTCCCGCGCGACGCGGCTCCCGGCCGCGCATGCGGCCGGAAGACGCGCCGGAGGCGGTCAGGACAGACGCTGCGGCCGCATGTCGGCTGGATCGATGCCGGCGACCACGACCGGCTTCTTCATCGCGTCGCGGCGGAACGGCTCGCCCAGTTCCTGGTTCAGGATGACCTCGATGAAGGTCGTCACGCCATCCTTCTGCGCGACGCAGGCCGTGCGCAGGGCTTCGGTCAGCTCCGACTGGGTGCGGACCACCACACCCTTCAGGCCGCACCCCTCGGCGACCTTGGCATAGCTGAGCTTCGGGTTGAGTTCGGTGCCGACGAAGTTGTTGTCGTACCAGAGGATGGAGTTGCGCTTCTCCGCGCCCCATTGGTAGTTGCGGAAGATCACCATCGTGACCGCAGGCCAGTCCTCGCGACCGATCGAGCTCATCTCGCTCATGCTGATGCCGAACGCCCCGTCGCCCGCGAAGCCGACGACCGGCGTGTCCGGACAACCGATCTTCGCGCCGATGATCGACGGAAAACCGTAGCCACAGGGACCGAACAGTCCGGGCGCGAGATATTTGCGCCCGCTCTCGAAGGTCGGATAGGCGTTGCCGATGGCGCAGTTGTTGCCGATGTCGCTGGAGATGATCGCGTCGGCAGGCAGCCCGGCCTGGATCGCGCGCCATGCCTGACGCGGCGACAGACGCTCCGGATCGCGCGTGCGCGCCTCGGCGTTCCACACCGTTCCGGGATCGTCGTCCTCATGGTCCATGCTGCTCAGCGCCTGCAGCCAGGCCGACTTGGTGCGATGGATCAGCGCCTTGCGCTCCGCGCGCCCCGCCTCGCCCGCATGCGACGACAGCTGCGCCAGGATCTGCCGCGCGACCTGCTTCGCGTCGCCGCAGATGCCGACCGAGATCGGCTTGGACAGGCCGATGCGGTCCGGGTTGATGTCGACCTGGATGATCTTCGCGGTCTTCGGCCAGTAGTCGATTCCGTAGCCCGGCAGAGTCGAGAACGGGTTGAGGCGCGTGCCGAGCGCGAGCACGACATCCGCCTTGGAGATCAACTCCATGGCCGCCTTCGAGCCGTTGTAGCCGAGCGGCCCGCACGCCAGGGGATGGCTGCCCGGGAAGCTGTCA
Organism: uncultured Acetobacteraceae bacterium; assembly: GCA_964434345.1. GTDB lineage: Bacteria > Pseudomonadota > Alphaproteobacteria > CACIAM-22H2 > CACIAM-22H2 > CAIOSQ01. Next base: position 11,678 of record CAYSUY010000010.1, read on the forward strand.
TTATGCTGGTAGCCGCTGCATACCGGCGCGTCGAGACGCTCGGCGAGCGCCACGCAATCGGAAATCGCGTTGCCGATGACGACGCCGGCACCCGACAGGATGACCGGGAATTTGGCGTCGGAGAGCAGCTTCGCCGCCTCCGCGATCGCCTGCGCGCCGCCGGCCGGGCGCTCGAAGCGGATGATCGAGGGCAGATTGATGTCGACGACCTGGGTCCAGAAATCGCGCGGCACGTTGATCTGCGCCGGCGCCGACCCGCGGACCGCCTTCTCGATCACGCGATTGAGCACCTCGGCGATGCGCGTCGGATCGCGGACCTCCTCCTGGTAGCAGACCATGTCGCGGAACAGCGCCATCTGCTCGACTTCCTGGAAGCCGCCCTGCCCGATCGTGCGATTCGCCGCCTGCGGCGTCACGAGCAGCATCGGCGTGTGGTTCCAGTAGGCCGTCTTGATCGCGGTGACGAAGCCCGTGACGCCGGGACCGTTCTGCGCGATCACCATCGCCATCTTGCCGGTGGAACGGGTGTAGCCGTCGCAGATCAGGCCGCCATTGGTTTCCTGCGCCACGTCCCAGAACCGGATCCCGGCCTTGGGAAACAGGTCCGAGATCGGCATGAAGGCAGATCCGATGATGCCGAAGGCATGTTCGATGCCGTGCATCTGCAGGACCTTGACGAAGGCTTCCTCGGTCGTCATTCGCATGGGGTCGTTCCTCCTTGGACTCCGCGCAGCCTAGCGCAGATCGCCCCTGCCCGGGCAGGGGGCAAAGCCGGGCGCCGATCAGAACCGGGCGCGCAGGCCCCGCCACAACGCGACGCTGTCCGCCGCCCCGGGATCGCGGGACGAGGGCCGTACCGCCGTCTGTGCCATGACCAGACGCCGCCGCGGATCGACGAAGATCGACTGGCCGCGCACGCCCTGCAGCGCGAAGCTCCCGTCGCCGTCGGGAAAGATCCAGGTCTGGAACCCGTAGCCATGGAACCCGCGCGTCGCCTGGGGCGGGAAATGGGCACGCGTCATCTCGGTCAGCCAGTCCGCCGGCACGACCTGACGGCCCTGCGCGCGACCGCCCTCGGCCAGCAGACGGCCGAGCCGCGCGTAGTCGCGCAGCACCGCGTTGAGGCCCATGTAGCCGACCGCATTGCCGCCGGCGTCGACCAGCCAGGATGCATCCGCCTCGGCGCCCATCGGCTGCCACAAATGCGTCGCGGTGAAGTCGGCAACGGACGTGCCGAGCGCGCGCGCCAGCACGAGGGCAAGGACATAGGTCTCCGCCGAGGCATAGGAAAAGCGTTGCCCCGGCTCCGCTTCACGGCGATCGAAAGGCCGCACGGCCTCGGCACCGCCCGGTCCCGCGCCACCGACCGTCGCGCGGCTCAGCCGCGACACGTCGTCGGCGCCGTCATAGGTTTCGCGAAACGCGACGCCCGAGGACATGGTGAGCAGATGCCGGATCGGCGTGCGCCCATACGCGGTCCCCGCGAGGTCACGGACATGGCGCTCGGCAGGATCCTCGATGGACCCGATCCGGCCCTCCGCGACGGCGATGCCCACGAGGATCGCGACGACGGTCTTCGCCATCGAGAAGGACGTGAAACGATGCGTGTCGCGGCGTCCATAGCGGTAGCGCTCGACCAGCAGTTCGTCCCCCACCGAGATGGCGAGCGCGGTCACGGGATTGCGCTCCAGATACTGGTCGATCGTGAAACGTCCCGCTCCACCGCCCTGCGCCGCGCCGTCATAGACGATCGCCGGCTCGAACCCGGGACGACGCCAGGGCGCCGCCGCGCGTCCGGCTGCGACCCGCGTGGAGGGCAGGATCGCATCGGCCCGCGAGAAGCCGTCCACCGCCTCGCGCGTGCGGAACCAGGTCGACCTGTCGGCCACCGGTTGCGGTGCGCCGTCATGCACCAGATCGGCCGCACGCGCGCCCAAGGGACTGAAGACGGGTCCGCCCGGCACCGGCGCGGCGGGCGCCGATCCAGCCGTCGGAGATGCGCATCCTCCCAGACCGGCGGCGATCGCGCCGGCGACGGCGGATGTGCCGAGAAGGACGCGTCTGCCCCTGGGCCGATAGGCGACCGTCATGTGCCCTCCGGCACGACCGCCGTCGCCTCGATCTCCACCACAGCGCGATCCTCGATCAGCGCCGAGACCTCGACGGCGGTCATCGCGACGTCGTAATGGCCGATGGTCTCGCGATAGACGCGGCCGATATCGCGCGCCGCCGCCACGTAGGCGCGCTTGTCCGTGACGTACCAGGTCATGCGGACGATATGCTCCGGCCGTGCGCCGCCCGCGGCGAGCACCGCGACCACGTTGGCGAGGGCCTGGCGGGACTGGCTCACGATGTCGTCGCCGGCAAACGTTCCGGCCTCGTCCCAGCCGATCATGCCTGCTACGAAAACCATGCGCCCGCGCGCGGCGACGCCGTTCGCATAGCCGCGCGGACGCGGCCAGCCAGGAGGCAGCAGGGCTGTCATGACGTCGTCTCCGCAGGGGCGCCGCGCAGGGCGGGATCGAAGGCCTCGATGGCCGCGCGCAGGTCCGCCGGGATCGGAATCGGACGATGCGTGTCGAGGCTTGTGGTGACGATCGTCTGCCGCACCGTGACGCGCACGCGCGCGTCGTCCCGGCACTCCATCGCCAGCGCGATCGAGCGGTTGCCCAGCCGCTGCACGCAGAGGCCGAGCGTCACCATGTCCCCCATCCGGCTGGGATGACGGAATTCGCAGGCGAGGCTCACGGTCGGTAGCCCGACGCGCCGCACCGCGATCAGGTCGGCATAGGAGATCCCGAGCTGCTCGACGATGAAATCCTCGATCAGGGCGACGAACATCACTTGATACTGCGGAAAGAAGACGATGCCCGCCGGATCGCAATGGTCGAAGCGGATCCGGCGCTCCCGGAGGAACTGGCGCGGCGCGACGGTCATGGCAGCTCCCGCAGGCGGAAGCGCTGCAGCTTTCCGGTCTCCGTGCGCGGCAGCGCGTCGTGGAACGAAATCGCGCGGGGATATTTGTAGGGCGCGATCGTCGCCTTGACGAAATCCTGTAGCGCCTCGGCAAGCACGGCGTCGCCGGCATGGCCGGGCCGCAGCACGACGAAGGCCTTGACGATCTGCCCGCGCAGCTCGTCGGGCACGCCCGCCACGCCGCACTCGGCGACTGCCGGATGGGCGAGCAAGGCCGCCTCGACCTCGGGCGCCGCGATGTTGTAGCCGGCGGAGATGATCATGTCGTCGGTGCGCGCCTGGTAGCGGAAATACCCCTCCTCGTCGACGAGGTACGCATCGCCGGTGTAGTTCCATCCGTCGCGCACATAGTCTTTCTGACGCTCGTCCGCGAGGTAGCGGCACCCCGTGGGCCCCTTCACGGCGAGCCGTCCGATCTCGCCGCGCGGCACCTCATTGCCATCCGCGTCCACGACCCGCGCGCGGTAGCCCGGAACTGGCCTGCCGGTGGCGCCCGGCCGCGCCTCGTCCTCGCGCGCCGAAATGAAGATGTGGAGCAGCTCCGTGGCGCCGATCCCGTCGATCATCTCGATTCCCGTCGCCGCGCGCCACTGCGCGCGCGTCGCGGCCGGGAGCGCCTCGCCGGCCGAGACGCATTTGCGCAGGGGCGTCTCGCGCAATTCGTCGCCGCGTGCGGCCATCGCGCGGTAGGAGGTCGGCGCGGTGAAGAGCACGCTGGCGCCGAACGCGCGGATCGCATCGACCAGCGCCGGCGCGGACGGCTTTTCCAGGAGGACGGTCGAGGCGCCGATCGACATCGGGAAGAGCAGCAATCCGCCGAGGCCGAAGGTGAACCCGAGCGGCGGGCTGCCGATGAACACGTCGTCGGGCGCGGCGCGCAGCACATGTCGCGGCCAGCACGCGCAGATCGCCATGACGTCCCGGTGCATGTGCATCGTCGCCTTCGGAACGCCGGTCGTGCCGGACGTGAACGCGAAAAGACAGCAATCGTCGGCCGCGGTCGCGACCGTCGCGAAGGCCCCGTCATGCGCGCCCATCGCCATCTCGAGCGATCCGGTGCCGTCACCGCCGAACAGACGGGCTTCGTGCAGCGTCTCGCTCTCCGCCATCACCTCCTCCAGCGGACCGGCGAGTCCCGCGTCGCAGAGCGCGTGCGTGATCCGGGCCTTCGCCACGATCGCGCGGAGCTCGACGGCGCGCAGCAGCGGCATCGTGGTCACGGCGATGCCGCCGGCCTTGATCACCGCGAACCAGCACGCCGCCAGCATCGGGGTGTTGGCGCCGCGCAGCAGCACCCGGTTGCCCGGAACCAGCCCCATGTCCCGGACGAGGACATGGGCGATCCGGTCCGCCTTGTCGCGCAACTCGGCATAGGTCCAGCGCAGCCCACCGGGCGCGCGGATGCAGACGCGGTCACCACGCCCCTCCACCACATGCCGGTCGAGAAGCTCGGCGGCGCAGTTCAGCTGAGCCGGGAATTGCAGCTCCGGCAGCTCGAACAGGAACTCGGGCTGCAGGTCAGCTGGCGGAAGATTGTCGCGGGCGAAGCTGTCGATATGGGCCGATGCCATGCCGGTCCTCCTGGCGAGGCGGTTGTCAGGTCACGCCCGCGTCGCGATACGCGCGCAGGATCTCGCGGGCGATGATCAGCTGCTGGACCTCGCTGGCCCCTTCGTAGATCCGCAGCGCGCGGATCTCCCGGTAGAGCCGCTCGACCGGCTGGCCGTCGACCACACCGAGCGCGCCGAAGAGCTGCACCGCATCGTCGATCACGGATTGGGCGCCTTCGGTCGCGACGAGCTTCGCCATCGCGGCCTCGCGCGTCACCGTCCGCCCCTGGTCGCGCTGCCACGCGGCGCGATAGGTCAGCAGCGCGGCCTCGTCGATCGTCGTGGCCATGCGGGCAAGCTTCGTCTGGGTGATCTGGAAGTCGGCGAGCGTGCCGGCGAACATCCGACGGGACACCGCGCGGCCAAGCCCCTCCGCGTACGCGCAGCGCGCGAAGCCGAGGGCCGCGGCGGCAACCGAGATGCGGAAGACGTCCAGGGTGCGCATCGCGATCTTGAACCCCTCCCCGCCGGCGCCGAGCCGACGCGACAGCGGAACCCGGCATCCGTCGAAGCGCAGCCGGGCAAGCGGATGCGGCGCGATCACCGCGATGCGCGCGGCGATCGACAGGCCTGGCGTGTCCGCGTCGACGACGAAGGCGCTGATGCCCCGCGCGCCCGGTGCCTCGCCGCTGCGCGCGAAGACGACATAGAAATCGGCGATCCCGCCATTGGAGATCCAGGTCTTCTCGCCATCGAGTACGGCGTGATCGCCATCGATCCGCGCCGCGCAGGCCATGGCCGCGACGTCGGATCCCGCGTCGGGCTCGCTGAGCGCGAAGGCCGCGATCGCCTCGCCGCGCGCGACGCGCGGAAGATAGGCGGCCTTCTGCGCCTCGGTGCCCGCGAGGCTGATCGCGCCCGAGCCCAGCCCCTGCATGGCGAAGGCGAAATCCGCAAGGCCTGAATGCCGCGCGAGCGTCTCGCGCAGCACGCAGATCGCGCGCGTGTCGATCGTCTCGCCGGCACCACCCCAGCGCGTTCCGGCGATCGCATGCCGCAGCCATCCCGAATCGCCGAGCTGGCGCACGAGGCTGCGGCATTCGGAATCGACGTCATGGCCATGCGCAGCGCCGAGCGTGGCCGCGGCCCAGGTCTCCAGCCTGCGCGCGAGATCGCGATGGCCGTCGTCGAGGAACGGCCAGTCGAGATGCGCCGCGTGATCGGGTCCGGCCATGGCTCAGTTCCCCTCGAAGACCGGCTTGTGGCGCGCCGCGAAGGCGCGATAGGCGCGCGCGAAATCCTCGGTCAGCATGCAGATCGCCTGCGCCTGGGCCTCGGCCTCGATCGCCTGATCGATGCTCATCGACCATTCCTGGTGCAGCATCGTCTTGGTGATGCCGTTCGCGAAGGACGGCCCCTGCGCCAGATCGCGCGCCATCGCCTGCGCCGCCGGCAACAGGGCATCCGGCGTCTCGAGCCGGTTGAAGAAGCCCCAGCGCTCGCCCTCCTCGCCGCCGAGGTTGCGACCGGTGTAGAGCAATTCGCTCGCGCGCCCCTGTCCGACGATGCGCGGCAGCATCGCGCACGCCCCCATGTCGCAGCCCGCGAGCCCGACGCGGTTGAACAGGAAGGCGGTCCGGCTGCGTGCCGTCCCGATGCGCAGATCCGAGGCCATCGCGACGATCGCTCCGGCGCCGGCACAGACGCCGTCCACCGCAGCGATGATCGGCTGCGGGCAGGCGCGCATAGCCTTCACCAGGTCACCGGTCATCCGCGTGAACATCAGGAGTTCCGGAACCGGCAGGTCGACGAGCGGCCCGATGATTTCGTGGACATCGCCACCCGAGCAGAAATTGCCGCCGGCCCCGGTGACGACCACGGCGCGCACATCATCGGCCTGTCGCAACGCCCCGAAGAGATCGCGCAGTTCGGCGTAGGAGTCGAAGGTCAGCGGGTTCTTGCGCTCGGGCCGATCGAGCGTGATGGTCGCCACGCGCGCCGCGACCTCGAACCGGACATGCCGCGCCACGTGGCCGGCGAGGCTTCGACGGTTGCCCGCCAGCAGCGCCAGATCGATGCTCTTGGTGCCGTCGCCCGTCATGCCCCGTCCTCCCGCCCTGCCTGTCGCAGCGCCGCCACACGCACCCGCAGATCGCCGAGATGCTGGTGCAGCTGCTGCATGGTCTTCGCGTCCAATCCGCCGAGGAGCTCGACGATCCAGCCCTCGTGCGCGCGCGCCATGCCCTCGAAGGTGCTGCGCCCCTTCGGCGTCAGGCGAAGGATCCAGGCCCGGCGATCGAGCGGATCGCCGACCCGGACCACGAATCCCTCGCGCTCCAGCTCGTCGGTCAGGCCGGTGATGTTGCCGCCGGTGACCATCAGGAAGCGCGACAGATCCTTCATCCGCAACCCGCGGGGCTGCCGGTGGAGCTGGGCGAGGTAGTCGAACCGCGCCAGCGAGATTCCAAAACGCGCCCGCAGCCGCTTGCGGATCTCTTCCTCGATCTGGGTCGTGCACGCCAGCAGCCGCAGCCAGAGCCGCAACGCCGCATGGTCGCCGACGCTGCCCCGGGCCTCGTGGCCCAGCTCGTCGATCTCGACGAGCCGGGTATGGTTCGAATCCGTCTGCGTCGTCATTGCATCACCTCTCCACCGCAGATCGCGATCGCCTGACCATGAACCGATCCGGCATCCGTGCCGCAGAGCCAGCGGACGCTGTCCGCGATCTCGCGTGGCGACAGGATGCGGCCTTGCGGATTTCCCGCGGCGAGCGCCGCGCGCGCCTCCTCGGCGCTCCGGCCGGTCCTGGCGACCACGTTCGCGACGCTGGCGTCGAGCAGGTCGCTCTGCGTGTAGCCGGGACACACGGCGTTGACCGTGACGCCGCTGCGGGCGATCTCCGCCGCCAGGGCGCGTGTCAGGCCGACCACCCCGTGCTTCGCCGCGCAATAGGCCGCGACATAGCCATAGCCCTTGAGCCCTGCGGTGCTCGCGACATTGACGATCCGCCCCCAGCCCGCTTCGAGCATGTCCGGCAGCGCGACGCGGCTGCACAGAAAGCTGCCGGTCAGGTTGACGGCGAGCATGCTTGTCCAGAGCGCCGCATCGGTCTTGAGGAAGGACGCGCTGCGCGCCTGTCCGGCGTTGTTGACCAGGATGGACAGCGGACCGAAGCGGCGCCGGGCGCCGGCGAAGGCAGTCGCGACCTGCGCCTCGTCGGCGATGTCGGCGACCTCGGCGTGAACGCGATCCGGCGCCTCCGCCGCGAAGCGGGACAAGGTCGCCGCGTCGCGGCCGATCACGGTGACGCGCGCGCCCTCCTCCACGCACATGCGCGCGATCGCGGCGCCGATCCCGCGCCCGCCGCCGGTCACCAGGGCGTGGCGACCGGCCAGCGACCCCTCGTCCTGCGCCATGATCAGGCCTCTCCCGAGCGAGCAGGCAAGGCCTGCCGCGCACGCGCGAATCCAGCCTCCAGCTGTCCCTTCGCCGAGCGGTACTGCCGCGGCCATTCGACCGGCGTGTAGCCGATGCGCGCGGCCTCCGTGAGGGTCCAGGCGGGATTGGCGAGATGCGGGCGCGCGACCGCGCAGAGATCGGCGCGCCCCGCGGCGATGATGCTGTTCACGTGATCGGCCTCGCTGATCGCGCCGACGGCGATGGTCGCGATCCCCGCCTCCTGCCGGATGCGGTCGGCGAAGGGCGTCTGGAACATGCGGCCATACACCGGGCGCTCGCGCTTGCTGACCTGCCCGGACGAGCAGTCGATCAGGTCGGCGCCGGCCTCCTTGAAGGCGCGGGCGATCAGTACCGCGTCGGCGGGAACGATGCCGCCCTCGACCCAGTCATGCGCGGAGATGCGCACCGAGATCGGGCGCTCGGCCGGCCATACGGCGCGGATCGCGGCGAAAACCTCGAGCGGATAGCGCAGCCGTCCGCCGAGATCGCCGCCATAGGCGTCGTCGCGCCGGTTGGTCAGCGGCGAGATGAAGCTGGACAGCAGATAGCCGTGCGCGCAGTGCAGTTCGAGCCAGTCGACGCCGATCCCGGCGGCCGCGCGCGTCGCGGCGACGAACGCGGCCTTCACGGCCTCCATCTCGTCGCGGGTCATCGCCCGCGACGTCTGGCTCACGCCGTCGAGATATCGCTGCGGCGATGCCGAGACGATCTCCCAGTTGCCGCTCTCCAGAGGCTGGTCGATGCCGTCCCAGGCGAGGCGCGTCGATCCCTTCGCGCCGGCATGGCCGATCTGCATCCCGAATTTCGCGTCGCTGTTGGCATGCACCCAGTCGACGACGCGCTGCCACGCGGCAGACTGCGCGGACGTATAGATGCCGGGACAGCCGGGCGTGATGCGTCCCTCCGGGCTCACACAGGTCATCTCGGCGAAGACGAGACCGGCGCCGCCCATCGCCCGCGCGCCGAGATGCACGAGGTGATAGTCGCCGACGACGCCGTCCTCGGCCGAGTACTGCGCCATCGGCGACACCACGACGCGGTTCTTCAGGGTGACGCCGCGCGCGGTGAAGGGCGTGAACATGGGCGGGGGCGGGCGACGTCCGGCCGGAACCGCGACGCCGGCGCGCTCGGCCAGCCACCCCTCGTAGCCCTCGAGCCAGGCCGGATCGCGCAGCCGGAGATTCTCGTGGCTGATGCGCTGGCTGCGGGTCAGCATCGAGTACATGAACTGCGGCGGTTCGAGCTGGTCGCAATAGCGGGCCCCGCAGACCTCGAACCACTCCATGGCGTTCCAGGCGGCGTTCTGCAGCCGCAGCACGTCGATGTTCCGCACGTCCTGGTAGCGGGCAAGGATCGCCGCGATGTCGGGCGCGTCGCGATCGGCCGCCGCGAACAGCCGCGCCAGTTCGATCGCATCCTCGATCGCGAGCTTGGTACCGGACCCGATCGCGAAATGCGCCGTGTGGACCGCATCGCCCATCAGCACGACATGGCTGCGGCCGTTGAAATGGTGCCAGCGCGCACAGGTCACGCGCTGGAAGTTGAGCCATGCCGACCCGCGCAGATGCCGCGCGTTGGTCATCAGCCGCGCGCCATCGAGATGGCGCGCGAAGACGCGCTCGCAGAAGGCGATCGACTGCTCCTGGTCGGCGGCGTCGAGGCCATGGGCCCGCCAGACGTGCTCGGGGCACTCGACGATGAAGGTCGAGGTCTCCTCGTCGAACTTGTAGACATGCGCCTGGAACCAGCCGTGCTCGGTCTTCTCGAACACGAAGGTGAAGGCGTCGTAGAGCTTGCGCGTGCCCAGCCAGATGAAGCGGTTGGGGCGCACAGCGACGTCCGGGCGGAAGACGTCGGCAAGGCGCGTGCGGACCCGCGAGTTGATGCCATCGCTCGCGACCACGAGGTCGGCGTCGGGGAAGTCGAGGTCGGAGCCGGCCTCGCTCTCGAAGACGAGCCTGACGCCCAGCGCCTCGCAGCGCGCCTGCAGGATGTTGAGCAGGCGCTTGCGCCCGATGCCGACGAAGCCATGGCCGCCGGAGCGGATGCGCTCGCCCTTGAACTCGAGCTCGATGTCGTCCCAGTGGTTGAAGGCGAGCTGGATCTCGGCCGCGCTGCCGGGATCCTCGCGCCGCATGTTCTCCATCGTCTGGTCGGAGAACACGACGCCCCAGCCGAAGGTGTCGTAGGGCTTGTTGCGCTCGACCACGGTCACGTGACGCCGCGGATCCTGTTTCTTCATCAGGAGGCCGAAATAGAGGCCGGCAGGTCCACCGCCGATGCACACGATCTTCATGGCGCCACATTTCGTTCAGGGTGCGGCCGGTCACGGGCCGGAAATTGCTTTATCGGTGAATTATATCATCGTCAAGGATCGCATGACGGCACGCGCCGAAGCGTTCCCATCGAGGACCCGGGCAAAGTGTCGCGGCCGCACCGGCTTGTCGCTGGGTTCACGATGCCGCAGCCTTGCGCCCATGAACGACGAGGACACCCCAAAGGCTCCGCCGGCAGAGGCTGCGACGCCGAAGCCCCCGTCCACGCCGCGGGCGCGCAGGCCTGCGCGCGCGTCGCGGGCCCACGCGCTCAGTGCCTTGCGCCACGATCCGGTCGCGATCCAGCGGCTCTTCGAATCCGGCGCCTATCCCTACGCGACGCGGCTGCGCGGCGGGATCTACGAGGAGCACATGCTCGGGCTCCAGCGCGAGCTCCTGAAATGCCAGCGCTGGATCGAAGAGACCGGCCAGCGCGTCGTGGTGCTGTTCGAGGGGCGCGATGCGGCCGGCAAGGGCGGCACCATCAAGCGCTACATGGAGCATCTCAATCCGCGGACGGCACGCGTCGTCGCGCTCGCCAAGCCGAACGAGCGCGAGCGCACGCAATGGTATTTCCAGCGCTACATCCACCATCTGCCGGCGGCGGGCGAGCTCTGCCTGTTCGACCGCTCCTGGTACAACCGCGCGGGCGTCGAGCGCGTCATGGGATTCTGCACGCCCAACGAATATCTCGAGTTCATGCGCGAGTGTCCGCTCCTCGAGCAGATGCTCGTGCGGTCGGGGATCCGGCTGGTCAAGTACTGGTTTTCGGTGTCGCGCGAGGAACAGGCGCGCCGCTTCAAGGCGCGGGAGACCGATCCGCTCAAGCAGTGGAAGCTGTCGCCCATCGACCGTGCCTCGCTCGACAAATGGGACGCCTACACCGAGGCGAAGGAGGCGATGTTCTTCTACACCGACACCGCCGACGCGCCCTGGACCATCGTCAAGGCGGACGACAAGAAGCGCGCGCGCCTCAATTGCATGCAGCATTTCCTGTCGATGATGCCGTATCCCAACCGCGACAGGAGCATCGCCGCGGCACCCGACCCGCTGATCGTCGGCACCACCGACCATGTCATCGGACGCGACGGCCGCATCATCGACAAGTCGACGCACCCCGATCTCAAGCGCGGGCGCAGATGACGCGCGGCCGCGACTGAGACTCGCGTACAGCCGGAACGCGAACCGGAACGAGGGTCCCGACCGCCGCCGTCAGGCTCCGGGCGTGGTGCGGTCCGGCAGCGTCGACGCACCCGCGCCCAGAGCGCGCTGCATCAGGACCGAGTCGACCCATCGGCCCAGCTTGAAGCCCACCGCCTCGATCGTACCGACCATACGAAAGCCGAAGCGGGCATGCAGGCGGATGGATCCCAGGTTGGCGCTGTCGCCGATGACCGCGATCATCTGCCGCGCACCGAGCGCCGTCGCCTGCTCGATCAGCGGCGCCAGCAGCAAGGAGCCGATCCCGGCGCCGGCCCGGCCGGGTGCGACATAGATCGAGTCCTCCACCGAGAAGCGATACCCGGAGCGCGGACGGTAGGAACTGCAATAGGCATAGCCGAGCACGTCATCCCCGGTCGCCGCGACGAGATACGGGAAACCGCGCGCCAATATGTCGGCACGCCGGCGCGCCATTTCCTCCGCGGGCGGCGCGACCTCCTCGAAGGAGGCCAGGCCTTGGCGCACGTGGTGCCCGTAGATGCGCGCGATCGCCTCGATGTCGGCGTCGCGCGAGGGCCGGACGACCACCTCGCTCATGCCGCACCTGGCGGCAGACCGGCACCATCGGGGCGCTCCGCCGCCTCGGCCAGGAACATGTAGAGCTTGCCGATGTCGGATGTCAGGAAGGCCGCGGTCAGGATCGCGTCGGGATCCGCGGCGGTCGCGGCCCCGCGCAGCGCCTCGAATTGCCGGACATACGCATCGACATGGCCGCGGAAGGCGGGATCGTCACGGTACTTGGCACGCACCAGCGCGCCGTCGCCTCCGAGATCGACCTTGAGCATGCGACGCACGAAGACACCGCGATCGCCCGCGACATAGGCCGCCATCAGCCGCTCCGGCAAGGTCGACGACAGGTTGCGCGAAAGATCGATCGCCAGCGCATTGAGCCCGTCGACCACCGCGCGGGACGCCTTCAGGAAGCCGCCACGACGCCGGTCTATGTCGCTGGCGGCGAGATCCTCCGCCGCATGCCGCGCGGCCTCCGCCGCGGCGGTCAGGGCCGCGCCGTGGTCGCGCAGCTTCTCGGCCGCCGCCGCAAGCACGCGCTCGCCCCGCGACGAGGCATCCTCGAGCAACGCGGCCTGTTCCGCGAGCCGTGCCGCGAGCGCCGCGACGCGCATCGCGGATCCCTCGGTCGCCCGCTCCAGCGCGGCACCGCTCGCCGCCGCATCGGCGCCCGCATCGGCCACGCGACCGGTCGCCGCGTCGAGCCGCGTCGACTGTTCCTCCAGCGCGCGGCAGAGGTCGCCGAGCTCCGCCAAAGCGGCCTGGGCGGCATCGGCGGTGGCGCGCATCCCGTCGCGATGTGCGAGGCTGGCCGCATCGAGCCGCGTCGCTGCGTCGGCCGCATGGGCGTCGACCTCCTCTGCCCGCGCCCGCAGCGTCTCCGCCGCCTCGGCCGCCAGCCGCGCCGCCCGCTCGATCGCCTCGGTCAGACGCTGCGCCTGATCGCCGAGGACGCCGTCGACCGCGAGCACACGGCCCTGCGCCTGATCGGCCGCACCGGTGAGACGCGTCGTGGCGTCGTCCAGCGTCTCCAGCACCGCAGCGAGGTCGCGTCGCGCGGCGTCGCCGGCCGCGGCGACGTCCTGGCCGCGGGCCTGCATGGTCGTCGCCACGGCATCGATGCGGCCAAGCGCCGCGTCGGCGGCGCCGGCGATCCCGTCGCTGCGATCCTGAAGGGCGAGACCTGCGCGATCCATGGCCTCGGCAGCCTGGATGGCGGCATCACGCAGCTGTCCGACACGCCGGTCGAGGCCGATGCCGACACCGTCGATGCGCTCCTGCGCCGCGTTGGCCACCGCGTTGAGCGCCTGGAGCCGTTCGGACAGGGCGTCACCGGCGACCTGCGCGCCGGCGACGACGCCCTCCGCCGCACCGCTCGCGCTTGCGGCAGCGTCGCGCATCATGGCGGTCACCGCGCGCAGGCTCTCGCCCGCGACCTCGGTCGCCGTCGCGACGCTGCCGGATTCCGTTGCCAAAGCGCCGGCGAGCTCGCGCGCGCGCATCGACGCCCCTGAAAGCGCGGTCTCCAGGCCCTCCAGTTGCGCGCGCAGCGCGTCGCCTGCGCCCTGGGTCGCGTCCCGCGCGGCGCCTGCCGCCTCCACCAATTCACCAGCGCGCGCCTGCAGCGCCTGCGCCGTCTCGAGAAGGTCGCGCCGCGCCGCGATCCCCTGGGCCTCGATCTCGCCCGCGCGCGTCTCCGCCATGCCTGCGAGATCCGCGAGCCGCCGCGCGGTAGCCGCGGTCGCGTCGTCCAGCGTGGATATCCCGCGCGACGCGTCCTCGCTGGCGCGTAGCAGCGCTGCCCCGGTCTCGGTACCCGCGGCCTCGAGCGCCGCAAGGCGGCCCCGCAGTTCCGTGTCCTGGACACCGAGCGTGGCGAGCGCCTGCACGGCGCGCTCCATCGCCGCGTCGATCGCGCGCAAGGTCGCCGCCCCGGCCTCCTCGGCGCGCGCGTGCAGCCGCCCGGCGCCGGCGTCCAGCGCCTCCATCTCCCCGCGGATCGCGGTCCCGGCGAGGCGCAGCTCGGTCAGCGCCCTGGTCGCCCCTGCGGCAAGCGCATCCGTCTCGGCGCGCAGCGCGGTTCCGGCCGTGCCGGCCCGCGCCTCGGCATCGACCAAGGCGGCCGCGAGCGCGCGGGTGGCCGTCTCCACGCCATCGCCCATGAGCCGCACGCGGTCCAGCCAGTCCTCGGTCGCGCCGATGCGCGCCGCTGCCTGGCGGTCGCCATCCTCGAGGAGGTCAGACACGCGCTGCACCAGCCCCGCGAGGCTGGCGCCATGGGTCTGCAGCGCAGTCTCCGCGTCGCCGCCGCGGCGCGCCAGCGTGGCCGCGGTCTCCGACAGCGCCTGTGCATTGCGCAGCAAGCGCGCGGAGAGCTCGTCGCTGCCCTGTCCCAGACGCGCGAGCTGTGCGACGCCGGCCTCGATCGCGCGCCCGGTCGCGTCGACGAGCGTCGTCGCACGCGTCTCGAAGGCACCCGAGAATTCATCGATGCGCGCGACGCTCGACGCCGCCGTGTCCGCGAATTTGCGGGTTTCGAGGCGCAGTGTCTCGCCGGCCGCGCGCACGCGCACCGCGGTCTGGTCGGCGAGCGCACCGAGTTCCGCACCCTGACGGCGCATCGCCTCGCCGGCGCCATCGGCGCGCGTCACGAGTTCGGCGAGCGCCCCGCCCACCGCGGCGGCACCCGCATCGAGGCCACGGACGGCCTCGCCGGTGCGCACGCCGATCGCGGCGAGTTCGCTCTCGCGGGCCTGCAGCGCGTCACCGATGCGCTCGAGCCGCTCCTGGGTCTCGCGCGCCGCGTCGGCGAGGGCGACGAGGTCGCGCGCGAAGGCCGCGCTGGCCACCGCGCTGCTTTCGCGCAACTGGTCGTTCGCCTTGATGAGATGATCCGATCCACGGGCGATGACGCGGGTGGCGCCTTCCGCACGCTCGTTGAGGACGTCGACGGCGGCACCGAACTGCCCGGCCTCGCGGCGCAGCGTCTCCCCGATCTCGCGCGAGCGCTGCGCCGCACGCTCCGCCGCCTCGAGCGCACGCTCGACCTCGACGTTGAGCGCGGTGCGGATCTCGTCGACGCGCAGTCCGGAGCGTTCGGTCGCCAGCGCGAGGTCGCGGCCGGTCGCGGCGAGCGCCTCGCGGATGGTGCTTGCGAAGGCGACGCTGCGCTCGTTGACGGAGGCCAGTTCCTCGAGCTGGCGCTGCAGCGCCTCGGAAATCTCCCGGCCGCGCTGCTCGGCCCTTTCCGACGCGCTGCCGAGCACGCTGCTCTGCGCGGAAAGCGACGCCTCGACTTCCGAGGCGCGGGTGCCCAGTTGCATCAGGCTGCGTTCGAGCTGATCGGCATGGCGCCGCAGGGTCGACATCACCTGAGCCAGACGCGTCGAGGCGAGGTCGGAGGACGTCGCGAGTTCCCCGACATTGCGCGACAGAGCCTGACGGCTGTCGTCGAGACGTCCGGCGGCCTTGTCCGCGGCCTCGGCGAAGAGCTTGGCCTGTTCCTTGAGCGCGCCGGCAAGGGTCGTGGCACGGCCTTCGAGTCCGCCGGTGTCGGCGGTGAGATCCGCGAGTTCGGCACGGAGCTGATCCGCCACCTCGCGCAATTCGCGGCCGCGCGCGGCATAGGCGATCGCGAGCCAGAGCGCCGCGACCGGGGTCGCGACGCCGATGACGATCAGCGCCTTTTCGTGGAGCAGAAGCGCGTCGAAGGCCTGCCAGCCGAGCTCCGCCGCGAAATAGCGCCAGGCGAGCGCAAGCCACGCGAGCGTCGCGGCACCGCCGCCGAGGCCGAACAGGAGCGCGGCCGACAGCTGGCGACGGGGCTGCGTCTCGCCGGCATTCGCATCGCCACCGGCCCGTGGACGACGGCCACCCCCCGACTGGGGCTTGAGGACGACGAGTTTTTCGCTATCGGTGCCGGCCATCTTGCGCCCCTCCACGTCAGGCCGTGCGCCGCGGGCGCCGGATCAGCCCGAGGATCTCCGCCGCCGCGCTGGGGATGTTCGTCCCCGGCCCGTAGATCGCCGCGACTCCGGCCTCCATCAGCGCCGCGTAGTCCTGCGGCGGGATCACGCCGCCGCACACGACCAGGATGTCGCGCGCATCCTCCGCCGCGAGCGCCGCGATCAGCTGGGGGACCAGCGTCTTGTGGCCGGCCGCCTGCGACGAGACGCCGACGACATGGACATCGTTCTCCACCGCCTGGCGCGCCGCCTCCGCGGGCGTCTGGAAGAGCGGCCCGACATCGACGTCGAAGCCGATATCGGCGAAGGCCGTGGCGATGATCTTCGCTCCACGGTCATGGCCGTCCTGGCCGAGCTTGACGACCAGCATGCGGGGGCGGCGCCCCTCCTCGGCCGCGAAGGCGGCGACGTCGCCGCGGATCCGGTCGAAGCCCTCGTCGCCGGCATAGGCGGCGCCATAGACGCCGGTGACCGAGCGGATCACCGCGCGATGGCGCGTATAGACCTTTTCCAGCGCATCGGAGATTTCGCCGACCGTGGCCCGGCAGCGTGTCGCCGCGACAGCGAGATCGAGCAGGTTCCCATCGCCGCTCGCCGCCGCGCGGGTCAGCGCATCCAGCGCGGCCGCGCAGGCGGCCTGGTCGCGCGTCGCGCGCACCTTGGCGAGACGCGCGACCTGGGCGTCGCGCACCGCCGTGTTGTCGATGTCGCGGATCTCGACCGCGGTCGCTTCAGCGGGGCGATACTTGTTGACGCCGACGATCGTCTCCTCGCCCCGGTCGATCCGGGCCTGACGCCGCGCCGCGGCCTCCTCGATGCGCAGCTTCGGCATCCCGGACTCGACGGCGCGGGTCATGCCGCCCATCGCCTCGACCTCGTCGATCAGCTTCATGGCCTCGGCGGCGATCGACGCGGTGAGATGCTCGACATAGTAGCTGCCGCCGAGCGGATCGACGACGCGGGGGATCCCGGTCTCCTCGGCGATGATCAGCTGCGTGTTGCGGGCGATGCGCGCCGAGAAGGGCGTCGGCAGGGCAAGCGCCTCGTCGAAGGAATTGGTGTGGAGGGACTGGGTGCCGCCGAGCACCGCGGCCATCGCCTCGATCGTCGTGCGCACGACATTGTTGTAGGGGTCCTGCTCGGTCAGGGACACGCCCGAAGTCTGGCAATGGGTGCGCAGGCTCAGGCTTTCCGCCTTTTTCGGACCGAAGGGCTGGATCAGACGCGCCCAGAGCAGCCGCGCGGCGCGCAGCTTCGCGATCTCCATGAAGAAGTTCATGCCGATCGCGAAGAAGAAGCTGAGCCGCGGCGCGAAGGCGTCGATGTCGAGGCCACGCGCCCGCGCGGCGCGGACGTAGTCGAGGCCATCGGCCAGCGTGAAGGCGAGTTCCTGCACGCAGGTCGCCCCCGCTTCCTGCATGTGGTAGCCGCTGATCGAGATCGAGTTGAATTTCGGCATGTGCTGCGCCGTGTAGGCGATGATGTCGGCGACGATCCGCATCGAGGGCGCCGGCGGATAGATGTACGTGTTGCGGACCATGAACTCCTTGAGGATGTCGTTCTGGATGGTCCCCGACAGCTTCGCGCGATCGACACCCTGCTCCTCGCCCGCGACGATGAACCCCGCCAGGACCGGAAGCACGGCACCGTTCATCGTCATCGAGACGCTCATCCGGTCGAGCGGAATGCCGTCGAAGAGGATCTTCATGTCCTCGACGGAATCGATGGCGACGCCGGCCTTGCCGACATCGCCCACGACATGCGGATGGTCGCTGTCGTAGCCGCGATGCGTCGCCAGATCGAAGGCGACGGACAGACCCATCTGCCCGTTGCGCAGACCTTCCTTGTAGAACCGGTTGGAGTCTTCGGCGGTCGAGAATCCGGCATATTGCCGGATGGTCCAGGGCCGGTTCGCGAACATGGTCGCGCGCGGACCGCGCACGAACGGCGCGAAACCGGGCATGCCGCCGAGATGCTCGAGTCCCTCGAGATCCGCCGCCGTGTAGAGCGGCTTGACGGCTATGCCCTCCGGGGTCGTCCAGGCGAGGCCGTCCGGCGCGGCGCCCTTCAGTTCGCCGCGCGCAAGCGCGTCCCAGTCGGCAAGAGACTTGGCGGGAAAGGACATGGCAGACTTTCCGAGTTGTCGCCGTAGCTTAGCCGCTTCGCGCGCCGATCACCCACAGCAATCACAACCATTTCGAGTTGAAATGGAGCCTCGGCGCCCAAACCATTGCCCCAAATAGAAACTTGGGACAATCCGGCGCGGCGTCACCAGCGCAGGCTGGGGATCGCGTAGGTGGGACTCGCGGCGTGCCCGGCGAGCAGCGCGGCGAGTCGGGCCGCGTCCGGCATCTCGCCCATGAACAGGCCATGCGCGGCGCCATGGATGCCGCCGGGGATCAGGGCGCTGTCCAGACCCGCCGCGTTGGCACCGGCGATATCGGTCAGCACGCCGTCCCCGACGCAGAGCACCCGGTCGCGCGCCGGTTGACCGAGCAGGTCGAGCGCGGTCGCGTAGACCGCAGGGTGCGGCTTGCCGTGATAGACGACGCGTCCGCCGAGATTCGCATAACGCTGCGCGATCAGCCCGGCACAGACGAGGCGCTGGTCGCCGCGCATCACCCAGAGATCGGGATTGGCGCACAGCATCGGCAGGTCGCGCGCGCGCGCCGCCGTCAGGAGCGGCTCGTGATCCTCCAGCGGCGCCAGATCGGTATGCGGCCCGGTGCAGAGGATGAAATCGGCGGTCGCGATCTCCGTCCCGCGGGTCGCGGCCCCGTCGTCGAAGATCGTGACGTCCCGCGCCGGTCCGAGATGATAGCCCACCTGCCCGAGCGCCAGATGGGCCGCGTCGGGGCGCTGCCTGAGGGCGCGCCACGCCGACTCGCCGGAGCTGAGCACGAGGTCGTAGAGATCGCGGCCGATCCCCATGCCCGCCAGCATGTCGTGGACGGGCGCCACCCGCCGCGGCACGTTCGACAGCATCAGCACCCGCTTGCCCGCGCCACGCATCGCCGCGAGCGTCTCCGGCACGCCCGGATACGGCTTCAGCCCGTCATGGACGCAGCCCCACAGATCGAGCACGAAGGCGTCGTAGCGGTCGGCGACCGCGCCGAGGCCGGGAAGGATGCGGGGAAACGATGCGCGGGCGGCATTGGTCATGGCGCGCGCTAGATGCCACGCCTGCGTGCGCGGCGCCAGCGCGGCCTGCGCCGCCGCGCGTCAGGCTGCCGTCTTGGCGAGGCGCGGCTCGCCGAACAGGTAGCCCTGGCCGAAATCGATCGGATAATCGAGCAGTTCCAGCAGCGCCTGCTCGTCCTCGATGCGCTCGACCACGAGATCGATCTGGTTGCGGTCCAGCGACGCCTTGAAGCGGCGCAGGTCGAGCGGCGCGGCTTCGTCGCGTGCCGCCTGGAGCAGCCGTCGCGCGTCGACCTTGATGAACCGGAACTGCCGCTCGGCGAGCGCGTCGATGTCGAGATCGAGATCGGTGACCTGATCCATCGAGAACCGGAAGCCGCGCCGCGCGAGGCGCTCGAGTTCCAGCATCACGGCGGCGCCGTGGCGCGCGACATGCGCCTGGGCGAATTCGAAGATCAGGTACGGCGCCAGCTCCTTGTTCTCTGCGACGAAGGCCGCGAAGTCGCGGAAGAAGCGCTTGTCGGCGAGGCTGTGCTCCGAGATGTTGACGAAGATGCCGACTTCGCGATTGGCCTTGTGGATGCGGCGGACCAGCTGGACGCTGCGGAAGAGCAGCATGTTGTCGATCGCGCCGATCAGACCCTCGCGCTCGGCGCCGCCGAGATAGCGGTCCGGTCCCACGACATTTCCGTCGGCGTCGCGGATGCGCGAGAAGCATTCGTAGAACCGATGGCGCCGCTGCGGCAGGCTGACGATCGGCTGGACATAGACGTCCACCCGCCCCTCGCGCAGACCGCTGCGCACGATCGACAGGATCTCGGGTTCATCGAGAAGGCGCGACGCGCGCGGCGGTTCCTTGCCGCCGACCGCGCGCAGTTGCACCTGCGATCCCGATGGCGCAGCCGCGCGCGCAGTCGCGGACGAGACCGAAGCGCCGCCGGTCGTCCCGCGCGCCGACAATCCGGCGACCAGCGCATGGAGCACGCGCACCTCCGAGGCGACCTCGTCGATGGCGGCACGGTCGGGCCCCGCTGCCGATGCCTCGAGCGCGCGCTCGGTGATGCGGCGTTGCGCGTCGAGATCGGCACGCATCTCGAGCAGCGCCTCTTCCATGGTCGCGAGGCCGCGCTCGGTCGATCGCTGGACGCGCATCAGAAGGAAGACGGACTGCGCGACCGCACCGAGCGCCAGCCCCGCGACCCCGAGATCGACGAGCCAGAGCATGCTCTCGGGAAGTGCCTCCGCGGCTACGAAGCGCAGCGCGAGTACCGCGACGGCGACTGCCGGAATGGCGGCGAGACGCAGGAGCGTCGGCATGCGGGGAAGAAACGGTCTCATGGGCCACCCGGTCTCGATGCGGCTGTTGACGCGGGGTCGGCGCCCCGCGAATGGTTGAACGCTAGCGCGCCGCCGTTGAGACATGGTTAACGTCGCGGCGGGATATCGATCCGGTCCCCAGACGCCCCACGAGGAGAGTTCCGACGATGACCGACACCGCCTGCGTGATCTACGGTGCCCGCGATCTGCGCTTCGAGCCGCGGCAATCCGCGCCGATGGGCGACCTTTCGGTCAAGGTGAGGGTGCGCGCCGGCGGCATCTGCGGGTCCGACCTTCATTACTATTTCGACGGGCGCAACGGCGATTACGTGATCCGCGAACCGCTGATCCCCGGCCATGAGTTCGCCGGCGAGGTCGAGGCCGTGGGCGCGCGCGTGTCGCGGCTGCGGGTCGGCGACCGCGTCGCGGTCAACCCGTCCAGCCCGTGCGGCCGCTGCCGCTATTGCCGCCAGGGCCGGGAGAATCTGTGCCGCCGCATGGTGTTCCTCGGCTCGGCATCGAAGTTTCCCCATATCCAGGGCGGGTTCCGCGAGGTGTTCATGGTCGACGAGGCGAACGCCGTGCCCGTGCGTCGCGACCTGCCCTTCACCACGGCCGCCTTTGCCGAGCCGCTGTCGGTCGCGCTGCATGCGGTCGCCCGCGCCGGCGCCCTGTTCGGCCGCAACGTCCTGATCGCCGGCGCCGGCCCGATCGGACAGCTGGTCCTGCTCTGCGCGCGCCGCGCCGGCGCCGCCCGCATCGTGATGACGGACATCGTGGACCAGCCGCTGGAAACCGCGCGGCGCATCGGCGCCGATGCCGCGATCAACGTGGCGACCCATCCCGGCGACCTCAAGGACTACGCGGCGTCCCTCGACGGGTTCGAGACGATCTTCGAGTGCGCGGGCAACCATCACGCGCTGCGCAGCGCCTTCGAGTCGGCGGGGCCCGGCGCCGTCGTGGTCCAGGTCGGGATCCTGCCCGCCGGCGACATCCCGGTCCTCGCCAATATCGCGATGGGCCGCGAACTCGACTGGCGCAGCAGCTTCCGGTTCTGCGACGAATTCGGCGCCGCGGTCGACGCCCTCGATCGCGGCCTGATCGATGTCGCCCCCCTGCTCACCGCGGCGATCCCCGCCACGGATGCCGCCAGCGCCTTCGATCTCGCCCGCGACCGCGCGCGCAGCCTCAAGGTGCAGATCACCTTCTGAGCGCCGCGGCGCCGCGCCGGGCCGGGCCACCGGGCTGGCAGACGGGGCGCCGGAGGTTGCGAGTCCCGAGGGGGGCTGATAGAACCCGCGCGCGCCATGGCGGGGGACCGCCGCGGCCATCCACCCTGCCTGCTGGCGCGACGCGGATTCCCGATGAAGATCCTGGCCTGCAACTCCAATCGTCCTCTCGCAGAGGCGATCAGCGCGACGCTGAACCTGCCGCTGACCAAGGCGTCGGTGCGCCGCTTCAGCGACATGGAGGTCTTCGTCGAGATCCTGGAGAACGTGCGCGGCGAGGACGTGTTCGTCATCCAGTCCACGTCCTATCCGGCGAATGACCACCTGATGGAGACGCTGGTCGCGCTCGACGCGCTGCGCCGCGGTTCGGCGCGCCGCATCACGGCCGTCATCCCCTACTACGGCTATGCGCGGCAGGACCGCAAATCGGGTCCGCGCACACCGATTTCGGCGAAGCTGGTCGCCAACCTGATCACCGTCGCCGGCGCGGATCGCGTCGTGACGCTCGATCTGCATGCCGGCCAGATCCAGGGCTTCTTCGACATCCCGACCGACAATCTCTTCGCCGCGCCGGTCTTCGTGAAGGACATCCAGCAGAACTACACCGAGCGCGGGCACGATCTTGTGATCGTCTCGCCCGATGTCGGCGGCGTCGTCCGCGCCCGCGCCATCGCCAAGCGCCTCGAGGCCGATCTCGCGATCATCGACAAGCGGCGCGAACGCGCCGGCGTGTCGGAGGTCATGAACATCATCGGCGACGTCGATGGACGCACCTGCATCCTGGTCGACGACATCGTCGATTCCGCGGGCACGCTCTGCAACGCCGCCGAGGCTCTCAAGAAGGCGGGCGCGAAATCGGTGTCCGCCTATGTCACCCATGGCGTCTTGTCGGGCGGCGCGGTTGCCCGCGTCACCTCCTCGCCGCTGCAATCCCTGGTGACCACCGACTCGATCCAGGCCACCGAGGCGGTGCGCCTCGCCCAGAACATCCGCCAGTTGACGATCGCCCCGCTCATCGCGGAAGCGATCAAACGCATCAGCGAGGAGCGCTCGGTCTCCTCCCTGTTCGACTGACCACCGAGCGACCTCGGATCTCCTGTCCGGCACCCTTGGAGGCCGGCGGAGATCCTGACCATTGATGGAGAAGGAAGATGGTCGAAACCGTGAAACTCGCGGCTCAGCCGCGTGATCGGGTCGGCAAGGGGGCCGCCCGGGCCGTGCGTCGTGCCGGCCGTGTCCCCGGCGTGGTCTATGGCGAAGGCCAGACCCCGGACCTGATCTCGCTCGATCCGCGCGACGTCATGCGCGAGATGAACAAGACCGGGTTCTTCACCCGCCTCTTCGAGCTGGATCTCGGCGACCGCAGCATCCGGGCGCTGGCCCGCGACATCCAGTTCCACCCGGTGACCGACAAGCCGGAGCATGTCGACTTCCTGCGCGTGTCCGACACGACGCGCATCCGCGTCGCCGTGCCCGTTCGCTTCTTGAACAGCGACAAGGCCCCCGGCATCAAGCGCGGCGGCGTGCTGAACGTCGTGGCGCACGACGTCGAGGTGTTCTGCTCGATCACCACGATCCCGCGCGTGATCGAGGTCGATCTCGCCGGCCTCGACATCAACGACTCCGTGCACATGAGCACGATCCAGCTGCCCGAAGGCGTGCGGCCGACCAACAGCCGCGACTTCACGGTGGCGGCGATCGGCGCACCGACGGTCATGCGTTCGGACGACGAAGCCGCCGACGCGGCGGCGAAGGCAGCGGCGTCCGCGGCTTCGGCAGCGGCGGCAGGCGGCGATGCGGCGAAGGCCGGCGCCGCGGCCAAGCCGGCAGCCGCCGCGAAGAAGTAACGCGGTCGCGGGACGGAGGCCGGGATGCGGCTCCTCGTGGGGCTCGGCAATCCCGGCCTCGAACACGCGCGCCAGCGCCACAATGTCGGGTTCATGGCCGTGGAGGCGATCCATCGCCTCCACGCTCTGGGCCCTTGGCGCGCGCGCTTCGACGGCCATGTCGCGGCCGGAACGATCGCCGGGACGCAGGTCGTCCTGCTCAAGCCATTGACCTACATGAACGATTCGGGGCGCGCGGTGCAGCAGGCGCTGCGCTTCTACAAGCTCGCCCCGGCCGACATGATCGTCCTGCATGACGAACTCGATCTGCCCGCCGGGCGGATCCGGGTGAAGATCGGCGGCGGGCATGGCGGGCATAACGGTCTGCGCTCGATCGACCAGCATGTCGGACAGGCTTATTGGCGCGTGCGGCTCGGCATCGGGCATCCCGGGGACAAGGATCTCGTCGCCGGATACGTGTTGCACGATTTCGCCCGCGCCGACCGGAGCTGGCTCGAGCCGCTGCTCGACGCCGTGGCCCGGGAAATCGCCGATCTGATCGCGGGCCAGGATGCGCGCTTCGCGAGCCGCGTCGCCATTGCCCTCTCGCCGCCCAGACCGAAGCCGCCGCGGCCGGCGCCAACTGCGAAGGAAGAGCACTGATGGGTTTCCAATGCGGCATCGTCGGCCTGCCCAATGTCGGCAAGTCGACCCTCTTCAACGCCCTGACCGCCACCGCCGCGGCCCAGGCCGCCAATTATCCCTTCTGCACGATCGAGCCGAATGTCGGCCGGGTCGCGGTTCCCGATCCGCGTCTTGACCGTCTCGCCGAGGTCGGGAAATCCGCGCGGATCGTCCATACCCAGCTGGAATTCGTCGACATCGCCGGGCTCGTCCGTGGCGCGTCGCGCGGCGAAGGACTCGGCAACCAGTTCCTCGCCAATATCCGCGAGGTCGATGCGATCGCCCATGTGCTGCGCTGCTTCGAGGACGGCGACATCACGCATGTCGAGGGATCGATCGATCCGCTGCGCGACCGCGAGACGGTCGAGACGGAATTGATGCTCGCCGATCTCGACAGCCTCGAGAAGCGTGTCCCGGCGCTCCAGAAGCGCGCCAAGACCGGCGACAAGGACGCAGCCGGGCAGCTCGCGGTGATGGAGCCGATCCTTGCCCTGCTACGTGACGGCAAGCCCGCGCGCGCCTTCCGCCCTGGCTCGCCCGACGAGGCCGCGCAGATCAAGCAGCTGCAGCTGCTGACGGCGAAGCCCGTACTCTATGTCTGCAACGTCGAGGAGGCATCGGCGAAGGACGGCAATGCGCTGTCCGCGCGCGTCTTCGAGATGGCGAAGGCGGAGCACGCCTCCGCGGTCGTGATCTCCGCGGCGATCGAGTCCGAGGTCGCCCTCCTCCCCGCGTCCGACCAGGCGGATTTCCTCGCCTCGCTCGGGCTCGAGGAGCCCGGTCTCGCGCGCGTGATCCGCGCCGGATACGGCCTGCTGGGCCTGCTCACCTATTTCACCTGTGGCCCCAAGGAAGCGCGCGCGTGGACCGTGCGCCGCGGTGCCAAGGCACCCGAGGCGGCGGGGGCCATCCATACCGATTTCGAGCGCGGTTTCATCGCCGCGGAGGTCATCGCCTTCGACGACTATATCGCGCTCGGCGGCGAGGCCGGCGCGAAGGCATCCGGGCGGATGCGCGCCGAGGGCCGCGACTACGTGGTTGCGGACGGCGACGTGATCCTGTTCAGGTTCAACGTCTGACCGGCGGCCGAGTCGCCGCCATCCCACAATCCTGCCGCGCGAAACGGGAGATAGATTCCATGGGCGAGACGATCATCCTGCGCACAACGGACGGGTTCGGCACGACGGCCTATCTCGCGCGACCGAAGGGCAAGCCGAAGGGCGCGCTCGTGGTCGTGCAGGAAATCTTCGGCGTGAACCATCACATGCGCGGCGTCGCCGACGGCTTCGCGCGCGATGGCTACGTCGCCATCGTCCCGGCGTTGTTCGACCGCATCCGCCCGGGCACCGAACTCGGCTATGCCGATGCCGACATCAAGCGCGGGATCGGCCTCAAGCAGGCCTCGCCAACGGATGCGGCGCTGATCGACATCGCCGCCGCGCGCGACGCGGTGAAGGCCGCGGGCAAGGTCGGCATCGTCGGCTATTGCTGGGGCGGCTTCCTCGCCTGGGTCGCGGCGACGCGTCTCAAGGGCTTCGCCGCCTCGGTGTCCTACTACGGCGGCGGCATCGGCGGCGTCGCCGGAGAAAAACCCAACTGCCCGGTGCAATTCCACTTTGGCGAGACCGACCACGCGATCCCCCTCTCGGAGGTCGACAAAGTCAAGGCGGCGAGGCACAAGGGAGTCGAAATCCATGTCTATTCTGCGGGTCATGGATTCAACTGCGACGAGCGCGGCAGTCACGATGCCGCCTCGGCGAAGCGCGCGCGCGGCCGCGCAATGTCGTTTTTCGCCACGCACCTGACCGGTGCGCCGAAGGCGGCAGCCGCGACAACGGCGAAGGCGAAAACGAAAGCGAAGGTGAAAGTGAAAACGAAAACCAAAACCAAAGTGAAAGCCAAAGCTAAAGCCAAGCCCGCGCCGAAGGCGAAGGTGAAGGTCAAGGCGAAGGCGGCTCCGAAGGCGAGCACCCGGTCCACGCCGAAGGTGAGCGCCAAGCGCGCGCCGAAGGCAAAGGCCGCCCCGAAGGCGAAGGCCGCCCCGAAGGCGAAAGCCAAGGCGAAGGCCAAGACCAAGGCGAAGACCGCCAAGGCCTGATCGCCCATGAAAGGGGCCGGATCGCCGGAAACGGCGATCCGGCCTTTTTTTTATCTGCGGGGTCTTTCAGCGCGATGAAGCGCGGCCGGATCAGGCGCGCCCGAGCACCCGCCCCGCGACCGCGTCGAGGCGCTGCACGAGCCCGGGATCGCGTGCCGGACCATGGGTCACGATCGCCGCGTCCAGCGCGGTATGGCAGCCGGCGTGGCAGGAGATGTCCCGCGCACGCAGAAGCGGCGCGACGGATTTCACCAGCGCACGGGCACGCGCCGCATTCTCCAGCAATACCTTGATCACCGCGTCGACCGTGACGTGCCCATGGTCGGGATGCCAGCAATCGTAATCCGTCACCATCGCGACGGTCGCGTAGCAGAGCTCCGCTTCGCGCGCGAGCTTGGCCTCCGGCATGTTCGTCATGCCGATCACGTCGCAGCCCCATTGGCGATAGACCCGCGATTCGGCCTTGGTCGAGAATTGCGGCCCCTCCATCGTAAGATAGGTGCCGCCCCGCGACATCGGGATCCCGATGCTGCGTCCGGCTGCCTCGATGGCGTCGCCCAAACGCGGGCAGACTGGGTCGGCCATCGAGACATGGGCGACGCAACCCGTTCCGAAGAAGGATTTCTCGCGCGCGAATGTGCGATCGATGAACTGGTCGCAGATCACGAACATGCCGGGCGGCAGGTCCTCGCGCAGGCTGCCGACGGCGGAGACCGAGATCAGCTCGGTGCATCCCGCGCGCTTCATGGCGTCGATATTGGCGCGGTAGTTCAGCTGCGAGGGCGGGATCCGGTGGCCGCGGCCATGGCGCGGCAGGAAGACGAGACGTTGCCCGTCCAGTTCGCCGAACATCAGGTCATCAGACGGTTCGCCCCAGGGGCTGAGGACACGCTGCCACTGCACATTGGTCAGGCCATCGATGTCGTAGACGCCGCTGCCGCCGATGATGCCGAGGACGGGCGGGGTTCCGGGGGCGTGGGTGCTCTGGCTCATGCGGATCGCTCCTGTCTGTCGCGACGGAAATCGAGGGATCTTCGATCGCTCCGCGTTTAGACTTGCCCGCATGTCCAGTCCAGCCCCTGACGCCCCGCTACTCACCGCCCGCATGTGGAGCATCGTCGCCGCCGCCGCGGCGGTGATGACCATCGCCATGGGGCTGCGCTCGGGCTTCGGCCTGTTCGTCAAGCCGATCAGCGGCGAACTCGGGATGGGACGCGAATTGTTCACCTTCGCGGTCGGGCTCCAGAATCTCCTTTGGGGCGCGCTGGCGCCGCTCTTCGGCGCGCTCGGCGACCGCCACGGGGCGGCGAAGACCGGGGTCGTGGGGACGATGCTCTACGTCGCCGGCCTCGCCATCCTGTCCCAGACCAGCGGCCCGACCGAGATCGTCCTCGGCAATGTCCTGATCGGCGCGGCGCTCGCCGCCGGCGGCCAGGGCACGCTGATCGGCGCCGTCGGCCGCATGGTGCCGCCGCAGGCGCGCTCGGTCGCGCTGGGCATCCTCATGGCCGGCGGCTCGGTCGGCCAGTTCGCGATGGTGCCGTATACGCAGGTGCTGATCGGCGGCCTCGCGTGGTCGGGCGCCTTCGTCGCGATGGCGGCCACCGCGCTCGCCATGCTGCCGCTGCTGTGGATCCTGCGCGCGGTCCCCGGAGCCGCCGGCACGCCGGGCGGAGGCGCCAGGCAGACGCTGCGCGAGGCGCTCGCGGAGGCGTTCGGCCATCGCGGCTTCTGGCTGCTGACCGGCGGCTTCTTCGTCTGCGGCTTCCATGTGGTGTTCGTCGCCACCCACCTGCCCGCCTATCTCAGCGACCAGGGGCTGCCAGCCGACCTTGCCGCCTGGACGCTCGCCCTCACCGGCCTGTTCAACATCATCGGCTCGTATTCCGCCGGCGTGCTGGGCGGGCGCTACGTGAAGAAGAATCTGCTCTCGCTTCTCTATCTCGCCCGCTCGGCGGTGTTCCTCGGCTTCATTCTCGCGCCGAAGACCGAGGCCACGGTTCTGATCTTCG
This sequence comes from uncultured Acetobacteraceae bacterium, assembly GCA_964434345.1. Classification (GTDB taxonomy): domain Bacteria; phylum Pseudomonadota; class Alphaproteobacteria; order CACIAM-22H2; family CACIAM-22H2; genus CAIOSQ01. Next base: position 39,981 of record CAYSUY010000010.1, read on the forward strand.
GGGCGCTGCTCGGACTGCTCTGGCTCTCGACCGTCCCGCTCACCAGCGGATTGATCGCGACGCTGTTCGGACCAGCCTACATGTCGATGCTGTTCGGCTTCGTGTTCTTCTCGCACCAGGTCGGGTCGTTCATGGGCTCCTGGCTCGGCGGCCGCATCTACGACGCGGTGGGCAACTACGACGCCATGTGGTGGATATCGGTCGCGCTGGGCGTCGTCGCGGCGCTGTTCCACTGGCCCATTCGCGAGAAGCCGGTGGCACGTCTCGCCGCGACGGGGACGGCATGAGCGGCGGGGCGCCAGCGTGGTTCACGCTCGGCGCGGCGGCGCTCATCGGCGCCGCCAGCCTCGCCTGGATCCTGCGCGGGCCAACGCTGATCCTCGATCTCGCCTGGATCGGGTGTTTCTGAGCGCGGGCCTCGACGCTCACATCCAGAGCTTCTCGGCCTCGCGCCCGGTATAGAGATCCGCCACGAAATCGGCGTAGCCGTTGAAAAGCTGGGTGGGCACGCGCGTCCCGTTCTGCCCGATCAGTTCCTCGGTCGCCTGGCTCCAGCGCGGATGCGGCACTTTCGGGTTCACATTCGCCCAGAACCCGTATTCGGCCGCCTGGAGTTCCTCCCAGAAGCTCTTCGGGCGTTCCTGCGTGAACGTGAAGCGGACGACAGACTTGATGTTCTTGAACCCGTATTTCCACGGCACGACGAGCCGGATCGGCGCGCCCATCTGGCGCGGCATCGGCTTGCCGTAGACCCCGGTTCCGAGCAGCGCGAGTTCGTTGGTCGCCTCGTCGATCGCCAGCCCCTCGACATAGGGCCAGGGATACCAGCTGGCGCGCTGTCCGGACGCGACCTCAGGGTTCTTGAACGTCTCCATGCGGATGTATTTCGCGCCGCCGAGGGGCTTCGCGAACTCGACGAAGCGGCGCATCGGGATACCGGTCCAGGGCACGGTCATCGCCCAGGCCTCGACGCACCTGAACCGATAGACGCGCTCCTCGAGCGGCAGCGCCTTGAGCAGATCGTCGATCCCGACCGTGCGCGGTTGCTCGACCATGCCGTCGATCCGGATCTCCCAGGGGCGGATCGGCAGCTTCTGGGCCGACTGCCAGATGTTCTTGGACGAACCGAACTCGTAGAAATTGTTGTAGGTGACCGCGTTCTTCTCCTCGGTGAGGTCGCGATCGACGCGGTAGCGCATGCTGCGCTGCGCCGGATAGAGGGGCAGGGACGGATCGCCCGCCGCGAAGTCAGGGAGTTTCTGCTCGCCCCCGCCGCCCAGGCCGAACCAGGACTGGCCCTGGAGCGCGAGCGCGCCAATCCCCGCGGCTCCCGCCCCCAACAGGCGCCGTCGCGCCAGAAAGGCGTTTTCCGGCGTCACCTGCGACTCGGGTATCTCCCACCCACGCGTGCGGCGTATCAGCATCGGGCCAGCCCTCCTGTATCCGTTCGTTCATCCTGTGGTGTCGCGCGCCCTGGTCAGATCGCACCGTCGCGCCGCTTGCGGCGCAAGGCGTCGCGGTGGCGGCGTGCGGCCTCGAGATGCGGATGCACGGCCAACGCCCTTTCGAAAGCGTCGATCGCTTCGTCTACGCGATCCTGGCGCATCCGGATCAGTCCCAGACCCGACAGC
>CAYSUY010000010.1:41621-46348 GCA_964434345.1 uncultured Acetobacteraceae bacterium
TTCTTGAAGGCCCCCACCCACTCGAGGATCAGCTGGATCTCGATGTACTCGCTGCGATTCTCCGAGAGCAGCGCAATCCGGTCGCCTTGTTGCAGGCCGAAATCGCGGAAGACGGTCGCCAGCCGCAGCACGCGCTCGCAATCCTCCGCCGATCGGTCGAGCGCCCCCATCATGTAGAGGACCGTGGCGCGCTTGTTCCAGCCTTCGGCGAAATCCGGGTTCTGGGCGACGATCGCGTCGAAGACGCCGAGCGCCGCCGGGAGATTGCCGCCGGCCAGGGCGGCGAGTCCGACCTGCATCAGGCTGGTCGCGGCGGCCCCTCCGCCGAGCATCCAGGCCTCCCAGATCCCGGCCTCGATCGCCGCCGCCTCTGCGGGACCGCTCGCGGCCGCGAGACGGTCGAAGAGCCGGACGAGCGCGCCATCACCGGCCTGCGCGGACGACACCGCGCCGACGGCAAAGCCGAGGGCGAGACCGAAGACGTGGGCGAGGAAACCGGACGCGCGCATGGCGGAAGACTAGGCCGCGCGTGGCGAAGCAGGCAATGATGCGCGGCGTATCGCAGCCGCAGCCGGAGCCGACCATGACCGCCGATCCCTGCTTCGCCGACACCTACAGCCAGGCGCGCGCCAGATTCCTCGCCGCCGCGGCCGCCGCGGGTGCGGCGATCGAGACCATCCGCCATCCGCTGCGCGGCCCGGATGGCGGCATGCTGGCCTGCGACGTCGCCCGGCTCGGACCGCCGCGGGCGCGCCGCGCGCTGGTGACGATCTCAGGTACGCATGGGGTCGAGGGGCATTGCGGCTCCGGCGCGCAGACCGCATCGCTGCGCGAGGGCCTGTTCACGGCGCTTCCCGCGGATACCTGCGTCGTCGCGATCCATGCGATCAACCCGCACGGCTTCGCCTGGTCGCGCCGCGTCACGGAGGACAATGTCGACCTCAACCGGAATTTCGTCGACCATGCGGCGCCCTATCCCGCCAATCCCGGCTACGAGGACCTGCGCGCCGCGATCTGCCCGCCACGCTGGGACGAAGCGACCCGCGCCACGGCCCGCCGGCGTCTCGACGCCTACGCCGCCGCCCATGGACGCATGGCGCTCCAGCAGGCGATCTCCGGCGGACAGTACGCCGATCCGCATGGTGTGTTCTTCGGCGGCCATGCACCGACCTGGTCGAACCGCACGCTGCGCCGCGTCTTCGCCGCGCTCGATCAGCACGCGCGCGAGATCGGCGTCATCGACTACCACACCGGGCTCGGCCCCTACGGTCACGGCGAGCTGATCACCTCGGCCCATGCGAACCCGCCCGCCTATGCGCGGCTCTGCGCCTGGCTGGGCAAGGACGAGATCACCTCGCCCGATCTCGGCAATTCGTCCTCGGCGCCGCTGGTCGGCGTCAACTCGGCAGGCATGCGCGAAGCCGCGCCGAATGCCCAGGTCTCGGTGGTCGCGCTCGAATTCGGCGTGCGTCCGCTCGACCAGACGCTCGACGCCCTGCGCGCCGATGCCTGGCTGCACGCGCACGGGACCTTCGGGTCGCCGGAATGGACGGCGATAAAGGCCGAGATGCGCCGCGTCTTCTACGGCGACGAACCGCGCTGGAAGGAGATGATCGTCGCGCGCGGCTTCGCGGTCACGCGCCGCATGCTCGCCGGCCTCGCGGCCGCCTGACCACCCGCACCCGACACGGAGCGAAGCGATGAGCGACACGCATGTCCTCGTGATCGGCGCCGGCATCGTCGGCGTCTGCACGGCGTTGCACCTGGCGCGCGACGGCCATCGCGTGACCCTGGTCGATCGCGGCGCGCCGGGCGAGGCCACGTCCTTCGGCAATGCCGGTTGCCTCAACGGCTCGTCGGTGGTGCCGATCGCGATGCCCGGCATGCTGCCCCAGGTACCGCGCTGGCTGCTCGATCCGATGGGGCCGCTGACGATACGCTGGCGCTACCTGCCCGCGATCGCGCCCTGGCTCTGGCGCTTCGTGCGCGCCGGACGCCCTGAGCGCGTCGCCGAGATCGCCCGCGCCCTGCGCCCGATGGTCGGGCCGACCGTCGCCATGCATCGCGAGCTCGCGCGCGCCGCCGGTGCCGAGGCGCTGATCCGTCAGGTCGGCCATCTGCATGTCTACCGGTCGGAGACGGAGTTCGCGAAAGACGCCGCGGGCATGGCGATGCGCGTGGCCGCCGGCGTCACGGTCGACGAGCTTGGCTTCGACGACCTGCGCCAGCTCGAGCCCGATCTCGACCGCGGCTATGTGCGCGCGCGGCTGATCCAGGAGAACGGCCATTGCGCCGATCCCCTCGCCCTCACCCGGTCCTACGCGGATCTCGCCCGCCGCCTGGGCGCGACGGTGAGGCGCGCGCAGGTCACGGGCTTCGCGCGCGAGGGCGGGCGGGTGCGCGCCGCCCTGACCGACCAGGGAGAGATCGCGGCCGATGCCTTCGTGATCGCCGGCGGCGCCTGGTCGCGCGACCTCGCGGCGGCGCTGGGCGACAGGCTGCCGCTCGACACCGAGCGCGGCTATCACGTCATGGTCGCGGCGCCCGACGCGGGCCCGCGCACGCCGACCACCAGCTTCGCCGGGAAGTTCATCGCGACGCCCATGGATGCGGGCGTGCGCGCCGCCGGCACGGTCGAGTTCGGCGGCCTCGACGCACCACCGAACTGGGGCCGCGCCGACATCCTGCTGCGCCAGCTGCAGGCGATGTATCCGCGCCTGCCGCGCGACCTCGATGCCACGCGCGTCTCGCGCTGGATGGGCTTCCGGCCGAGCATGCCGGACTCGCTGCCGGTGGTTGGCCCCGCCCGCGCGGTGGGCAACGCCTTCTACGGCTTCGGCCATGGCCATGTCGGGCTGATCTCGGCGCCGATGACCGGGCGCCTGCTCGCCGACCTCGTCGGTGGCCGCACGCCCACGATCGACCCCGCGCCCTATGCACCGGGCCGCTTCGCGTGACGGCGCGGGCCGCGGCGGGCGGGGCTGATCACGCCCCCGACGGCAGGAATCCCTCGACCGAGAGATAGCGTTCGCCGGTGTCGTAGGCGAAACCCAGGACCCGCGCGTCGGCCGACAGATCCGGAAGTGTCTGCGCGATCGCAGCCAGCGTCGCGCCCGACGAGATGCCGACCAGCAGCCCTTCCTTGCGTGCCGCCTGACGCGCCATCTCGCGCGCCGCCTCGGGCTCGACCTGGACGACGCCGTCGAGCAGCGCGGTGTCGAGATTGGCCGGCACGAAACCCGCGCCGATGCCCTGGATCGGATGCGGCGCCGGCTTGCCGCCGGAGATCACCGGCGACAGCGTCGGCTCGACCGCGAAGACCTTCAGCCGCGGGAAGAGCGGCTTCAGCACGCGCGCGACGCCCGTGATATGCCCGCCGGTGCCCACGCCGGTGATCAACGCATCGAGGCCCTCCGGGAAATCGGCCAGGATCTCCCGCGCCGTCGTTGCGACATGGACATCGATGTTGGCGGGGTTCTCGAATTGCTGCGGCATCCAGGCGCCCGGCGTCGCCGCGACCAGTTCCTGCGCGCGCTCGATCGCCCCGCGCATGCCCTTTTCGCGCGGCGTCAGAACGAATTCCGCGCCATAGGCCAGCATCAGGCGCCGCCGCTCGATCGACATCGACTCCGGCATGACCAGGATCAGCCGGTAGCCCTTCACCGCCGCGACCAGCGCCAGCCCGATGCCCGTGTTGCCGCTGGTCGGCTCGACGATCGTCCCGCCGTGACGCAGCGTGCCGTCGCGCTCGGCCGCCTCGACCATCGACAGCGCGATGCGGTCCTTGATCGAGCCACCGGGATTGCCGCGCTCCGACTTGATCCAGACCTCGCGGTCCGGAAACAGCCGCGCAAAGCGGATATGCGGCGTGGATCCGATGGTCTCGAGGACTGATTGAGCCTTCATCGCGTGTCTCCGATCTGGCTTGCATGTCCGTACAACATGGTGGCCGCAGGCAGGTTCCGCGCCCGAGTTTTTCTGAAGCCGGCGTGAAGCCCGGCTATCGCCCGCGGACCGCATGGCGACCTGCCCGGGAGATGGCCCGGCTCGTGACGGACCTCGGGGGTTGAAAACGCGATTTCCTTACTTCAGTGTAAGGTTAGAGGAGCCTGCCATGTCCACCGCGACGCTGACCAGCAAGGGCCAGATCACGATTCCCGTCGATGTCCGCGCCGACCTGAAGGTCGAGGCCGGAGATCGGGTGGAATTCGTCCAGATCGCGCCGGGCCGCTACGAATTCGTGGCGGCGACGCAGAGCGTCCGCGACCTCAAGGGCATGTTCGGGAAGCCCGCGAAGCCCGTCCCGGTCGAAGCGATGAACGCGGCGATCGCCCGGCGCGGAGCTGCCGCGCGGTGACCGGCCTCGATACGAATGTGCTGGTCCGCTACATCATGCAGGACGATGCGGTCCAGGCGGCGAAGGCCACGGCGCTGGTCGAGACGCTCGACGCCGATCGCCCTGGCTTCGTCGCGGTCGTCTCGATCGTCGAACTCTACTGGGTGCTGACCTCGTGCTACGGCCTGACCGGATCTCAGGTCATGCAGGCGCTCGAAATCCTGCTCCGGACGAAGGAAATCGTCGTCGATCAGGCCGAACAGGTCCTGCGTGCGCTGCGCGCCTGCGCAGGCGGCAAGGCGGACTTCGCCGATTGCCTGATCGAGCGGACCGCCGCCGCCGCGGGTTGCACGCGGACCGTGACATTCGACACGACGGCCGTCCGGCACGC
>CAYSUY010000011.1:0-917 GCA_964434345.1 uncultured Acetobacteraceae bacterium
CACCTCGAGAAGCGCTACTTCGAGCCCGGCGACCTCGGCTGGCCGGTCTGGCGCAGCATGGGCGGCCTGATGGGCATGTGCATCTGCAACGATCGCCGCTGGCCGGAAACGTTCCGCGTCATGGGGCTGCAGGGCGCCGAGATCATCATGCTCGGCTACAACACGCCCGCATTCAATTCATGGGCCGCCGCGCACTCCACGCCGGAGCCCGAGCATCTGCGCCAGTTCCACAACCACCTCGTCCTTCAGGCCGGCGCCTATCAGAACTCCACCTGGGTGGTCGCGACCGCGAAGGCCGGCATTGAGGAGGGCTGCTCTCTCATCGGCGGCACCTGCATCGTCGCCCCGACCGGAGAGATCGTCGCGAGGGCGCATGGTGTCGACGACGAGTTGGTCGTCCATGACTGCGATCTGTCGCTCTGCACCTATGGCAAGGAGACGACCTTCGCCTTCGCCAAGCATCGAAGGATCGAGCATTACGGGCTGATCGCGAGCCAGACCGGCGTGGTCGAACCGTCATGACCGGCGGCAGTCTCGCGGGCCGGTCGCTGGGGCTGATCGGTCTCGGCACGATGGGCGCGAATTTCGCGCGCAATCTCGCGGAAAAGGATGCGCGACTGGTGCTGTTCGACGCCGATCGGGCGCGCTCCGCCGCGCTGGCGGCCGAACTCGGCAACGGCGCCGTCGCGGCGGCCGACCTCGCCGCCGCCATGCGCGCTCTGCCCCGGCCACGCGGGATCTTCATGCTCGTCCCCGCCGGTGACGCCGTCGATGTCACCCTCGACGCCCTGCGTCCATGGCTCGAGCCCGGCGACGCCGTGATCGATGGCGGAAACTCGTTTTGGCGCGACACCGAGCGGCGCACGCGCCGTTTCGCCGATCATGGCCTTGACGTGCTTGGCTTCGGCGTCTCGGGA
>CAYSUY010000011.1:927-43869 GCA_964434345.1 uncultured Acetobacteraceae bacterium
GCGCGGGGCCCGCCAGCATGGCAGGCGGCGCGGCGGAATCCGCCACGCGCCTCGCGCCGATGTTCCGTGCCGTCGCGGCACGCCACGAGGGGGAGCCCTGCTTCGTCGCCTGCGGTCCCGGCGGCGCAGGACATTTCGTCAAGATGGTGCACAACGGCATCGAGTACGCGGTCATGCAGATGATCGCCGAAGCCTATGTGCTGCTTCGCGACCACCACGGCCTGGACGCCGCTGCGATCGGCGGCGTGTTCCGCTCCTGGCGCGATGGCGCGGCCGGATCGTTCCTCCTCGATTGCGCCGTCCGTGCCCTCGCCGCGCGCGACGGCGACAGGCCGCTGATCGATTCGATCACAGATACGTCGAGCCAGAAAGGCACCGGATCCTGGGCCGCGATCGCCGCCCTGGAACTGGGTGTCCCTGCCCCGTCCCTCGCGGAAGCGGTCTTTGCACGCACCCTCTCGGCCTTGCGTGCGGAGCGCCTGGCGGCCGCCACCGAGGTCAACCGCGTCGAGGCAACCGGTCAGAAGATCGCAATCGACGATCTCGCGGAGGCGCTCGTCGCTGCCTCCATCGCGGTCCACGCGCAGGGATTCGCCCTGATCGCCGCGGCGTCGCGCGACTATGGATGGACGAATGATCCGGCAGCCATCGCCGCATCCTGGCGCGCCGGATGCATTATCCGCTCTCGCTTGATGGAGGACATCGCCAGAGCCCTGACGGGGGCGCCGGATGTGCCAAACCTTCTGCGGATCACCACGCTCGCACAGTCCCTTGCATCGCGTGACGGGGCGTGGCGCCGGGTCGTGTCCACCGCGGCGCGCGCAGCGACGCCCGTGCCGGCTCTCGCGTCGGCGCTCGCCTATGTCGATGGGTATCGGCAGGCGCGATCGGGTGCCCATCTCGTCGCGGCGCAGCGCGACGTCTTCGGCCGTCATGGCTTCCAGCGCCTCGACCGGCCCGGAAACTTCCATGCGGAGTGGCCTGCGCCATGATGGTCGTCGTGGTCATGGGCGTGGCGGGTTCTGGCAAGAGCACCATCGGCGCGCTCATCGCAGAAGCCCTGGGCGCCGATTTCGCGGAAGGCGATCGCTTCCACCCGGCGCCGAACATCGCGAAGATGTCGAGTGGGCAACCGCTTACCGACGACGACCGCCTGCCGTGGCTGCAGGCCATGGCCGACGCGATCCGCGCCTGGCGCGGCGGAGAGCGACCGACAGTCCTCGCCTGCTCGGCGCTGAAGCAGAGTTATCGCGACCTGCTCGCGGACGGCTCCAGAGAGGTGCGTTTCGTCTTCCTGCGCGCGACTCGTGACCAGGTGGCGTCACGGATGGCAGGGCGTAAGGGGCATTTCATGCCGACATCCTTGATCGGCAGCCAGTTCGCGACGCTCGAGGAACCGCGCGACGCGATCGCGCTCGACGTCGCCGGAACGCCAGCCGAGGTCGCCGCCGAGGCCCTGCGTCGCTTGGCCGAATCGGTGTGAGGTCGCTCACTCTGGCGGAAGGTCGCGGATCTTTCCGCCGTTCAGCGCGGCGACGATACCGGGCAAGGTCGGCATGAACCGATCCGCGTGGCCCTGAGCATTGGCGACGGCATAGAGCTGCGCGATCGACTGGGCGACGAACGGGGCCATCCCCGCCCCCTCGGCCAGCGAGCAGAACGCACGCATGTCCTTCCCCGCGATCCTCAAGGGCCCCTTGAGACGGCTGTCGTCGCCGTCGAGGACCCAAGGCATGATCATCTGGAACATCGCGCTGTTGGCGCCGCCCGCCGACACCACCTCGTGAAGCTTCCGGAGATCGACGCCGAGCCGTGCGGCAGTGGCGACGGACTCGGCGATCACGGCGCAGGTCCCGATCGAGATCGCGTTGTTGCAGAGTTTGAGCGTATGGCCCGCGCCCAGTTCGCCCGCCTCGATGACGACCTCGGCGTAGGATCGGATGATCGGCAGCACCGCCGCGACGCTCTCCGGACGTCCGCCGACGAAGGTGGAGAGCGTTCCCGCCTCCGCCTCGCGCGGCGTTCGTCCGAGCGGCGCATCGACGAGATCGGCGCCCCGCGCGCGCAGGCTTGCACCGAGTCTGCGCGTCGACGCGGGATCGGCGGTGGTCGAATCGACGACGATCAATCCGGGCCGTGCCGCCGCGAGGATCCCGTCTTCGGCCTCCATCGCCTGCTCGACCTGGATGCTCGAGGGAAGGCACAGGAAGACCACATCGCTTCGGCGTACGAGATCGCCCATGCCGCTCGCCTCTGCGGCACCACGCGCCACGAGATCCTCGACGGGCGCGCGGTTGCGGTGGCCGAGAATGGACAGCGGGAAGCCCGCGGCGAGGATGTTCGATGCCGCACCGTGCCCCATGAGGCCCACGCCGGCGTAGCCGATGCGTGGACGTCCGGTGGATTGCACCACTGGCGAGCCCCGCTCAGGCACGGCCACCATCGACCTGCAGGATCTGACCGGAAATCCAGCCCGCATAGTCGGAGGCCAGGAACATCACGGCATGCGCGATATCCTCGGACGTTCCGAGGCGCCGCAGGTGGATGCCTTCGACCAGGCGCTTCTGCCCCTCGGCGCCGTAGCTCTCCCATTGGCGCTCGGTGGCTGGGTTGGAGCGGACGAAGCCCGGTGCGATGCTGTTCACGGCGATCCCGAATGGCCCGAGTTCGAGCGCCAACTGCCGCGTCAACCCAACCACCGCATGCTTGGCCATCGTGTAGGCCTGGATCCCGGTGAGGCTAGGCCGCAATCCCGCACCCGACGAGATGTTGACGATCCGCCCCGCTCCGCGTGCCTTCATCGCGGGTGCGACGGCTTGCGAGACGGTAAAACTCCCGATCGCGTTCGCATTCATGATCGCCTGGATGGACTCGGGCGTCACATCCTCGATCGGACGCTTCGTCTGCCCTGCGACACCACCGGCGTTGTTGACCAGTATGTCGACCGGCGGGATTCCACCCACGAAGCGCTGCACAGCCTCCTGGTCCGCGACATCGACCACCGCGACGCCCATGCGGCCGCCGGATGTCTCCGCAAGGCTCGTGGCGTCGAGCCCGCAGCCGAACACCCGCGCCCCCCGGTCAGCGAAGCCACGCGCGATGGTCCTGCCGATCCCATGATCGGCGCCCGTCACCAGGACGACGCGCCCCTCGAAACCGATATTCACGATTATCCCTCCGCCGCGAGAGCGTCCAAGGTCGACCAATCCTGAGGCCTGCGCCCATCCTCGACATCGTGGATCAGCGCAACCAGCCGCCGGATGGTCGGCGACGCGATACCAAGCCCATCACCGATATCCGCGATGACCGCGATCTGCGCGTCGACCTCCGTCCGGCGCTTCCGAACAGCGAGATCCCGCCAAACCCCCGAATGCGACTTCGCCGAGGCGCGGTTGAAGCCGACCATGACATCGATCGCCGCTTGCGTGCGCGCGCGCGGCGCGTCCGGCATGAATGCCGCCGGATCGAAGCCGTTGAACCCCTCGCAGCGGATCCCCTTGGCGCGCGCCACCGCCATGACTTCGGCGCCAAGCCGCCGCCACAGATCGAAATGCCGCGGGCTCGCGAGCGCGTCGGCGATCGACGCGTTGGTCAGCGCGGTCGCGAACAAAAGCGCCCCATAACCGAGCTTTCCGTAGAGGTAGCCCCAGATATTCGTGGTCAGCACGGCGTCCGGTTCGAACACCCGAAGCAGCGCATGCATTTCCTCGGTCCGCGACAAGACCGTGCCATCCAGTTCCCCGACGACGACCGCTCCGCGATTGCCGCGCAGGATCCGGCCCGGCGCGAGCCAATCCGCGCCGTAATTGACGAAACATCCCATCGTGCGATCGGCGCCGACATGGCGTGCGATCGTCAGTTCATTGAGACCGTTCTGGGCCGAAAGGACATAGCCGTCCGCGGCGAGATGCGGCGCGAGGCGTTGCATCGCGTCATCCGTGTGATGTGCCTTGGTCGCGAGGACGATCCGGCGGAACACTCCTTCAACCTCGTGCGGCTGAAAGGCACGCAGCTTTCCGGTCGAAAACTGGACGACGGGGCCCTCTATCTCGAGACCGGTCTCGCGCATCGCGACAACATGATCAGCGGCATTGTCGACGAACACGACATCGTGTCCGGCGTTCACCCAGGCGGCGCCGAGCGTGCCGCCGATCGCGCCGGCGCCCCAGACGAGGATCGTGTCGCTCATTGGGGCCACGGCCCCTGGATCAGCGCCCGGGTCTCCTCGACGGCGATGTGCCACATCTCGAGGACCTCCACGTCGGGACGCTCGTAATGACCGCCAAAATTCCCGTCGCCGATGAGGCGGCGTGCCTGCTCGGGGTTCATGACGCGCAACGCCTCCAGATCGACAAGCGGCTTGCGCAGATCGGGCATCGCGACGCCAGGCAGCCGCGTCCAGGGGAGGTTCTCCATCCACGAGCCGTGGCTGGCCAGCGGATCGATCTCCTTGACCTTCGCGAGAGTGCGCGGCGCGTTCCACCAGTTATGCCATTTCACGGCCATGTCGGGGTTTTCAGACACCCATTCCTGGGCGAAGGCGCCGATCGGATTGTTGCCGCCGTGCCCGTTGACCATCAGCACCTTGCGGAACCCGGCCCGGCGAACGGAGTCCAGCACATCGCGGGCGACCGCGATCGCCGTTTCCTGGCGCAGGCAGACCGTGCCTGGAAATGCCTTGAAATAGGGCGTGATGCCGTAACTGAGGACCGGGAACACGGGCACGCGCAACGGCTCGGCCGCATCCACGGCGACGCGCTCCGACAGGATCATGTCGACGCCCAGGCTGAGATAGGCGTGCTGCTCGACGCTGCCGACCGGGATGACGCAGCGGTCATCCGTCTTTACGTGCTCTTCGACCTGCATCCAGTTCATGTCGACGATGCGCATGTCCGTCCTCGCAAAAAAACCGCCCGCGCGCCTGGTGCGCGCGGGCGGCGCGTGTCGTTACGAATACCTGCCCGTCACTTCGCCGGTCTGATGTCGTAGGCCAGCGTGTCCTCGTCGGCGCGCGGCTTCGGCATGGCAACCTTCTCCTTCACCACGGCCCAGGCCGACGACACCGAGACGAGAGGCAGAGACGGCCTGTCCGCCATGAACAGACGATTAGACTCCTCAAGCAGAGCGCGACGCTTCGCGTCGTCCATTTCGATCGCGGCGGCTTGCAGCGCCTTGTCGAGCGCGTCGTTCTTGTAGCCGCGCCAGTTGAAGGCGCCCATCCGGCGCTCCGGATCATTCGAGTGGCCGAGCGACGACAGCGTGTAATGCGCCTCGCCAGTCAGCGTACCCCAGCCCGACATGACCATCGACAGCTCACCCCGGGTACGCGCCGGGAACAGAACGGCGCCGGGCTGCCCGTTGGCCTGCACGTCGAGCCCTATGCGCGCGAGCATCTGCGCCACGGCGGTACCGACCGCACGATCGCCAGGCAGACGGTCGTTCGTGAAGTTGAAGACCACCTTGAAGCCGTTGGGATACCCCGCCTCGGAGATCAGCTGACGCGCCCGGTTCACGTCCGGCCGCAACTCCGGCAGCGACTTGTCGTGTCCGAAGATGTTGGAGGTCACCATCTGCGTGACCGGCTTGCCAAGACCTTCCATCGCCACCTCGGCGAGGGCCTTGCGGTCGATCGCGAGGGTCATCGCCTCGCGGACCTTGGCGTCCCGGAACGGGTTCGCCGCGAGCGGAGATCCATCCTTGGCCGTGACCTGCGCGGTCTTCTCGCGAAGATCCATCTCGATGTTGAAGACATAGACCGTATCGGCCTTGACGACGCTGAGCTTTGGATCGCGTTCGAGCGTCGGCACGTCGGAGGCCGGCACGCGCACGATCATGTCGACCTGCCCGGCCTTGAGCTGCGCGACGCGCGCGGCATCGTTCGGGATTTCGCGTCGCACGACGCGCTGCCACGCCGAGGCGCCCCGCCAATAGGCGTCGTTGCGCTCGAGCACCGTCTGCTCGCGCGGGGTCCAGGACACGAACCTGAAGGGACCGGTGCCGACCGCTGCCTTGCCGGAATTGAAGGCTTCGTTCGCGGTCTCCTTGGTGAGGCCGGCAGCCGCCTTGTGCGAAACGATGAAGAGCCGGATGAAGTCATAGGGCAGCGACGGTGCCGGACCGTCGGTGGTGATCCGGATCGTGTGCGGATCGACGATACGCGTCTCCTTGACGCGCCGCACGTAGATGGTCGTCGGGTTCGGGCCCGACACCATCGGGATACGCTCGATCGAGAACTTCACGTCCTCGGCCGTGAAGTCGGACCCGTCGTGGAACTTCACGCCACGGCGAAGCTTGAACTCCCAGGTGGTCGGATCGACAAGGCTCCAGCTCTCGGCGAGGCCCGGCTCGACCTGCAGTTGGTCGCCGGACCAGGTCAGCGTGTCGAAGACATGCTTCATGGCCTCGGCATGGGTCCCCGTGGCGGTGAAATGAGGATCCATCGAATCCTGACCGGCGCGCACGCCGATCGTCAGGGTCTGCGCCACGGCCGCGGCGGACACCGACAGCATCGCGGCGAAACTCAACCCGGCGATTCGGCCGGCGAGCGGAAACATCATGATCAGGCTCCCTGTTCGGTTGGAACCGGTAGCGCCATGATCGTTGCCTGACGACCCATGGGAACCGGCATTCGGCGAAGCCCAATCCTGGCCCCAGCCGGACCCGCCGAGTCAAGCGGCCTCGCGCCCGTGCCCGCGATGAGGCATGCTCCCCCCTTCGCCGTTCCGGCCCGACAGGATACGCCCGCCCCAGATGCTCGGCTTCGTCATTCAACGCCTGCTGCAGGCCGTCCTCGTGATGATCGCGATGTCGATCCTGGTCTTCGTCGGCGTCTACGCGATCGGCAATCCGATCGACGTGCTGCTCTCCCCGGACGCGGACCAGCGTATCCGCGCTGAAACCATCGCCCGCTACGGCCTCGACAGGCCGCTATGGGAGCAATACCTGGTCTTTGCGGGCCGCCTTCTGCAGGGCGATTTCGGACGCTCCTTCATCTTCGGCATCTCGGTGTTCGACCTCGTCATGTCGCGGCTCCCGGCGACGCTCGAACTCACCCTCGCGGCCACGCTGGGCGCCACGCTCGTCGGCGTCCCGCTTGGGATGTACGCCGGCTACCGACCGGACGGCGCGCTGTCGAAGGGCATCATGGCGGCGTCAGTGCTCGGCTTTTCGGTTCCGACCTTCTGGATCGGGATCGTGCTGATCTTCACCTTCGCTGTGAATCTGGCCTGGCTGCCTGCCGGCCAACGCGGCGCGACCGCGGCGCTGTTCGGAGTGGAATGGAGCTTTCTGACGGCGGATGGTCTGCGCCACCTGCTTTTGCCGGCGCTCAACCTCTCGCTTTTCAAACTTGCGCTGATGATCCGGCTCGCGCGGGCCGGCACGCGGGAGGTCATGCTCGGCGAGACCGTCCGCTTCGCCCGCGCGGCGGGGCTGCGCGAGGGGACGATCCTGCGCCGCCATGTCCTCAAACTGATCGCGATCCCGCTGGTCACCGTCTTTGGTCTCGAACTCGCATCGACGCTGGCGTTCGCCGTGGTGACGGAGACTATCTTCTCCTGGCCCGGCGTCGGAAAGCTGATCATCGATTCGATATCGACGCTCGACCGGCCCGTGATGGTGTCCTATCTCGTGCTGGTGGCGTTCCTGTTCATCACCATCAACCTGATCGTCGACCTCAGCTACGCCTTGCTGGATCCACGGATCCGACGGGGGCGTGGATGATGCGCGCGCCACGCGCCCTGGCGGCGTTCTGGGCCGAGTTCAGCGAAAGCCGCGTCGCAGTCGCCGCTCTCGCCGTGCTCCTCGTGATCGTCGCCCTGACGATTCTCGCGCCGGTCGTAACGCCGCAAGATCCCTACGATCTGGCAAACCTGGACCTGTCGGATGCCCGCCGACCACCAGGGCATGTCGGCACGGGCGGATATGTCCACATCCTCGGCACCGATGCCCAGGGACGCGATCTTCTCTCCGCGATGATCTACGGCCTGCGGATCTCGCTGGAGATGGGCATGCTCGCCGGTGCCATCGCCCTTACCATCGGCGCCACGATGGGGGTTCTAGCGGCCTTTCTCGGCGGGCGCTTCGAGGCGCTGATGATGCGCATCGTCGACCTTCAACTCTCCTTTCCAGCGATCCTCCTCGCCCTCGTCCTGTCGGCGCTGCTTGGCAAGGGCAAGGGGCAACTCGTCGCCGCCCTCGTCGCCGCGCAATACGCCTATTTCGCGCGCACCGCGCATGGAGCTGCGGTGGCCGAGCGTGGCAAGGACTATGTCGAAGCCGCCCTGTCCGTCCCGCTTCCGGTACGCCGGGTGATCTTTCGCCATATCCTCCCGAACTGTCTGCCTCCCCTGATCGTCGTCGCCACGGTGCAGGTGGCGAACTCGATCGCGCTCGAGGCGACCTTGTCGTTCCTCGGCCTGGGTCTGCCCGCGACGGAACCGTCGCTCGGCATGCTGATCGCGAACGGGTTCCAGTATCTGCTGTCGGGACGCTACTGGATCTCGATCTACCCGGGGATCGCGCTGATCATATTGATCGTCTCGATCAACGTCGTCGGCGACCAGATCCGCGACCAACTCAACCCGCGGCTCAAGCGATGAGCGAGGCTTTGCTCCGGGTCTCGGGACTGGCGACCCATTTCTTCACCCGCGCCGGCGTGGCAAAGGCCGTCGACGGGGTCGATCTCTCGCTGGCACGCGGCCGAATCCTCGGCCTGGTCGGCGAGTCCGGTTCAGGCAAGAGCGTCACCGGCTTCTCGATCCTCGGTCTCGTCGATGCGCCCGGCCGTATCGTCGGTGGTTCCGTGCGCTTCGATGGCACCGAACTCGTCGGGCTCGACGCCGAAAGCCTCCGCCAGCTCCGCGGACGGCGTATTGCGATGGTCTTCCAGGACCCCATGATGACCCTCAATCCGGTCCTCACCGTGGGCGAGCAGATGATCCTGGCATTGCGCGCCCATCAGCGGATCGGCCGCAAGGAGGCCTTGGCGCGCGGCCGCGACCTGCTCGGGACGGTCGGGATACCAAGCCCCGACGAGCGCCTGCGCGCCTATCCGCATCAATTGTCCGGCGGCATGCGCCAGCGCGTCGCGATCGCCATCGCCATGCTCCATCGTCCGGATCTGATCATCGCGGACGAGCCGACCACGGCGCTCGATGTGTCGATCCAGGGCCAGATCCTTCATGAGATGCGACGCCTGGCGCGCGAGACCGGCGTGGCGCTGATCTGGATCACGCATGATCTCGCAGTGGTCTCGAACCTCGCGGACGACATCGCGGTCATGTATGCCGGACGCATCGTCGAGAGCGGCCCTGCCCGCGACGTCCTTGACCGCCCACGCCACCCCTATACACGCGGCCTGCTGGACTCCGTGCCCGGCGACATGCCGCCGGGAGCACGTCTGGCGCAGATCCCCGGCTCGACGCCGTCCCTGCTCCATCTTCCCCAGGGATGCAGCTTCCGCGAGCGCTGCGCCCGCGCCGAGCGCCGTGATGCCAGCAACAAAGTAGCGCTGCGCGCGCGCCGCAGTTGCCTGTGCGACGATGCCCGAACTCGTCGTTGCCCCAGGATCCCCGGTAGCGGTCCGGTGCCACGATCCGATCGGAGCAGCGCCATGACCTCCGGCCCGATGCTCGAACTCGACGCCGTTTCCAAACGCTTTGTCCGGCATCCGAATACGGGCGAGCGCATCGCGGCCCTTCTCGGCGCCGACGATGGCCTGCGCACGGTGTACGCGGTGGACCGCGTCAGTCTGCGGATCGAACCGCGGGAGACATTGGCTCTCGTAGGCGAATCGGGCTGCGGGAAGTCGACCCTTGGCCGCATCGCGTCCGGGATCCACGCCCCGACGGAAGGCCGCGCATCGCTCGGTGGTGCGCCGCTCATGTCCTCGGGCAAGCGACCGCGAAAGATCACGACCAAGGTCCAGATGGTCTTCCAGGATCCCTTCGCGTCGCTCAATCCGCGCATGACGGTAGCCGACATCGTCGCCGAGGGGCCGATCGCCCATGGAATGACAGACCGCACCGGGGCCGCCGCCTATGTCGCGCGCTGGCTCGAGCGCGTCGGCCTGGACCCGGGATTCGCCGCGCGTTTTCCTCATCAATTTTCCGGGGGCCAGCGCCAGCGCGTCGCGATCGCCCGCGCACTCGCGATGCAGCCGGATCTACTGGTCTGCGACGAGCCGGTGGCGTCGCTCGACGTGTCGATCCAGGCCCAGGTCCTCAACCTGTTCATCGACCTGCGGCGCGACCTGGGACTGACCTGCCTCTTCATAAGCCACGACCTCGGTGTCGTCCGGCATGTCAGCGATCGTGTGGCGATCATGTATCTCGGACGTGTGGTCGAGATCGGTCCCACGGCCGAGATCTTCGCCGCGCCGCGCCATCCCTACACACAGGCCCTGCTCGAAAGCGTGCCGCGGCTCAATCGCAACTCCAGCGTCGACAATGCCTTCCGGCCGATCGCGGGCGAGATACCCTCCCCGCTTGCACCGCCGCCGGGATGCCATTTCCATCCACGCTGTCCCCACGCAACCGAGGCCTGCCGCACGACGATGCCCCAACTGCGGCACGTCGATCGGAACCGCAGCGCGGCGTGCCACCTGCTCGACGCGGCCTGACGGCGCGCCGAGGTCAGGCGCGATTCAGGACGGCACTCGCCAGGTGGGCGGCTGCGCGCGCCAAGGCGTGGCGTGCGATCGCAACATCCTCGGCCAGCGCGAGGAAACCATGGTTCGCCGCAGCCAGCTCGGCGAACTCGAACGCCACACCATGCTCCGCCAGCGCCGCCGCAAGTCTGCGCGTGTCATCGCGCAGGGGATCCAGGCCGCAACCGATCAAAAAAGCGTGCTCTAGGGATTCGAGCCGGCCGTGCAGTGGCCGGGCACGCGGGTCGATGGCGCCGCCGCGATGGCCTTCTCCCAGATACCAGCCGAAGAACAAGCCCATGTCGCGACGCGACAGCCCGAACCGGCCATCGCCGAAATCCGCGCGATAGGAAACGGTGTCGAGATCGTCGTCGAAGGCGCCGTAGAACAGCAGCAACGTCCGCGGCACCCGCCCTGCCGCAGCCTCGGCGAGGCCGGTGGCGAGCGCGAGATTGGCACCTGCGGAATCGCCGCCGAATGCGAGGGCTCCAGCGTCGATGCCGAGACCGCCCCCATGTTCACGCAGCCACGCGACGCTGGCCACGCAATCCTCGAACGGCCCGGGGAACGGGTGCTCCGGCGCCTTGCGATAATCGAGACCGACGACGCGCTGACCAGATCGATGTGCCAGTTCGCGCATGATCCGGTCGTGCGTGTCGATGCTGCCCCACACCCAACCGCCGCCATGAAAATAGATCAGGGCGGGACCACGCGCGGGCGCCGCCTCAGGGACGTGGATACGCAGGCGCAGGCGTCTTCCGGGCAGATCGACTTCACGGTCGAGGGTCTCCCGCATCGCCGGTCCGCCGGTGCGCCCACGCTCGAGGCGGCGCCGCAGGAAATCCGCGCGCATCTCGGGCAGGTTTCCGGCTTCGAGGGATGCGCGTGCGCCATAGCGGGCAAGGTCGCGGGCCGCCGCGGCGGCGATCTCGGGATCGAGGACAGGAACGGTCATAGGCGGGCTCAGTTGGGGAAGCGACGATGCAGGTCGACGATCTGGGCGCCGTCGAGAAACCGTGTCGACCGTCCCGCCAGGAGCAGGAAAAGCTTCGCGGTCTCCTCGAGTTCCTCGGCGTTATACACCGCGTCGTCGAGCGATTTTCCGGCGACCACCGGACCGTGATTGGCCAGGAGGAGCGCGTGATGCTCACGCGCCTTCACGCGAACCGCATCGGCAAGCGCGAGATCGCCCGGTGGGAAATATTCGACCAGCGGCAACTTGCCGATGCGCATGACGAAATAGGCGGTGATCGGCGGCATCACGCTCGACGGATCCGCATGGCAGAGGCAGGAGACGGCGACGCAATGAGTCGAGTGGAGATGCACGATCGCCTTTGCGCCGGGCCGCTCCCCATACATCGCGAGATGAAGAAACGCCTCCTTCGACGGCGGGTCACCGGAGAGCAGGCGACCGTCGGGCGCGACCTTGGAGATACGCAACGGATCGAGCCGCCCGAGGCAGGAATTGGTCGGCGAAATGAGGATCCCGTCATCCAGTCGCGCGCTGAGATTTCCGGAACTTCCATGCGCGAGCCCGCGTTGGTGCAAGGACTCGCCGTGACGACACATCCAGTCGCGCAGCGCTGCCTCGTTCACGCCCGGCCTCCCCGGGGATCGATGGCATAGCGGCTCACGGCATCGTCCCGCAGATCGACACCAAGCCCCGCGCCCGTCGGCATCACGAGTTCGCCCCCGTCGATCCGGATGGGCGGCGTGAACACTTCGGTGTAGAGCGGATTGTCGTTGGAATCCGTCTCCAGCCAATGCGCACCATCCAGCGCAGCGGTCAGATGGGCGCTCGCGATCACTCCCAGACCGCCGCCATACATGTGCAGACACAGCTTGCGACCGGCAGCGATCACCCGCCGTCCAATGACGAGGCCCTCGGTGATGCCGGCGGTCTTCGTGATGTCGGGCTGGACAACGTCGGCGCCTAGGGCGATGACGTCGTCGAGGCCCGAGACACCCCGCGAATTCTCGCCGAAGGCCAGAGGCAGGAATCGGTCGCGTGGCCATGCGCGATAGGACTCGATGTCGTCGACAGGAAACGGTTCCTCGACCCAGAGAAGCCGCGCCGCCATCAGGTCGTCGCGAAGAGCAGCCAGGGCCTCGCGCGTGAAGGTCTGGTTCGCATCGGTCATCAGCGGCGCGTCGCCAGCCGCCTCGCGGCCCTCACGCAGAAGGCGACGGTTCGCCTCCATCGAAAAGGCCGTCTGCAGTTTGAAGCGCGTATGGCCGCGCCGACGCGCAGCCTCGATCGTCCGCGCCGCATCGGCCCGGATCCCGCTGGCATAGACCGGCAGCCGCGCGGGCATCCTGCCGTCGGCACGCAGCATCGCCGCCAGCGGCCGCCCCTGCGCACGCGCAAAGGCATCCCAGAGGGCAATGTCGACCCCGGCGATCGCCTGGTGGACGGGCCCTGGCGCACCCCACTGGTTTGCAAGCAGTCGCAGACGGGTCTGCAGCAACGGATAGAACCGGGCCGGATCGTCGAGCGTCTCGCCTTCCAGGATAGGGCGAATCGCCTCCTCGACGACCGCCGCGCGCTCTGCGGGTCCCCAGGGTGGAAAATTCGCCCAAATCTCGCCGAGGCCGCGAACGCCCGCGGAAGTCTCGATCACCGCAATCAGGTTCGGCCGCGACGTCAGGCGTCCGAAGGGGCCGTTGATGGGCTCGGCCAGGGGGAGACGCAGCAGCAGACAGCGAACGGATTGTATCCTGGCCGAGGTCATTGCCTCGCCCCGGTGTTGTGTCCATGTTCCACGGCGTGGGTCCTCCGAACGAAAACGAACCGCCTCAGGTTGCGAAGGCCACGGGCCGAGGTCAACCGCGCCGACCGCGACGGCGCGGGTTTTCGGCGTTCATCGCGGCGACCACCTGGGTCCTGGGCGCGACGCTCGCTGGTCCGCCACCGGACGAGGCCAGAGCGCAGACTTCGATCCCGGGGGTCCACAGCGAGGAAATGGCGCAGGCTATCGCTGCTGCCCGACGCAGGCTGCCTCTGTTCTGGGAGCGCGTGCGCGCGAACGAACCCACGGAAACGGGCTATGCCGTCAAGGTGATCGCGAGCGACCAGAACGGCATCGAACATCTCTGGCTGACGCGGATCACCCTGCGCGACGGCCGCATCTACGGCATGATCGACACGGCGCCGCGCATCGTCCGCTCGCTGCGCGCCGGCCAGATCCTCGAGATCCGCCAGGACTCGATCGTCGACTGGCTTTATTTCGAGAAGGGACGCATGGTCGGCAACGAGACCGGACGCATCATGCTGCGCTACCTGGCGCCGGCGGAGCGCGAACAGATGCTCAAGCTCTACAAATGACCGCGCCCCGCATATCGCCTCGCTTCACTTGCCCCAGCGCAACGCGAGCGGATCGGCGGCGCGCGCCAGTTCGATGAGGCCGGCGCGCGTCGCCGGATGAAGTTTCTCGAGCGGATGGCGCACGGCCTCGGACCGGATGACGCCGCCCTCGGCCATCACGGCCTTGGTAGCCCTGAGTCCGCATTGCCGGTTCTCGTAGTTGATCAGCGGCAGGATCCGGGCATACCCCGCGACCGCTTCTTCGCGACGCCCCGCCCGGAACGCGGCGAAGACCGGCTTGATGAGGTCGGGGATCATCGCGCTCGGCATCGTGCCGTTGGCGCCGGCATCGAGATCCGCCATCAGAGTGATCGATTCCTCGCCGTCCCACGGTCCGGTGATGAGACCGGGACCGCCCGCCTCGATCAGCGCGCGCAACTTCGCCGCCGCCTGCGGGACCTCGATCTTGAACCAGCGCGCCAGGGGGACCTCGCGTGCGAGCCGGACGAGGAAGGACACCGACATGGCCACGCCGCTGAGCGGCGCGTCCTGGACGACGATCGGCAGACGCGAGGCGTCGGCGATCGCTGCGAAATGCTCCAGCATGCCCTTCTCGTCGGCACGCAATCCGGTTCCGTGATAGGGCGGCATGAGCATCAACATCTGCGCGCCGACATCGGCGGCACGCTTTGCGCGTGCCGCGGCGAGACGCGTGCTGAAATGGCTGCAGGTCGCGATCACCGGCACGCGTCCGGCGACATGTTCGACGCTGAGCCGCAGCAACGCGTCGCGCTCCTCGTCGGAGAGCAGGAACTGCTCGGAATAATTCGCGAGAATGCAGATCCCGTCGACCCCCTGGTCGATCATGCAGTCCAGGACACGCTTCATGCCGGGCAGATCGACATCGCCATTGTCGAGGAATGGCGTCGGCGCGATCGGGTACACGCCTTCGGCGAGGGATACGGACGACATGATGCTCTCCTCGGATGAAATCTCTGTGCGGCCGAACTAGGCTTCGTCATCGCATCGCTTGTCAACCACGCAAAGGCACCGGACATGATCGACGCCGCGACGTCTCCACAGACCGAGACACTGGCCTTCGCCCTCCATCTCAAGCCCGGCGCTGCGGAGGAATACCGCAAGCGGCATGACGCGATATGGCCAGAACTGGTGGACCTCCAGCGCCGCGCGGGAATCGTCAGATATGAGATTCATTTGCATGAGGCGACAGGGCTTCTGTTCGCGCATATCGAGCGGCGCGTCGATCATCGCATGGACAGGTTTCCGGAGTCCGAGATCTGGCGCCGCTGGCAGCAACACATGGCAGGCCTGATCGAGCAGCGCGACGGCATCCCGGTGCGCGACACCCTGGTCCGCGTGTTTCGCATGCCCGCGGATTGAAGCCGTGGCACGGGCTGGATTCGGCGCACGCCGTCTGCCCTCGGATCACCCCGCGAAGCGACTCTCCGGCAAGCCGACGACACCGGGACGCACGACCAGCACATGACCCGCAGCGGGCTCCCGCCGCAATTGCTCGGGGGACAGGCGCTGGGCGGCGGTGGTGATGTAGAGCTCGTCGAGACGCGGGCCGCCGAATGCGCAGCAAGTGGGCTGCGACGCCGGCAGCGTGACGACGCGATCGATCCGACCATCCGGGGTCACGCGGACCACGCATCCGGCGCCATAGCGCGTGCTCCAGAGGCACCCTTCGGAATCCATCGCGGCTCCGTCGGGACGTCCCGGCGCACCACCCGCCGCAAGAAGGATCCGCGGCGAACCGCGCGCCCCCGTCTCCGGGTCGTAGGGAAACGCGAGAATGTCCCCCCGGCGCGTGTCCGTGAAGGTCATCGTCCGACCATCGGGCGCGAAGGCGATGCTGTTCGGAACCCCGAACGGGCCATCGACGGCCTGCGGCAGACCTCCAGGATCCATGCGGTAAAGCATCCCAGCCGAGGTCTGGCCATAATCCTCCATGGAGCCGCACCAGTAGCGCCCCGAACGATCACAGCGCGCGTCGTTCGGGCGGTTCCTGGGCAGATGCAGTTCCGGCGCCGCGATGAGATCGAGCACCGATGTCGCGGGATCGAACGCGTGAAATCCCGTCTGCAGCCCCGCGATCAATCCGCCACGCGCGCGTGGAACGATCGATCCGATCAGAGCCGGCATCGGCCATGTGCGATGCCGACCGGTCCCAGGGGCCCAGCTCTCGATGCTTGGGCCCCGGATATCGACCCACCACAGAGACCCAAGCGCAGGATCCCAGAAGATCGATTCGCCGAGTTCGAATGGCCCGTGGAACGCTATGTCGACGGCGTCCATCAGAAAAAGCCACCATTCACCTTGATCATCGCGCCGCTGACATAGCCGGCATCGGGCGACAAAAGCCACACGATCGCGCGCGCGACATCCTCGCCGACGCCGACACGTCCGACAGGAATCTGCGGCCCGAGCAAGGCGTTGCGCTCTTCGTTTCCGAAGCCGTCGTTGAAATGGGTATCGATGACGCCTGGCATCACGCCGGCCACCCTGATCCCGAGCCGCCCGACCTGCTTGGCGAGGCCATACGTGAAGGTATTTCGTGCGCCATTCGTGGTCGCATAATGGACGCGCGGCCCGATGCCGCCACTGTCGGCAGCCATCGAACTGACATTGACGATTGCGCCGCCTGCGCCGCCACGCTCGCGGGACATCCGACGCACGGCCTCGCGTGCGCAGATGAAATAGGCGACGACGTTGACGTCCCAGAGCCTGCGCATGGAGGCGGCGTCGAACTCCTCGATCCGGTGCTCGCGCCCGAGGTAACCGGCGTTGTTGACCAGTCCACCGAGAGGACCGAGTTCGCGGTCGCATCGCTCGAACATCGCCACGATCGCCGCCTCGTCGGCCATGTCGGCCTGTACCGCGATCGCCGCACCGCCGGCAGCCCGTATCCCGGCGACCAGTTCCTCGGCCGGTGCCGCGTGACTGTTGTAGTTGACGCAGACCCGCCAACCGGCCTCCGCGGCAAGCCGCGCCGTCGCAGCACCGATACCCCGGCTCGCGCCGGTCACGACAAGGCTCTTGCTCATCCCGTCTCTCCTCCCTTGGATTTCAGGCGCTTTCACGCACCACCAGTTCGTAGCCAACGTCCACGCGCGCCTCGGCGACCTTGGCGCCCGCGAGCCGCTGCAGGATCATGTCGCCCGCGCACTCGCCGATGCGCCGCCGCGGCACGCGGATCGTCGTCAGGCCTGGACTGACAAGCCCTGCGATCTCGATGTCGTCGAAGGATGCGACGGCGATGCGCCCGGGAACCGCGATGCCCCGCCGTTGCAAGGCGAACAGGACGCCCGCCGCGATCGCATCCGCGGAACAGAGGATGCCTCGCAGATCGGAGTGCCGTGCCACGAGTTCGTCTGCCGCCGCGGCACCCGACACCATGTCGAGATCGGTCTCGACGACAAACTCCGGCGCGACCGGTCGGCCGCGCTCGCGCATGGTCGCGCGGAATCCGGCAAGCCTGTCGCGCGCCCGGTCGTTGTCCCGGGTGTGCGCACCGACGAAGGCGAGCGAGCCGCGCGCGCAGCGCTCGGCGAGATGCGCGGTCACCGTGCGAGCGGCCGCGCGGTTGGAAAAACCGACGACCATGTCGATCGGTGCACGCGTGAGGTTTCCGCCCTCGACGACCGGGATTCCCGCCGAGGCCAGCAAACGCCTCGTCTCCGCCGTATGCGTCGTACCGGTCAGAAAGACGCCGTCGACCCGCCGCGACAGGAAGGCACGCACAAGGCCTTCCTCCCGCTCGGCGGAAAAGCCGCTCGACGCGATCAGCAGGTGGATTCCGGCCGCTTCCAACCGGGTGGTCAATCCCTGCACGACCTCCGCGACGAGCGAATTCGTCAACAACGGGACGATGGCGGCCACCACGCCGCTGCGGTTCATCGCCAATCCGCGGGCCAGAAGGTCAGGCGTGTAGCCCGTCGCCGCGAGCACGGATTCGACACGCGCGCGCGTGATCTCCGCAACCTTCTCCGGGGTCCGCATGACGCGAACGACAGTCATGGTCGACACGCGCGCGCGCGCGGCAACATCGCGCAAACGAGGCCTGCGGCTTGGCGCGGCGTGGGCGATGCCGCTCGCGCGATCGCGAGATTTCATCTTGTGTCCCCCGATGTAAGCGCTAACATTCCCAGGAAGTCTCATGCAAGCGACAAGCTTGACGACAAGACCGGGCTCGAGGGGGAACACGCGGACATGCCGGATCACGGGAGCTTCATGGGCTTCCGGCGCGCCGATGGGCGGGTCGGTACCCGCAATCATGTCCTTGTCCTGTCCCTGGTCGGCCTGGTGAGCGGAGCCGCCCGGCGGATCGCCCGGACAGTGCGCGGCACCCTGCTCGTCGCGACACCGTATGGTCGCGGGCAGTTCGGTGACGACAAGATCGTGCACGAGCGCCAGTTGATCGGCCTCGGACGCAATCCCAACGTTGCCGCCGTTCTCGTTGTCGGCGCAGACCGCAAGACGGCCGACCGCGTCGGCGCTGCGATCGCAGCCGCGGGCAAGCCGGTGGAGATCGTCGCGCTGGAC
Source organism: uncultured Acetobacteraceae bacterium (assembly GCA_964434345.1). GTDB lineage: Bacteria > Pseudomonadota > Alphaproteobacteria > CACIAM-22H2 > CACIAM-22H2 > CAIOSQ01. The sequence continues at coordinate 19,446 of CAYSUY010000011.1, forward strand.
GACGTCCACGAGGATTCGCTGGCGCTGTCCGAGCACGGCGTGCGCCGCGCTGCCGCTCTCGTCCGTGCGGTGTCTCGTCTTCCGCGCGTCGCCTGTCCCATGGCGGATCTGTTCGTCGGCGTCGAGTGCGGCCATTCAGACGCGACGTCGGGACTGGGAGCGAATCCGCTTGCGGGCGCGGCGATCGACCTCCTCGTCGAGGCAGGCGGCAGGGCCGTCTTCGGCGAGACCGTCGAATGGCTGGGCGCGGAGCATCTACTGGCGCGGCGCGCGGCAAGCGCGGAGGTCGCGCGCACCCTCGTCGACGCCGTCGCTCGCCGCGAGGCAGCCGTCGCGGCGACCGGTTTCGACCTGACCGGGAACAATCCGGGCCAGGAAAACATCCGTGGCGGGCTGTCGACGATCGAGGAGAAATCTCTCGGTGCGATCGCAAAAGGCGGCACGAAGCCTATTCGGGGCGTGCTCGCGATCGCCGAGGAGCCGACGCAACCGGGCCTCCATGTCATGGACGCACCCGCCTTCTCGCCCGAATCGCTCACCGGGTTTGCCGCAAGCGGCGCGAACCTGATGCTGTTCACCACGGGAGCCGGCAACAGCTTCTGCAACGCCATCGCACCGACCCTCAAGATCAGCGTGCGACCGGACACCGTTGCCCATCTGCCGCATCAGATCGATTTCGATGGCTCCGCAATCCTCGCCGGTCGCGAGGAGATCCCCGCGGCTGGACGACGGCTCTTCGAACTGATCCGCGCGACGGCGTCCGGTGCGTTGAGCTGGGGCGAGATACTCGACGAGGGCGACGAGACCTTCATCCGCACCGGTGGGTCGCTGTGATCCGGCCGTCCGCGACGTCCCCCCCCACTCACGACATGGAGCAGCAGCCGTGATCAAGGTCGGCTTCATCGGCCTCGGAACGATGGGCGGGCCGATGGCCCTCAACGTCCTGTCGAAGGGAAACCCGCTGCGCGTGTTCGACATCTCGTCGAACGCGGTCGATGCCCTGGTCACACGCGGCGCCACCGCGGCGTCCACGCCGCGCGATGTCGCGGCCAGCAGCGACGTGGTCATCACGATGCTTCCCGATGCGCCTGAGGTCGAGGCGGTCGCCGCAGGCCCGGATGGCATTCTCGCGGGGCTTCGTCCGGGATCGGTATGGATCGAGATGAGCACGATCGATCCCGGGACTTCGCGTCGCCTCGGCGCGCGTGTCCGCGCCCAGGGCAGCGACATGGTCGACAGCCCCGTCGGAAAGACCGCCGAACATGCGGTCACCGGAACCCTGACCCTCATGGTCGGCGGCGAGACGGCGACGATCGCGCGCGTCCGCCCGGTCCTCGACTGCATGGGAACCGATTTCTTCCACTGCGGCGATCTCGGCGCCGGTCACGCGATGAAATGCCTCAACAACCTTCTCGCGACGACGCTGGTGGCCGTGAATGCCGAAATCCTCGTGGCCGGTGCGAAGGCGGGCCTGACGCTCGACGTCATGACCGCGGTGATGCAGAAGACCATGGCCTGGAACAACCAGCTCGCGATCGCCTATCCTGCGCGGCCGCTGCGCGGTGATTTCGATGCGGGCTTCATGCTCAAGCTCGCGCACAAGGATTGCCGCCTCGGCCTGACCATGATCCGGGACATGGGGCTCGCGGCCCCTGTCGGCGCGGCGACCCTGGCGGCATGCCAGGAAGGGCTCGACGCCGGTTATGGTCGCAACGATGTCGGGGTACTGCTGAAGCTACGCGAGGAACCTGCGGGCGTGCAGGTTCGGCTGGCAGGACATACGCCATGAGCGACGGCTGGGACGCCCTTGCCCTCCATCCGGACGACGATGTGGCGGTCGCGCTGCACGACATTCCGGCCGGTACCGTCATCAGAATCCGGCGGGGGGATGGTTTCGTCACCCTGTGTCCCTCGGATCCGATCGAACTTGGCCACAAGGTCGCGCTGCGCGACATTCCGGCGGGAGACACCGTGCGCAAGTACGGCGAAGCCATCGGCGCCGCGCGCGCGCAGATCCCGGCCGGGTCCCATGTCCATGTCCACAATATCGTCAGCCTGCGTGCGAGGGCGTCGCGATGACCATCCATCCCCATCACCGGCGGCCGGTCGGACGCGCAGGACTTCAGCTTTCGGTCCTTGGTCTGGGTTGCGCCCCTTTCGGAAACCTGCTTGGTGACGTGCCGGACGCGCAACTGCGCGAGACGGTCGCCGCGTGCCGCGGCGCCGGCATCCGTCATTTCGACACCGCGCCGTTCTACGGACATGGATTGTCCGAGCACCGGATCGGCGAGTGTCTGCGTGGCGTTCCACGCGATGCCTTCGTTCTCTCGACCAAGGTCGGACGCCTGCTGCGCCCCGACCCTGCGGCACGCACGCCGGGTCCCTTCTCGACGACGCTGCCTTTCGACATCGCGTACGACTACTCCCATGACGGTGCGATGCGCTCGATCGAGGACAGCCTCCAGCGCCTCGGCCTTGCCCATGTGGACATCGCCTATATCCACGACGTGACCCCGAAATGGGCCGGCAGCGAACTTGAGCCCCGTTACCGGCAGGCGATGGAGGGCGCCTATCGTGCGCTCGACAGGCTTCGGGCCACTGGCGTCGTCGGCGCCATCGGCGTCGGTGTCAACGACGTCGACGTGCTGATGCGCTTTGCCAGGGACGGCGATTTCGACGTCTTCATGCTGGCCGGACGCTACACGCTCCTCGACACGACCGCCCTGCCCGACCTGCTCCCGCTGTGCGAGAAGCGCGGGATCGGCATCACGCTCGCCGCGCCGCTCGCGTCCGGGATCCTCGCGACCGGAGCGGTCCCCGGCGCGAAATACTGGTACGCCGACGCGCCGCCGGACGTGATGGAGCGGGTCCGCCGCATGGAGGCCTGCTGCGTCCGGCACGGCGTGCCGCTGCGCGCTGCGGCGCTCCAGTTTCCACTCGCGCATCCGGCGCTGCGCTCGGTCGTCGTCGGCATGCGCAGCGCCCAGGAAGTCGTCGACAATGTCGAGGCCATGCGCCTGACCGTTCCCGCCGCGCTGTGGCAGGAACTTCGGGCCGAAGGTCTGATCGATCCGAGCGCCCCGGTACCGGGGACCTGAGACCACAAGCAAGGGAGGAGAACCATGAAACTTGGGAAACTCGTCGCGACGGGCTTCGCGTTGTCGCTGCTCGCGGCCAGCGCGCTGGCTCAGACAATCACGTTCCGCTTCAACGATCCCGAGGCGCCCGGGATGCGCCAGGCGCTCGACGAATTCGAGAAGATGAACCCGGGTATCAAGGTCACGATGCAGCGCGCCAGCTGGGGCGACGCGCAACAGCAATTCCTGCGCGAAGCCGCGGTCGGCACAGCGCCGGACGTGGCACAGCTCGCTTTCGTCTGGCCGCGGTCCTTCGGCGGAGCCGGAGCACTCCGCCCGCTGGACGACCTGATCAAGCGCCCTGGTCTTGGAGTCAAGGGGTGGGATGATTTCTTCGCGCGCGACCTCGCGCATGGGCCGGACGGGAAGGTCTACGGGATCCCCTTCACCACCGACACCTTCGCGATGATCTGGAACAAGGATCTCTTCGCGCAGGCCGGGATCACAGAGTTCCCCAAGGACTACGAGAGCCTCCGCGCCGCCAGCCAGGCGATCCACCAGAAGACCGGCAAGACGGGCTGGGGCTTTCCGGCCGGCAGCTGCGGTACGCCGACGATCTGGTTCGCCCTCAACTTCTACTGGTGGTCGAAGGGGCCTGGCCTCATCGATCAGGGCCCGGATGGAAAGTTCCGCGTCGCGATGACGCCAGCCCAGATCCAGGAAGGTCTCGATTACTACAACCGCTACATCCAGGAAGGCCATAACCCCAAGTCGAGCCTGTCCTTCTGTCTCTGGGGCGCGCCCGAAATCGTCGAGGGCATGCTCTCCGGCTCGATGGCCATGGCCACCGTCCCGGATACGGTCGCGATCGAGATCAACACCAAGTGGAAGCAGCGCAATCCCGACAAGCCGACGCCTTTCGCGACGTCGCCACACCCGGCCGGGACGAATGGATCGCGGACCTTCTTCGGTGGCCGCATGCTCGGCATCAGCGCCAATTCGAAGAATGTCGAGGCGTCCTGGAAGCTGATCCAGTTCCTCACACAACCCGAGCCGACCTTCACCAAGTTCTACACGAACTATACCCCCGCGCAGCGCGCGGCGCTCGAGGCGCGGGCCTGGACGCCGGAACTCTCGGGTTATCCCGAGCAACTGAAGACGGCCCGAAGCTGGGGGCCCTACGGCATCGGTCCTGTCGCGATCCCGTTCATGTGGAACGCCGTCGGTCGCGCCGCCGGTTCGGTCTTCATCGGCGAGAAGACCTCGGCCCAGGCGGCGGCCGAACTGCATGACGCCATCAGCAAGGAACTCGCGAAGAACCAGAAGTGACGCAGACACCAACCTGCCGGAGCCCCGCATGACCGCCGTAGCATCCGGCCGGAGCATCTGGACGGACCAGCGCCGCTTCCTTCTCGTGGCGCTGGTCCCGACATTCTTCTTTCTGGCCTGCTTCTACATCTACCCGACGGTCTTCAATCTCGAGACCAGCTTCACCGACCTGTCGCTCTTCGGGCTGCGCAAGGGTGGAGAGTGGGTCGGCGTCGACAACTACGTCGAGATTCTCGCCAGCGGCGATTTCAGACGTGTCGTCTGGAACACGGTGATCTGGCTCACGATCGTCGGGGTCAGCGTCAGGATCGCGCTCGGTCTCGCCCTCGCCTTCCTGTTGAACAGCCCCGTGCTGAAGCGCTGGAGGCTCCAGACGCTGGCGCGCATCCTGCTCATCGTGCCCTGGGCAACGCCGCCGGTCGTCGCGATCGTCGTCTGGCGCTGGCTGCTCGATCCACGCGTCGGCGCCATCAATGCCACGCTGATGTCGTTGGGCATCGTCGATCAGCCGGTCGCTTTTCTGGCCGAGCGTCTCTGGGTCTGGCCCGCCCTCATCACCATCATCACGTGGAACACGCTGCCGCTGGTCACGCTGACCTTCATGGCCAGCCTTCAGTCACTACCCGAGGAATTGCTCGAAGCAGCGCGCATCGACGGCGCGTCGCGCTGGCAGCAGATCCGCTACGTCTACCTTCCGCATCTCAAGCCGGCCATCATCGTGATGGTCCTGATGTCGACGTTCTGGACCTTCAACAACTTCGTCTATGTGTGGCTGGTCACCGGTGCAGGGCCGGGGCTCTACACGAACGTGATGGCAACCGAGGTCTACATCCAGGCCTTCATCAATGGTCGGTTCGGTTTTTCCGCCGCGACAGGGATCATCATGGCGACGATCATGACGATCTTCGGCCTCATCTATCTTCGGGTCGTCGCCGAGCGCGAATTGTCGGAGGAGCAGACGTGAGGACATCCGCCTTTCGCTTCGGTGCGCGCTTCGAACTCGGTTTGCTCGGCGAGCTGGCCATCGTCGCCGGCACCCTGCTGGTTCTTTTCCTGCTCGTCTATCCGACCGCCTGGGTGATCGTCGCGTCGTTCCGCACGCCGGAGACGATGTTCGTGGCGGGACGGTGGGAGTTCACCCTCGACAACTACGTCGCGCTCCTGAAAAGCGGGTTCTGGCGGAACATCGTCAACAGCCTCGGCCTGTGCCTCGTCAGCGTCGCCATCTCGACGGTGCTCGCGGTGAACGCGGCCTACGCCTTCTCGCGACTGCGTTTCACGGCCAAGCGATCGCTCTTCGCCTCGGTCCTGTTCGGCCAGACCTTTCCATGGATCGTGCTTGTGACGCCGCTGTTCATTCTCTGCGCCCGGCTCGGTCTCCTGAACAACTGGCTGAGCATGATCTTCGTCTATGTCGCGGTCACCCTGCCCTTCTCCATCTACCTGCTGGTCGGTTATCTGCGCGCCGTCCCCCGCAGCCTCGACGAGGCGGCGATCATCGATGGTGCGACGCAGTTGCAGATCGTCTGGAAGATCGTGCTGCCGATCATGCTCCCGGGCATCGTCGCCACGGCGACCTACGCCTTCCTGCTCTGCTGGTCTGAGTATCTCTTTGCCCTGGCGCTGCTGACCCAGGACGAGATGAAGACAATGCCGCTCGCGCTCTATGCGTATTTCGGGGAGAACGTTACCGAGTGGGGCAGCGTGATGGCGGCATCGGCCCTGACCACCCTGCCGACGCTGCTGCTCTTCCTGCCGCTCCAGGCCCGGATGACGTCGGGGCTCGCAGCAGGCTCCGTGAAGCAATGATCGGTGACGTCACCAGCCCGGCAGGTGCCCGGCGCCGGTGACCATCAGGTCGGCGCCGGCGATGTAGGCGCCGGCGTCGGAGCAGAGCAGCAATGCCGCGCCCACGAGATCCTGCGGAGTGCCTGCGCGCCCGGTCGGCGACGCGTTCGCCTCGATGCGGGTCCAGACATCGGCATCGGCGCGGCGCCAGCGGTTGCGCTCCGTCGCTATCAGTCCCGGTGCGAGATTGTTCAGCGTCACGCCATGCGCCGCATAGCTGCGGGCAAGGTTGAGGCAAAGATTTTTCTGCGCATCCTTGAGCGCCGCGTAGACCGCCAGTTCCGGCTCCGGCCGAACCTGGTTGATCGAACCGATCGTCACGACCCGGCCCCACCCGCGCTCCGCCATCGGCGGCAACGCGGCCTGCAGAAGGTCCACCGTCGCCTGGAAATTGATTGCGACCTGCCGGCTTACCTGCTCGGCCGAGATCGACGTGAACGGACCGCGATACTGGATGGACGCGCCGACGACGAGGATGTCCACCCGCCCGAGTTGGGAGATCGCCGATGCGACCACGTCCCGCCCCGCTCCTGGCTCGGCGAGATCCCGCTCGACGATTGCCACGCGCGCGCCCCGGCCCGAGCATTCCTGGGCGGTCTCCCGCGCGGCATCCGGATGGCCATAGGCCGCATCGGCGGCGGCGGCATGATGGATCGCAATATCGGCGCCATGTTCGGCGAAGGCCAACGCAAGCGCCCGACCGATCGACAGGCTTCCGCCGGTGATCAAGGCTACCCGCCCGTCCATCGCGAAACGATCGTTCATGAGAGCCACCTTTCCTGTCGACCTCGAACGAGATGGTGTTGATGATTGCAGTGCGGAGCAAGGGGAGATGCACATGGCGAGCGGACAATTCGATGCGATCGTTCTCGGCGCGGGCATGCCGGGATCGGCGAGCGCGGCCCAGCTTGCGCTACGAGGCTTGCGCGTCGCGCTGATCGACCGGAAAGCACCGGGCGACGAGACGTCTTTCGGCAACGCCGGCTACATCGACACCGCGGCCTTCATCCCAGCCACGATGCCGCGCGATCTTGGAACGCTGCTCCGTCGTCTGCGCGGGGATACGCCGCATGTGCATGTTCAATTCACGATACTGCCCTTCCTCCTCGGCTGGTTCCGCCAGTATTGGAAGGAATCCTCGCCCGAGCGCATCCTCGCGGCTGCCGCGCGTCTTGCCCCGCTTTCCGCCCATGCGGTGGAGGAGCACAAGAAGCTTGCCGCCGAGGCAGGCGTACCGCACCTGATCACGGCGAACGGGCTGCTGCGCGGATATCGAAGCCGCTCCGGCTTCGCCGGCGGCGCTTCCGACCGGGATCTTCTGCGCCGCTACGGTATCGAGGTCCAGGAGCTCGACACGGCGGGGATCGCCGAACTCGAGCCCTGCCTCCTTCCCGTCCTCGCCAACGCCACCTTCCTGCCGCGCAGCCATCAGACGATCGATCCGGGCGGACTGACGAAGGCCTACGCTTCCCTCGTCACGCGTTGTGGCGGCGCCGTCATCCGCGCCGACGCAGCCGGGCTCACGCGCACGGCCGTTGGCTGGACCCTCGCGACCCCGGACGGGCCAGTCGTCGCCCCGCATGTCGTCGTTGCGCTCGGACCCTGGGCGAAGGAGTTCCTCGCCGGTTTCGGGATCTCCGTGCCGATCGCCGTGAAGCGCGGCTACCACATGCATTATGCGCTCGCCGGCAACGCCACGCTCGGTCGTCCGATCACCGACATGGAAGGCGGATTCGCGATCAATCCGATGGTCATGGGCATCCGTCTCACCACCGGCGCGGAGTTCGCGCATCGCGACGCGCCGCCCACGACGGTACAGCTCGACGCCTCGGAACGGCTCGCACGCGGCCTCGTCCCGCTCGATCGCCGGATTGATGCCCAAGCCTGGCGCGGCGCACGTCCGAACACGCCCGACAGCGCGCCGATCATCGGGCCGGCCCCCGGTCAGAGCGGCATGTGGCTCGCGGTCGGCCATGGACATTGGGGCATGGGTCTTGGCGCCGTGACAGGTCGGCTGATCGCCGATCTGGTCTGCGGGACGACACCGGTCTGCGATCCCGCCCCGCTCGGCATCGGCCGCTTTTCCTGAGTCCGGATCCGCGCCACAGGCGGAGCGAACTGCCGATGAGACGCGAAGACGAGGCGCTTCTCCGCGGACACGGCCGCTTCATCGCGGACGGAATCCCCGAACAGGCCCTCGCGATCGTATTCCTGCGTGCCGATCGCGCACGGCGACAGATTGCGAAGCTGGATTGCACGGCGGCACGCGGCATGCCGGGCGTGGCGCTCGTGCTTCAGGGAGCCGACATCGCCCTCGCCCGCGCACCGTCGGTCAATCCCCTCGCCGCGCCGCTGGCCCTGCCGCGCTTCGACGCTCTGGCCCGAGACGTCGTCCGCGCGGTCGGCCAACCCGTCGTGGCGGTCGTCGCGACGACGGAGGCATCGGCCCAGGACGCGCTGGAGACGATCCAGGTCGTCTACGGCGAGCCGGTCACGTGCGATACGACCGTGTACGCGCGCCGCTGGACGACCGAAGACGCACGGCCCACCTCACGTCTGGCGCTGCGCATACGTCATCAGATCGTCGCCGCGATGCCGCTCGAGCCACGCGGCGCCATCGCCGACTGGCACGAGGGTCGCCTCGTCATCAGGCTGCCGACCCAATCCCCATCGCGCGCGCGCGACGAACTCGCAGGTGTGTTGGGGCTGGATCCGAGCCAGGTGCGGGTCGTGACCGGCGATGTCGGTGGTGCATTTGGCGCAAAGGCATCCCTTCATCCGGAGGACATCGTCTGCGCGATCGCAGCGATGCGTCTCGGACGCCCTGTGCGCTGGGCGGGAAGCCGTGCCGAGGATCTGATCGGTGGAACGCATGGACGCGGCGGCGAGATCGACGCCGAACTCGGGCTCGACGACGCAGGACGACCGGTCGCGCTGCGCGCCCGGATCCGTTTCCCGCTCGGCCACTGGCTTTCCTACAGCGCGATGGTGCCGGGGCTGAATTGCGGCCGGATCCTGCCCGGCCCGTACGCGATAGCGCATGTCGACGTAGCGACGTCGGGCGTGACATCGGCGACGCCGGCCGTCGGGATCTATCGTGGCGCAGGGCGTCCAGAGGCCTGCCTCGTCATGGAACGCCTGATCGATCTGGCCGCCGCCAGGGCGGGAATCGATCCGCTGGCTTATCGCCGTGACGCCGTCATTGGCCGCCTTCCGCATGAGACGCCGACGGGCGAACGGATCGACTCGGGAGACCTGACAGGCCTGCTCGACCGCCTTGCGGAACACGCCGGCTATGCGGCGCGCAAGGCCGAGGTCGCGGCGCGACGCGTCATGGGCGAGATCGCCGGGCTTGGCCTCGCGCTCTATGTCGAGCCGGGGGGCAAGGGCTGGGAGGCGGCGCGTATTTCTCTCCTGCCCGGAGGCCGCATTCGCGTCGCGACCGGGACGCCGTCGCAGGGCCAGGGACGCGCGACCACCTTTGCGGCGATCGCGGCGCGCGCGCTCGGGATCGACGAGGCCGACATCGATGTCACCTACGGCGACACGGACACCGCACCTGACGGGATCGGGGCACTCGCAAGCCGGTCGACTGCGATCGGCGGCAGCGCCGTGCTCGCAGCCTGCGCGGCCCTGCGCGCGGAGCAGCAGGACGCGGGCGCAGACAGCCTCGCCGACCTGGCACGACTGCGCCCCGGACTGACCGTCGAACGCCGGTTCGAATGCCCGGATTCACCCTGGGCGAGCGGCGCATGCCTGGCCCGCGTCGCGATCGATGGAGCAACCGGATCCGTGCGGATCGAGCGGCTCTGGTGGGTGGAGGATAGCGGGACCGTGATCAGCCCAGATCTCGCCGGGGGTCAGTTGATCGGCGGGATCGCGCAGGGCATCGGCGAGGCCCTGCTGGAGCGCGTGGCGATCGATGCCGATGGTCAGATCCTGACCGGGTCTCTGATGGACTACGCCCTGCCGCGCGCGCGGGACATTCCACCCGTCGAGATCGTCCACGCTCCCATCGCCAGCCCGACCAATCCGCTGGGTGCGAAGGGCGCCGGGGAGACTGGCGCCATCGGCGCTCCGGCCGCGATCGCAAACGCGATCATGGACGCGCTGCGGCCGTTCGGCATATCCCATCTCGATCCGCCCTATGCGCCGGAACGGATCTGGCGCGCCATCACCGGGAGAGACGCCCCATGACGCGCTATCGTCGAAGCGACGCCAAGGATTTCGCGCGGGCCAACATGCGCGGCATCTGGGCCGCCGCACTGACCCCCTTCCTGCCCGGCGGTGCGATCGACGAACAGGGGTTCCGGCGGAACCTGCGCCATTGGATCACCGACCTCGGGATCGACGGCGTCTTCGTCGCGGGCAAGCAGGGAGAGTTCTTTTCGCTCACGGTCCAAGAGCGCAAGCGCCTGTTCGAGATCGCCGCGGAGGAATGTGCGGGCAAGGCGGGCACAGTCATGTCTTGCTCCGACCAGAACCTCGATGTCGTTGTCGATCTCGCGCGCCACGCCGAGGCGGTCGGCGCCGACAGCATCGTGGTCCACGCGCCGGTCCTGCATTTCGTCCACCGTCAGGATGCGATCCTCGAGGCGTATTACCGCCATGTCGCCGAAGCGACGGAACTCGGCATCGCGCTCTGGAGCCATCCCGACAGCGGCTATCTGATGAGCCCGCAACTCTGCGCGCGGCTCGCCGACATCCCCAACGTGGTCGCGATCAAGTACAGCGTGCCGCGGCCGATGTACGCGGAGCTCACCCGGCTCGCCGGCGACAGGCTGATCGTGTCGACTGCATCCGAGGACGAGTGGCTCGACAACATCGTCGAACTGGGATGGCGCCTCTATCTCTGCTCTTCGCCGCCCTACCTGCTGCAGACCGCGACGGACCGGCGGATGCGCGACTACACGGACCTCGCCTTCGCCGGTCGGATCGTGGAGGCACGCGCCGTCCGCGACAGCCTGGAGCCGGTCCGCAAGGCGCTCAAATCCACGCGTCCTCCCGACAAGCCGCAATCCCATCAGAAATACTGGCAGGACCTGCTCGGACAGACAGGCGGATCGGTTCGTCGTCCGATGCTGGACCTCACAGATGCCGAGAAGGACGCGACCCGGGCGGCGTTCCTTGCCTGCGGGCTCGCTGGAGCCGGTCGCGCCGGATGAAACACGACGACGGCATCCACGCGTCCGGGAGCGGTCCTGCTTGCCGCTGGCCGTCGGGCGCTGTTACGGTCCCGGTCAATCGGTCGGCAAGTGGCATGGGGCCCGTCGCCTCGCGCGCTGCCGCATACCCCGAAGGGAGTTGAACGCCATGACCCTCGCACGTTCCGTTCTCGGTGCCGTCTTCGCCCTCGGGGCGATCGGTGCCGCCCAGGCTCAGGCCCCGGTTAAAATCGGGTTCGTCAGCACGCTGTCCGGTCCTGCCGGTTATCTCGGCCAGGATATCCGCGACGCATTCCAGCTTGCGATGGAGCGTGAGGGCGGGAAGCTTGGCGGCGTGCCGATTCAGCTGATCGTCGAGGACGACGGGCTCAAGCCCGGCCAGGGCAAGCAGATCGTCGACCGTTTCCTGAAAACCGAACGGATCAAGATCGTCACCGGCGTGGTGTTCTCGAACGTCGCCGTCTCGATCGTCCCCGATGTCGTCGATGCCGGCGGCCTTTACCTCAGCCCGAATGCCGGTCCGTCGAACCTTGCGGGCAAGGAATGCCACAAGAATTATTTCGTCTATTCCTGGCAGAATGACGCGCTGCACGAAAGCGCGGGCGAACTCGCGAACAAGCTCGGTTTCAAGACCGCCTTCGCCCTCGCCGCGAACTATCAGGCTGGCAAGGATGCCGTCGCCGGGTTCAAGCGCCTGTTCAAGGGTGCGATCGTCGAGGAAATCTACACGAAGATGGACCAGACCGACTTCGCGGCGGAGATGGCGCGCATCCGCGCCGCGAAGCCCGATGTCGTCTACCAGTTCCATCCCGGCGGCATCGGCATCGCCTTCCTGAAGCAGTATCATCAGGCCGGTCTGATGGGCACGATACCGATGGTCGGCGCGGAGCCCACCCTCGACATCGCGACCCTCAACGCCGTCGGCGAGATCGCGCTTGGCCTGAACATCGGGGCGAAGTGGAACGCCGATTTCGACAACGCCGAAAGCCGCGACTTCGTCGCCGCCTTCCAGAAGCGCTACAACCGCACCCCGAGCGTCTATGCGGGCCAGGGCTGGGACACCGCCCAGGCGCTCGCCGCGGCGCTCAAGGTCGTGGGCGGGGACGACGTCAACAAGCTCGCCGCCGAACTTCGCAAGGCCGATTTCAAATCGATCCGCGGCGCGTTCAAGTTCGGCCAGAACCAGCACCCGGTCCAGGACTGGTACCATGTGCAGCCCGTCAAGAATGCGGATGGCACGCTCGCCCTCAAGACGGTGAGCAAGATCCTGTCCGGCCATGGCGACTCCTTCGCCAAGGACTGCAAGCTCTGAAAACCGCCGGGCGGGATCTTCCGGGGTCCCGCCCGTCCTGATCTCTCGACAGACATCGGCGGCGCGCGCACGTGCTGAACCTCGCGGTCGAACAGGCCCTGAACGGGCTCCAGCTCGGCGTGATGCTGTTCTTGCTGGCTGCCGGATTGACGCTGATCTTCGGCATCATGGGTGTCATCAACATCGCCCATGGGTCGCTCTACATGGTCGGTGCCTTCCTGACCGCCTACACCGTGGCGAAGACAGGCTCGTTCCTGCTCGCCCTTCTGGCCGGTCTCGCGGGCGCTGCCGTCGCCGGAATGGCGATGGAAACGCTCATCATGCGCCGGCTTTACGCGCGCGATCATCTGGACCAGGTGCTCGCCACGTTCGGCGTGTCGCTCTGCATGAACGAGATCTTCTCGCTGCTGTTCGGCCAGCGGCCTCTCTACGTGTCGATCCCGCCACTCCTCGACGGCTCGATCGAGGTCGTCCCGGGCGTGCCTTATCCGATCTACCGGCTCGCCATCGTGTTCGTCGGCCTGCTGGTGGCGCTGGGCCTCTACCTCCTGATTTCCCACACCCGCATCGGGATGCTCGTGCGCGCAGGCTCGACGCATCGCGACATGGTCCGCGCGCTCGGGGTCGACATACGCAGCCTCTACACGGCTGTGTTCGGGCTTGGCGCATTGCTGGCGGGTCTCGCCGGGCTGATGGCTGGCCCCGTGTATACGGTCCAGGTCGGCATGGGCGAACAGATCCTGATCCTGACCTTCGTCGTCGTCGTGATCGGCGGGCTCGGATCGATCCGCGGCGCGTTCCTCGCCGCGATGGTGGTCGGCCTTGTCGATACCGCCCTGCGCGCCGTCGTGCCTCCCTGGCTGAAGACGTTCATGGAGGCTTCGGCTGCGGACGCGCTGGGCGGCGGTCTCTCCTCGCTCGGGGTCTATCTGCTCATGGCCCTGGTCCTTCTTGTGAAGCCCCGCGGATTGCTGCCTGCCCATGGATGAGACGCCCGCAACGCTGCGCTGGATCGGCCTCGCGCTGCTGGCGCTGCTCCTGGCCCTGCCGAGCCTCGCGACGCTCGCCGGCGATCCGGCCTGGGTGTCGCTCGCGACGCGCATGCTCATCTACGCGCTTGCGGCGGTGAGCCTCGACATCATCCTCGGCTATGGCGGGCTCGCCTGCTTCGGTCATGCCGCCTTCTACGGAATCGGCGGCTATACGGTCGCGATCCTCTACCGGCATTGGCAAACCTCGGAGCCCCTGTTCGGCGTGATCCCGGGATCGACGCAGTTCCTGGTGGTCATCCCGGCGGCCATGCTCGCCGGCGGGGTCCTCGCGGCGGCGATCGGCGCACTGTCCCTGCGCACGGCCGGCGTCCAGTTCCTGATGATCACGCTGGCCTTCGCCCAGATGCTCTTCTTTCTCTTCTCGTCGCTCAGCCAATACGGCGGCAACGACGGAATGACCGTACGACGGCGCAACGAATTCCCCGGCCTCGATCTGCGAGACGACACGGTCTTCTACTATCTGACGCTGGCGATCCTTCTCGCCGCCTTGTTCGTCGCGCATCGCCTCGTCGGATCGCGCTTCGGTCGCGTACTCGGCGGGATCCGGCAGAACGAGCGCCGCATGGCGGCGATCGGCATCGAGTCCTATCGCTACAAGCTCGCTGCGTTCGTGATCGCTGGAATGGGCGGCGCGCTCGCCGGCGCGCTCATGGTCAATCAGGCGCGTTTCGTCAGCCCCGACATGCTCTTCTGGACGAAGTCGGGAGAGATGATGATCATGGTGATACTCGGCGGCGCCGGAACGCTGATCGGCCCGGTGATCGGCGCCATCACACTGACCGGCCTCGAGGACCTGCTCGGCCGCATTCCCGGCTGGGGCGAACATAAGCTGTTTGCCATCGGTCTCCTCCTCGTGCTGGTCGTGCTGTTCGGCCGCGGCGGCCTTTATGGCTGGCTGCGCCGCCGGCTGAGGTAAGGCACCGATGGCCGCTCCTCTGCTGCGCGCGATCGATCTTGTGAAGAGTTTCGGTGGGCTGCGCGCGACCGATCACCTTTCGCTCGACGTGACCGAGGGCGAGGTGCATGCCCTGATCGGGCCGAATGGCGCGGGCAAGACCACGGCGGTCGGGCAACTCATCGGAGAGATCCCGCCGGATGCTGGGCGGATCGAGTTCGCGGGGGAGGACATCAGCCGTCTGCCGCCGCCGGCGCGCGTGCGTCGCGGCCTCGCGCGCAGTTTCCAGATCTCGCAACTGCTCCAGGACTACACCGCCCTCGATAACGTCGCGCTCGCCGTCCAGGCCCGCCAAGGTCATTCCTTCCGCTTCTGGGGTGCCGTGCGCCGCGATGCGCGCTTGCAAGGCGCCGCGATGACGCATCTCGAGGAAACCGGCCTCGCAGCCCTTGCGGACCGGCGGACGGCCGACCTGTCGCATGGCCAGCAGAAGCAACTCGAACTCGCGATCGCGTTGGCGACGAAGCCGCGCTTGATGCTGCTTGACGAACCCATGGCCGGACTTGGCCCGACCGAGACCCAGGCGATGACAGCGCTGCTGCGCGCGCTCAAGGGGCGCATCGCCATGCTGCTGATCGAGCATGACATGGAAACCGTCTTCGCGCTTGCCGACCGGGTGACGGTCCTGGTCTCCGGACGCAGCATCGCCTGCGGTCCGCCAGCCGCGATCCGCGACGACGCCGCGGTGCGGCAGGCCTATCTGGGCGACGGCGATGCTTGAGGTCGCGGAGCTTCAATCCGGCTATGGCCGCTCGCCGGTGCTCTTCGACATCCGGTTGACGATCGCGGCCGGGGAGGTCGTCTCCCTGCTCGGCCGCAACGGCATGGGCAAGACAACGACCATCCGCGCCATCATGGGTTTGCTCCCGGTCGCTGCCGGGCGCGTGATGTTCGAGGGCAGATCGATCGCCAACACGGCTCCGGAGAGCATCGCGCGCGCCGGTATCGGCCTCGTTCCGGAGGGACGGCAGGTCTTCCCGACGCTCACCGTCCGGGAGAACCTGATCGCCACGGCACGCCCGGGTTCCTGGACGCACGCGAAGGTGTGCGACCTCTTTCCCGTCCTGGGCGAGCGCGGCGGACAGATGGCCTCGACCTTGTCCGGTGGCGAGCAGCAGATGCTCGCGATCGGCCGCGCGCTCATGACCAATCCTCGCCTCTTGATCCTGGACGAGGCGACGGAAGGCCTCGCCCCTGTCATCCGCAGCCATATCTGGCACTGCATCGAGCGGCTCAAGGCCGGCGGGCAGTCGATCCTGATCGTCGACAAGAATCTCCGGGTGCTCGAACGCCTGGCCGATCGTCATTTCATCGTCCAGAAGGGCCGGACGGTTTGGTCGGGAGACTCGGCGGCGCTCCGCGACGATGCGGCGACCGTGGAATCCTTCCTGGGGGTATGATGCCGGAGACGATCGAAATCGTGGTGCGCAGCGCCGCAGCGCAGGCCGAACGGGCGGTCAACGATGCGATGCTTCAACTTCTCGCCCGAATGGCGCCGCTCGGCCTGCCTCCCGCCGCGATCGCGTCCATGACCTGGGAGGCGGAAAACCCCGCGGCCTTCGACCCCGGCCGCCGCGTCATCGACATCGCGGTGCGCGACGCGATAGCGGGGTTCCTGCCGCGCGTGACGCTGCGACCCGGGCCGCCTGGCCTGACGGTGACCGCGACCCTTGACACCAGGCGTCCCGATGCATCCCGGCCGGTGTGGCGTGGCCTTTCCGCTCCTGACCTCGCGCGCGCCTACGCCGCGCGCAGCCAGGTGGCCGACCTGCAGGCCGTCTTCGAAGCTTGGCGTGCGCGCACCGCCGCGTTCATCGCATCCCAGACCCACCCCGCCCTCGACGTCGTCTATGGTCCCGGCCCGAACGAGACGCTCGACCTGTTCTATCCGACTGGTCCGCGAAACGGTCCTCTGCCGCTCTGGGTCTTCATCCATGGCGGCTTCTGGCAGGCGATGGACAAGAACCTCCACGGCCATTTCGCCGCGGGCATGGTGTCGGCGGGCTTCGCGGTCGCGGTACCCAACTATGAACTGGCGCCCGCCATCGATCTCGCCGGGATCGTCGATCAGATGCGCCGGTGCACAGCTTTTCTGCATGGCAAGGCAGCGTCGTTCGGCATCGACCCCGAGGCGATCCATGTCTCGGGTCATTCGGCGGGCGGCCACCTCGCGGCGATGCTGGCTTCGGATCCGCGCACGGGTTTTCTCCGGTCGGCGCTCCCCATCTCCGGTCTTTTCGACCTCGAACCCATGAGCCTGCTGCCCATGCGCCGGTTGCTGGGACTGGAGACGCCGCGGATCGTCGCCGAATTGTCGCCGACGCGACGCACGCGCCTTGCGCAATGCGCGGTCGAGATCGCCGTCGGCGCCGGCGAGTTGCCGGAATTCATCCGCCAGTCGGACGAGATCGCGACGATCTGGGGCTGCCCCGCGGCGCATCATGTGCCAGGCAAGCATCATTTCGACGTCGTGGACGAACTCGCCGATGGCGGACCGCTCCTGGATCAGGCGTTGCGCCTTGCCGGAACGCGTCGCCACGCCGCGTGAGACCACCAGAAGGAGTGCCGCCATGACACCCGCCGTTTCCGCCAGCGAGCCCGATCTCGCTCCGTCGCGAGCGAATTACCCGCATTGCCGTCGCGCGGGAGATTTCATCTTCGTCTCGGGCCTCGCCTCCCGCCGGCCAGACAATTCCTTCGTCGGCGGCGAGATCACGCCCGAAGGCGACATGCGCTTCGACATCCGCGCCCAGACCGAGGCGGTCCTGGAAACGATCGCGACGGTCCTGGCGACGGAGGGCGCCGGGCTGTCGAACGTCGTGGAGGTCACCACATACCTCGTCGATATGTCGGATTTCGTCGGCTACAACGAGGTCTACAACCGTCATTTCGATGCAGCGACCGGACCGGCGCGCACGACCGTCGCGGTCCATCAATTGCCGCACCCTCTGATCCGGATCGAGATCCGGGTCGTTGCCTACCGCCCGATGTCGCCCCCGGCCGACTCTCGCCCCTGATCGCCGACGGCGAAGATCCGGCCCCAGCCGGTGACGCGTCGGGTGTCGATGCCCGCAAGGCGCAGGCTGCCCCACACCGCCGTCGCCACACTGTCGACGATGGGAATGCCGAGCTCCTGCTCAAGCGCGGCAGCCAGGGGGGCACCCCGCAGATTGGTGCACAGGATCGCAATCGCCTGCGGTCGTGACGCGGCCACCTCCCGGACCAGTCCGGCGATCGTCGCCGCGTCGTATTCCGAGAACGAGAAATTACCGCGGTCGCCGAGATGCCGCTCTGCCGCGCAGACGAAGCCTTCGCGCGCGAAATTCTCCAGGATGGGCGACTGGATCTCGTCGAGATAGGGCGTGACCAGGCCGTAACGTTCGACGCCGAGCTGCCGGAACACATCGAGCATCGCCAGCACAGATGTCGTCGCGCGCACGCCGGTCCGCGCGGCGATCGCGGCGCAGAGGTCGCGGTCGCGCTGCAGGCCGAGCCAGCTCGCGGAGGTTCCACTCCATGCGATCACATCGACCCTGGCGTCGGCGAGGAGATCGCAGGCAGCCAGGATAGGCTCGGGCGCGAACTGGTTCAGAGCCTGATCACGCAGCGAGATCTCGGTGACGCGAAACCGCGCGAAATGGGCACTTGTCCCGGGAAGCCCCGCAAGCATCGCCGATGTCACGGGTTCGAGCACCGTGTTCGACGATGGCGTGAGCATGCCCAGCAGCGTCCGGCGAGCAGGCCCGGGTCCGCTCACGCGGCACCTCGCGCCGCGAGCGTCGCGTGCCAGGCGCGCCAGTCAGAACCGGGATGCACCGTGCCGCAGGCCGGACAGGTGCGACCGGCGACCGGAGCGTCATAGAAGCGCCGGTACGCGACCGGCAGATCCTTCACGATGTCCTCGAGTTGCAATTCGCTGCGATGGACGAGACCGCCACAGGCGGCGCAATACCACTCGAAGGCGTCAAGGACCCCTGCCGGGCGCGGCAACTCGATGACCGTGCACAGGCTGCCGGGTTCGGGACGCTGCGGGGAATGGCGCACATGCGCCGGGAGCAGGAAGATGTCCCCCTCGCGCAGGTCGATCCGCTCGATCCTGCCACGATCGGCGACCAGGAGATGGGCATTGCCCTTGAACTGGTGAAAATATTCCTCGTACGGATCGTCGTGAAAATCGGTGCGCTGGTTCGGGCCGCCGACCACGGTCACGATGAGGTCGGAATCCCTCCAGACCTGCTGGTTTCCGACGGGCGGCTCGAGAAGATGCCTGTTCTCCTCGATCCAGCGGCTGAAGTTGATCGGCCGGCGCATCGTCCTCTCCTCGATCGACAATTCGAGGCCATGGTACCGCATTTGCGCGCCACGAGTAGAACGCCCCTCGTCTCAGCCCGGTCGCGCGGTCCGGGGACCGCCGCAGCGGATCCGCCACAACTCCGTCGTTATCCCGACACGTTTCGATGAGCAAAGAGGCCGTGTCCGTCGGACGCCAACACGCGAGAGCGTGGCGTCCCCTAGGGGATTCGAACCCCTGTTTGCGCCGTGAGAGGGCGCCGTCCTGGGCCTCTAGACGAAGGGGACCGGCCTGCTGCGCGAGCCTGTTCAACCCGCGATGAGCAGCGTGATAGCCGAACGCGCCGCCCGGTTCAAGCGGAGCGTCCGGCCATCTTGCCGATTACGATGGGTCAGTACGGGCCCTTGGGGCCGGTCGGGCCGCCCGACACCCCACGCGCCGCAGCGACGGCCGACTTGGCCGCGTTCGCAAGCAGGGCGTTGTCGGACAGGATGGTCGTGAACTGGAAGCCACGATCGATCATGTTGCGCGCGCCGGCCGGCGACGCCGTGTGGATCCCTGGGCGCACGCCATGACGCTTGGCCGCCGCACAGATCTTGTCGATCGCCCCATTGACGACATCGTCGGTCGGATCGCCCTGCGGCGGCCGCCCCATCGAAATCGCGAGGTCGGCCGGCCCGACATAGATGCCGTCGAGACCCGGCGTCGACAGGATCTCCTCGAGATTGTCCATCGCCTTGCTGGTCTCGATCATCGCGATCGCCAGCACGGTCTGGTTTGCGTTCTTGAAGTAGTCGCCACCATGGACCCACCCCGCGCGGACCGGACCGAAACTGCGATAGCCGACCGGCGCGTACCGGCAGGCCCCGACGAAGGCCTCGGCCTCGGCGCGGGAGTTGATCATCGGACAGATGATCCCGAACGCGCCGGCGTCGAGCAGCTTCATGATGATGCCCGGTTCGTTCCACGGCACACGTGCCAGCGGCGTGATGCCAGTCGTCGAGATCGCCTGCATCATGCCGACGGCCGCCTGATAGTCGACGAGCCCATGCTGGAGGTCGACGGTCAGCGAGTCCCAACCGCATTGAGCCATGTTTTCCGCCGCGACGGCGCTGGGAATGCCCAACCAGCCATTGATAACCGCCCCACCAGATTTCCAGATCGTGCTGACCCTGTTCTCGCGCATATGCCGTTCCCCTTTGCAAGGCGGCCCCTGCCGCCGGAGTTGCGATCAGAACCCGAGCGAGGATCGGAGGCAAGGCTCCTCGCCCCGATTTCAGGCGAAAGGCCGGAAAAGGCGATTGTCGCGCGCCATCGCCTTGTCTAGCCTCGGCATCCAGCGGCAGGGACGAAGAGACCACCGCGACGCTGCGGCGACCGCGAAGGTTGTCGCGATCAGAGGGGAGAAACGCATGATGTCATCGAAACTCTCGCGCCGCCGGCTGATGGCTCGCGGCGCGGCGGCGACCGCGGCAGGATTCGCCGGCTTCCATGTCAGTGGCGCACATGCCGCAGGCAAGCTCTCGGTCGGGTTGTGGGACCACTGGGTCCCTGGCGCGAACAACACGATGAATGAGCTGTGCAAGGAATGGGCGGATCGCGAAAAGGTCGATCTCCAGATCGACTACATCACGACGATCGGCCAGAAGCACCAGTTGACGGTGGCTGCGGAAGCCGCGGCGCGCGCGGGCCACGATTTGATGATCTTCACCGGCTGGGCGGCGTCCGACCATGCGCGGCTGCTGGAGCCCGTCGACGACATCATGGCGGATCTGGTCAAGTCCAACGGAGCGCCCAACCGGACCGCCGAATACCTTGGCAAGGTAAATGGCAAGTGGGTTGCGGTTCCCTGGGCGGTCATGAGCGCGCTGAAGCCGCCCTGCTCGCGTATCGATCTGATGAAGCAGCATGCGGGCATCGACGTGCAGGCGATGTACCCCGCCGGCAGCGCGCCCAAGGCCGACAACTGGACCTGGGACACGTTCCTGGTCGCGGCGGAGAAATGCGCCAAGGCTGGCGTTCCGTTCGGTCTGCCCGTCAGCCAGTTCGGCGATTCTGTCGACTGGGTCGGGGCGCTGTTCCAGGCCTATGGCGCACAGCTCGTCAATTCGAAGGGCGACATCATCGTCAAGTCCGACGCGGTCAAGCAGGTCCTCGAATACGCCAAGAAGCTTGTCCAGTGGCTGCCGAACGACGTGTTTTCGTGGGACGACGCCGCGAACAACCGCTGGCTGATCTCGGGCAAGGGCGCCTTGATCATGAACCCGCCGAGTTCCTGGGCGGTCGCGGTGCGCGATGCGCCGCAGATCGGCTCCCAGCTCTGGACCCATGGCATGCCTGCGGGGCCGAAGGGGCGTTACGCGCCGTTCACCTCCAACTTCGCGGGCGTGTGGACCTTCGCGAAGAACAAGTCGGCGGCCAAGAGCCTGCTGCGCCACCTCTCCTCGCCGGCCGCCGTCGAAAAGCTGGTCGCGGCGAGCCAGGGCTATGACATTCCGTCCTTCGCCAATCTCACGACCTTCAAGACCTGGGCGGAGGTCGGGCCGCCGAAGGGCACCCTCTATCACTATCCGAACCCGCATAATCACCAGATCGCTTCGATCGCCGCGGCCCCGGCACCGCCGCGGATCGCGAACCAGATCTATGTCCAGGGCGTGATGCCGAAGATGATCGCGCGGATCACCCAGGGCGGCGAGTCGATCGACAAGTGCCTCGACTGGGCCCAGAAGGAACTTCAGGGCTTCAAGCGCGCCTGAGCAGGCAGACGGCGCGCGACGGCAGGCATCGTCCGTCCGTCGCGCGCCGCCTCATCAAGCGGGAGAGTTGGACATGTCCCAAGGCGCGGCGATGGCCCCTGCCCGCAGGGTTCGCACGGGTTCGAGCCTGAGCAGGGCGGCGAAGCGCCGCTCGACCATCGCCTTCCTGATGGCGTTGCCGCTGATCATCCTGATCGCGGCGCTCGTCCTCTATCCGGCTGGTTACGCACTCCATCTGTCGACGCTGAACAAGTCGATGGAGGAGTTCGTCGGCTTCGAGAATTTCGAGTATCTCTTCGAGCGCGAAACCTTCTGGATGGTGGTCTGGCAGAGTTGCATCTTCGCCATCACCGCCGTCGTCTTCAAGGCACTGATCGGCTTCATCGTCGCGCATATCGTCCACAACATACCGCTGAAGGGACAGCGGAAGTGGCGCGGCATGCTCCTGGTGCCGTGGGTCATTCCGCCCGCGATGAGCACACTCGCGTGGCTCTGGCTCTTCGACTCGTCCTACAGCGCCTTCAATTGGCTGATCGAGGGTCTCGGGGGACCGCGCATCCCCTGGCTTGGGGAAACCGGCTGGGCCCGCTTCTCCGTCATCCTCGTCAATGTCTGGTACGGCGCGCCGTTCTTCATGATCATGTATCTCGCGGCGCTCAAATCCGTTCCGGAACAACTCTACGAGGCGGCCGCGATCGACGGTGCCGGATGGTGGCAGCGCATGTGGTTCATCACCCTGCCGATGATGCGGAACATCATCGCCATCACCGTGCTGTTTTCGACCATCGTCACCTTCTCCAATTTCGACATCGTCCGCGTCCTCACCGCGGGTGGCCCGATCGACACGACTCATGTCTTTGCCACCTACGCGTTCAAGCTGGGAATCGAGGCGAGCGACATCCCTCTCGGAGCTGCGGTCTCGCTCTTCATGTTCCCGTTGCTGGCGCTGGCTGCGATCGTGATCCTGCGCGATGTCTCCAGGCGAGGAAACCAGACCTGATGACCACAGCCATGGCAACCGACGCGAACGCCGCGGTACGCCGCGGGAGCCTCAAGAAGAGCCGTCGCTGGGCTCTGATCTGGAGCTATGTCTTCCTCGCCATCTTCGCCGGCTTCTTCCTGCTGCCGCCGATCTACATGTTCATCACCTCGCTCAAGACGAGCGCCGAGATTTCGGCGGCGACCAGCCCGTGGTGGGTGTTCAATCCCACGCTCGACAACTACAAGTCGCTCCTGACCTCGAAGGAATTCCTGATCTTCTTCAGGAACTCGACGGTCGTCTCCGTCTGCGTGGTGATCATCACCATGATCGTGAGCATCCTGGCGGCGTTCTCCCTCGCCCGCATGAAGTTCTGGGGCTCCGCGACGCTCGCGACCGGTGTCTTCCTCACCTATCTCGTGCCGGATACGCTCCTCTTCATCCCGCTGTTCAAGATCTTCGCGTGGCTGCACGAGGTGACCGACATCCAGTTCATCAACCGCTGGTGGATGCTCATCATCCTCTATCCGACGCTGACGGTGCCGTTCTGCACCTGGATCATGATCGGATACTTCGCCTCCATTCCGAAGGAACTGGACGAGGCGGCGATCATGGATGGCGCGAGCTACATGCAGGTGCTGACCCGCATCTTCATTCCCGTCGCCCTGCCCGGGATCATCGCCGCGACGATCTTCGCGTTCACGGTGTCCTGGGCCCAGTTCCTGTATCCCCTCGCCTTCACGACCTCGACCGATCAGCTGATGCTGCCGGTCGGAATCGTGACGACGCTCATCAAGGGCGACGTCTTCAACTGGGGACAGATCATGACAGGCGCGCTGCTTGGCGCGCTGCCGCCGCTCGTGATCTACGCGTTCCTGATGGACTACTACATCGCTGGCCTCACCGCCGGCGCGACGAAAGGCTGATCCATGGCTGACGTCAGGCTGCGCAAGCTGGTCAAGCGCTACGACGATGTCGAGGCCGTGCGCGGCATCGATCTGGACATCGCGGATCACGAGTTCGTCGTTCTCGTCGGACCGTCCGGCTGCGGCAAGACGACGACGCTGCGGATGATCGCCGGCCTCGAGGAGGTCACCGATGGCGAGATCGCGATCGACGGCGAGATCGTCAACGACATACCGCCCAAGGACCGGGACATCGCGATGGTGTTCCAGAACTACGCGCTCTATCCGCACATGACCGTCACCGAGAACATGTCCTTCGGCCTGCGCCTGAAGCGCTTCGCCCAGGAGGTGATCGGCGGTCGCGTATCCCAGGCGGCCCAGATCCTCGACATCCGCGAGCTCCTCGAGCGCAAGCCACGCCAGCTTTCGGGCGGGCAGCGCCAGCGCGTCGCGATGGGACGCGCGATCGTGCGGCACGCGAAGGTCTTCCTGTTCGACGAACCGCTGTCCAATCTCGATGCGAAGCTTCGTGTCCAGATGCGTACAGAGATCAAGAAACTCCACCTGAGGCTGCGGACGACTACGGTGTACGTCACCCACGACCAGGTGGAGGCCATGACCCTCGCCGACCGCGTGGTCGTCATGAACAATGGCCGCATCGAACAGGCCGGAGCGCCCACGGAACTCTACGCCGCGCCGCGCACGCGGTTCGTCGCCGGGTTCATCGGCTCGCCAGCGATGAATTTCGTTCCCTG